>JBBRCX010000102.1:0-15851 GCA_038204465.1 Tepidisphaerales bacterium | reverse complement strand
GCGTAGCCGACGACGACGATGCGGCCGTCGTTGGGGCGGATGACTACGCCGTGGGCCTCGGCGGAGACGCCGATGCCGGTGACGATCTTGCCGCCCAGGCCGAAGGTGGGATCGAGGCCGCCGGTGGCGCCGGGGACGTTGTGCCCGTCCTTGTCGTAGCGGGCGACGGCGAAGTTGCGGGCGCTGGTGTTGGTGTAGGTGTAGCCGGCGACGATGATCTTGTCGTCGGAAGCGATCGCCAGCGACAGCGCCGCATCGGTGCCGCCGAAGTCGGTGGAGATGCGGCCGGTGCCGGTGTTGCCGAAGGCGTTTGCGCCGCTGCTGTCGGGCTGGCCGGCGGTGGTGTAGCGGCTGAGCAGCACGTTGTTGCTGTCGGTGCCGGCGACGACGATCTTGCCGTTTGATTGAAGGGCGACGCCGTAGCCGACGGTGCCGGTGGCGTTGGCGGTGGTGACCTTGCCGCTGTTGCCGAAGCCGCTGTCCAACGAGCCATCGGGGTTATAGCGGGCCATGGACAAGGTGTTGGTCCCGGAGCCGCTGACGATGAACTTGCCGTCCGATTGGACGACGATGCCGTAGCCCTTGTCCTGCGTTTCGGAGCCGAAGGGGGCGAAAGCGGTGACGACCTTGCCCGTGCCGCCGCCGAAGCTCATGTCCTGCGCGCCGCTTGCGCTGTAGCGGACGATGACGAAGTCATTGAGCGTGCCGCCGGGGCTGAAGGCGTAGCCGGCGATGAGGATGCCGCCGGTGGAGTCGATGGCGACGGCGTTGCCGCTGCCGCCATTGGAGTTGGGCGTGACCTGGGTGACCACCGTGCCATTGGAGCCGAACGAGCTATCGAGCGTGCCGTTCGTGTTGTAGCGCGCCAAGGCGAAGCGGCCGCCGCTGCCGTTTGCGACGGCGAGGCTGCCAGCGACGACAATCTTGCCATCCGACTGCAGGGTGACGGCGTTGCCCAGGGCGGTGGCGGAGGTGAACGGAGTGGTCACCTTGCCGGCGGCGCCGAAGCCGGAGTCCAGCGACCCATCCTCGTTGTACCGGACCATTGCGAAGGAGCCGTTGGAATCCCCGGCGGCGATCACCTTGCCGTCGCTCTGTACCACGGCGGCCTTGGCCTTGTCGCTGCTGTTTCCGAAGTCGACCGTCGCGCGGTCGCCGAAGGCGGAGTCGGTGTTGACGCTGGCGGCGTAGCCGGTGGTGGAGTTGTCGTTGTCGAATGCCTTGACCGCGATGCTGTGGCTCGGCTGGGTGCCGGTGTAGGGAGTGGGCTGCTGGATCGTCATCTGCCCGGAGGAGAAGGCGGGGCTGAGGGCGGAGAAGATCTGCGGGCCGTTGCCGTCGCCGAAGTCGGCGGTGAAGCGGGTGACGGCGTCGGCGACGCCGGGGTCGGACCACTGCAATTCCAGCGTATACGGCTGGCCTTCATCGACCGTCGCCGAGCGCGAGACGTAGACGGATGGCGAGACGTTCTTGACCGTCACGTTCCTGGTGGCGCTGTCGGGCGCGAGGGTGGAATCCACAAACGTGGCGGTGACGGCGACGCTGCGCACGGTGCCGGCGGCGGCGCCGTCGGCGAAGACGTGGGTGAGGGAGCCGGAGGGGTTGTTGCCGGCGAGGGTGGACGGCTGCTGCCCGTCGTTCCAGTTGGCAGTCCAATGGTCGATCGGCTGCGTGGAGTCGGTGCTGAAGCCGAGGGAATAGATTGAGCCTTCGTTGACGTTGGGAAGGCCGGTCGGCGTGACGGTGAGGAGCTGCCGCCGCTCCAGCGTCTCAACCGCGGCGTGAGCGGCGGCGCGTAGACGGTTGGAGGGGCGTATTGCGTCCGACGGGCGCACGAAGAGCGTGCGCAGAAGACGCTTCAACGACATCCTTGACCTGTCCTGGTGTGCGAGACTGAACCCGGTCCCCGAAGAACGACCCGCCCTCCGGCTCCTTCCGCTACGGCGGCGGAAGATTATGGTTCGATATATTCTCCGCAATTGAGTCATTGCCAGGAGCCGGCACGAATCGGCACCAATCCGGTCCGCGATGTCCCAGAATCGGACCCGGTCCCGCAGCGCTGTCAGTTCTGCACCAGATTGCGCGCATTTGCGCAAGCTGTGAACCTGAAAGGCGTCGGGGGTCGGGCGGTTTCGCGGCGGTCGATGGATGGTCGGCGGCTGGCGAGCGGATGGAATCGCCTGGTCAGGCGTCGGGCGTGAGGTGGCGGGTTCTCGGGGGGACGATGGATGGGTGGTGGAAGATTCATGGGGAATCGATGGAGGGTGGATGGTGGCCGGATGGGGAGGCGATGGAGTGGCGATGGGGATCGGATGGGGCGCGCTTGGGTTTTTGGCATGGGAACCGTGTTCTTAGGCGTTCTGTCGGCCTTTGCCGTTGTTACGACCTGGATTCAGCGTCGGTCCCGACGGGCAGAGGAGCGACTACGAGTCCGACGGCGCCTCATCCCGGCCTACCCCAACGGCACTACGAAGCCAGATGACCCAGCGCGCCGACCTACGACGCCTCCGGCCTCACCACCCCGATCGTCAGCAGCAGATTTGCATAGATCCGCTGCTCTCCGGTCGCCACCGTCAAGCACACGTCGCTTTTCCCCGCGATCTCGTAAAACTTGAACCGCTCGATCTTCCCCAGTTCCAGGCCCAGCTTGCTGTCGTGAAGGATCTGGCGAAATTCATCCCAGATTGGCGGGTCGTTCTTCATCGCGTAAGGGCCGCTCTTGTTGGTGTCCATCACCTCCGCCGCCTCGATCGGGATCGCCTTCACCAGCACCGCCAGCACATCCGTCACCTTCACCATTCCCGGCGCCAGGTTCAGATAAACCACCTCAGCGTTGGGTCCCCGCGTAGTCGAGTGCGGATAGTTGCCGTCGGAGATCAGCACCTTGCTGCCATGCCCGGCCCTGGCTAACGCAGCGCTGATCTGCGGATGGAGAAGCTGTGTTTTGAGCATGATTTCCCTGTGGTTTGCGTCGGATGTCGACGCCGGCGCCGCTGGATTTCCCGCCGCGGCGCGGGGTCAGTATCATACCGGCCCCGTAACGGACCGCGAGTCGTCGGCGCGCTCGGGTTGGGCAGTCTCGATTTCGCACTCATCCTCGGAGAAACAAACGCATGGCCGGCTACCAGATCCCGCGTTCGACCCTGCCGCCCAGGCTCAAGAAGCGCCAAGTGCAGCTCGTCGCCAACGGAGACCTGCGCCTCAGCGCGAACCAGAAGTGCTGGCCCGAGCAGGCGAAGATGGAAGAGACGCTGCGCCGCGCGGTCGCCGACGCAGGGTATGAGCTCGTTCGGGCCCACGCCTACAAGGAAGACCAAAGGCACGGCTTCATCCAGACGCAGGCCGAGGGAATGCGCGTCTTCGCGGGTATCGACCCCAAAGCTCCGATCATCGTCGCCGAGGCGGTGTGGCAATACTCCCATCACCTCCTCCACGGCCTGCTCTCGCACAAGGGCCCGATCCTTACGGTCGCCAACTGGTCGGGCACCTGGCCCGGGCTGGTCGGCATGCTCAATCTCAACGGCTCACTGACCAAGGCCGGCGCCAAATACTCCACCATCTGGAGCGACGATTTCTCGGACGACTTCTTCCGCGACTACCTCAGGCAGTGGCTCGAGGAGGGAAAGGCGAAGCACAAAACCCCGCACGTCAACAAGTGGAAGAAGGTCGCCGTCGGGCCAAAGGAGAGGAAGCTCGGTGAGGCCCTCGCCGCGCAACTGCAGCGCGAGAAGGCCATCATGGGCGTCTTCGACGAAGGCTGCATGGGCATGTACAACGCGATCATCCCCGATGAGCTGCTCAATCCGACCGGCGTCTACAAGGAGCGTCTCAGCCAGTCAGCGCTCTATCACGAGACCACGCGCGTGACCGATGATGAAGCGCGCGGCGTCCGGCGCTGGATGGAAGACCGCGGCATGAGATTCATTACGGGCCCCAACGAAGAAGAACACCTCACCAACGATCAGATCCTCCAGCAGTGCAGGATGTACGTCGCCGCCCTGCGCATCGCCGACGACTTCGGCTGCCATACCATCGGCATCCAATACCAGCAGGGCCTCAAAGACCTGCTGCCCGCCTCCGACCTGGTCGAGGGCACACTGAATAATACCGAGCGCCCTCCCGCCAAATCGCGCGACGGCAGCCGCGTGCTCTACGAGAACGAGCCCCTGCCACACTTCAATGAAGTGGATGAATGCGCCGGCCTCGATGGGCTGCTCACCTACCGCGTTCACAAGGCGATGGGCCAACCCGTAGAGAATACGCTGCACGATCTGCGCTGGGGCGACGTCGACCGCTCCGGCACCGTCCCCGACTACGTCTGGGTCTTGCTCATCTCCGGCTCCGCGCCGCCCGCGCATTTCACCAACGGCTGGGCAGGCGCATCCAGCGAGCGCCAGCCGTCCATGTACTTCCGCCTCGGCGGCGGAACGCTCAAGGGCATCTCGCGGCCCGGCGAGATTGTCTGGAGCCGCGTCTACGTCGCCGACGGCGATCTCAAGATGGACCTCGGCCGCGCCGGCGTCGTCGAGTTGCCGATGGAAGAGACGCAGCGGCGCTGGGACGCCACCACCCCGCAGTGGCCCATCATGCACGCCGTCACCTACGGGATCACCCGCGATCAGATGATGGCCCGTCACAAGGCCAATCACATCCAGGTGGTGTATGCGAACAGCGCCGAAGAAGCCGATCGCGCGATGCTGGCCAAAGCCACGATGGCCGACGCCCTCGGCCTCGAGGTAGCCATCTGCGGAACGCGGAAGAACGGCAAAGGGTGGGAGTGATTTCAGGTCCTTCGCAGCGCGATAAACGATCTGAGACAGAGTGAGCATCATGGCAGCTGACGGCGCGAGGAAGGGGCTTGTCGTAGTCTCCCCGGCCGCTCCCATCGAAGTGGCCGGCGATCCGCCCTCGTTCGTCAATTGCGCCCTGGCGGACCTGAGAGCACAGATCGCCGCCGCTCCGGCCGATGCGGTGGGCGAGATCGATCGCATCATCATTGAGTCCCCCGGCGCCGCGGGAACAAGTGAGGCCGACGAAGGATTCTCCCTCATCCTTTCGGGCGCCACCCTTCGCGCCAGCGGCGCCAGTTGGCGCGGTGTGCATTATGCGATCCTCGAGCTCGTGCGCCGCATGTCTGAATCCCCCGACGGCGCGAGCGTGCCCCGAGACCTCAACCTCCGCGAAAAGCCGAGCTTCGCGCTCCGCGCGATGTATGCCCACACTGCCTGGGTCTACCACAACCCCTACGCGCTTCGCAGCTGGACCCTCGAAGACTGGAAACGCTACGTCGACCTGCTCGCCTATCTGAAGGTCAACGTGCTGCAGATCTGGAACCTCGTCTCGATCATGCCGCAGCCTCTCAGCGACGCCGATCGGCAATATCTGGCGATGTTTCACGAGGTGGTGCGCTATGCGAAAGAGGAACGCGCCTTCGTGGCAGTCTGGGTGGGCGACGCCGCCAACAACGTGGCCAAGCCTGATTCCACCCCCATCCGCGATCGCCAGTATTACGTCGTCCACTCCTTGCGCGACCCGAGCGAACCGGCTCAGCTTGAAGACATCATGCACAGCCGCCAGGAGCTGTACCAACACAACGCCAACGCCGACGGCTACTGGGTAATCGACTCCGACCCGGGCAACTGGCCCGACAGCCCCAGCGATGACTTCGTAAAAGTGATGCGACGCAACCGCCAGCTTCTGGATCGCCATACCGAGCGAAAGGATCGTTCAGAACTGATCTATTGGATCTGGCAAGGCTGGGGGATTGGCTCGCAAACCGAAAATCTGACCGCGATCCTCAGCGGCCTCGGCGACCTCACCGCCCGCTCCTTCCGCCTGCTCGCCTGCTTCCGCGAGAGTCTCGACGTCATCTCAAAGTATGCGCTCCTGCCGCGCACGACGTGGTTTCCGTACGGCGCAATCGAAGGCGAGCCGCACAGTCCTTACACCGTTCTTCGCCTCCAGGAGATTCGCGATGCCTTCTCCACGATCGCCGACTATCCACAGGTGACCGGCGTGATGGGCAATGCGCAGACGCCGCTGGTCCAGCTTCCGAACCTCGTCTTTTTCCATCGCAAGGCATGGCACAAGGAGTATGACGGGACGCCGCGCCAGATCCTGTCGGACGCCGCCCGATCGATCTTCCCCCGCATTGCTGATGAATTGGCCAGCGCCTGGCTCGCTCTGTCGGAGCAGGACGACGCCGCGACCGAGGACGCCGCAGACGCTTTGCGCGATGCCCTCAAGCACGAGCGCCTTGGCCCCGCCGCTGTCCTCGCGCGTCATCTGCCGGCCGCCGGCCGCTGGCTCGTTACCGACCTGCTCCAGCAGTTGCGGCTTCATGCGCTCGCGCTGCGGCTCGCCCAAGGCCTGCGCCAGCCCGCCGGCGCCGCGGCAGTCGAACAACTCTGCGAGGAATACTTCAGAGCGGCGTTACAACGCGTCGAAACCACAGGCTTCCTCCCCGCCCCCGACAAGCACGGAAAGAACCTGCTCCCCTTCTTCAACTGGTTCTTCTCGAGCGAGGATCTCGCGCGCCTCCGCCCCGCCTGGGACACTTGCAGACAGCAGCAGCCCGAGTCCGCGCAGCAAATCTATTCAAGACTGAAAGCCCGCTACGGCGCAGGGCCGCCGACCTCGGAAATGCTCGAGTTCCTCATCGGAACGCCCCCGCAGATGGAACCGGGGTTCAAGTACGCAAATTGACCGGCGCAGCGCCGCGCCGTCAGAGTCGGAGCAGTCCTCAACCTCACCAACCCGCGCTAAGGCCGGACATACCCTACCCGCGGCCCTGCTGCGAGCTGCACGATGATCGATACCACGATGATCGCGGTCCACAGCATCATGATCGTGCGGATGCCGTATTCATCCGACTTGATCCAGCCGTAGATCAATGTGAACAGCGGGCAGATAATCCCAAGAATTCCAAGGCCGACTTTGCCGTCCTGGATTGACCAGAACCATGATCCAGCATGCGAGACTGGCCAGGCCGAAAAGAATAAGCAGGATTTGCACGAGCGGGCCTCCCTCTGTGAATTGGTGTTACCCGCCAGGCAGGCGGGCGAAGTCGATGTGACCGTACAGAAGTCTGACAAGCCAGTAAAGCATTAGCCCCGTTAACAACAGTATCGTCACCCCGCTGCGTGCCTCCGCGGCCTCAATCCGCGCCGCCATCGCCTCGCGCCGCCGATTCGGCAGTGCCGCCGCCATCGCGAACAACCCGATCGCAACCAGGAAGAGCGGTGCAAATACGTGCAGTTGAACCGATTGCTGCCAATGCCCGCGCACCAGCGCTGCGCACGCCCGCGAGACGCCGCATCCCGGACACGGCACCCCCGTCACCTCCAGAAATGGACAACTGATCGCAGGCGCATGCTGCAGCGTCAGCCCCACCTGCAACGCTCCCGCAATCGCCAGGCAAAGCGACACACCGCGCTGACGCAGCAGCGGCGCCACGACAGGTGCGAACAGCCACCTCGTCGCCCGCGGCCCGGCCGCGTGTTCATTCGGCGCCGCGCGCATCAAGCCAGGCGAGGCAGCGGTCTGCAGGTCACTCAATTCGCGCCCTCCCATTCATGTACGGACGCAGCACCTCCGGCACGGTCACGCTGCCGTCGGCGTTCTGGTAGTTCTCCAGGATCGGAATGAGGATCCGCGGGCTCGCCACCACCGTGTTGTTCAACGTGTGACAAAACTTCAGCTTCCCATCCGCCGCTTTGTACCGGAGGTTCAACCGCCGCGCCTGGAACTCATACAGCCGTGAAGCCGAGTGCGTCTCCCCGTAGCCGGAGTCGGGATCCTTCTCGTTCTGCCGGCTGGGCATCCACGTCTCGACATCCATCATCGCCGCGTTCTTTACGCCGATGTCGCCGGTGCAGCATTGGATCACCCGGTATGGAAGGTTCAACCGCTTGAGCACCTCTTCGCTGTAGCTGAGCATCTCCAGGTTCCAGCGCTTGCTCTCCTCCACGTCGTTGCGGCAAATCACCACCTGCTCGCACTTGTCGAACTGGTGCACGCGATACAGGCCCGCTGTGTCTTTCCCGTATGTCCCCGCCTCGCGCCGAAAGCACGTGCTGATCGCCACGTACTTGCGCGGCAGCGACGCCTCCTCCAGCACCTGGTCCATGTGATAGGCGGTGAGCCCAACCTCAGCCGTCCCTGTCAGGTACAGCTCGTCCGCCGGAATGTGATACGTCTGCTCGCGTCCCGCCGGGAAAAACCCTGTCCCCTGCATCGCGACCTCGCGCACCAGCACGGGAACCGCCAGCGGCGTGAATCCCTTCTCGCGCGTCATCATCTCGAACACCAGCCGCAGCACCGCCTGGTGCAATTCCGCGCCCGCCCCTTTGAGAAAATATGAGCGCGAGCCCGCCAGCTTCACCCCCGCCTGGAAATCGATGATGTCCAGCTTTTCCCCGAGCTCGAGATGACTCTTCGGCTTGAATTCAAACTTTCGCGGCTGCCCCCAGCGATACAGGACGACGTTCTCGCTCGCGTCCTTGCCCGGCGGAACATCATCGTCCGGCGGCTGCGGAACCTGCAGCAGCAGCGGCATCACCACCGCCTCCGCCGCCTTCATTCGCTCCTCCGCCTCCTTCACCTTGGTCTTCAGCTCCGCCACCTGCGCGATCGCCGCCTGCTTCTGTGCCGCGTCCTTCAGCTTCCCGATCTGTTTCGACCCCTCGTTCTGCTCCGCGCGGTACTTCTCAAACTCCCGCTGCGCCGCCACACGCTCCTCGTCGGCGCGCAGGATCGCGTCGATATCGACCTTCACCCCCTTCAGCGCCGCCCCCTTGCGGTACCGCTCGGTGTTCTCGCGCAAATCTTTCAGATCGACCATTCAGATCCTCAGAAGCTCAACTGCTGAAGCTTTTTGTAACCGAACCATTCCGTTTCTTGTAGGCCGCCTCCTTCCCGACGCGATTCAAGGCCTAATCACCTCTGGCGCCCGCTCAGCGCCTCAATAATGGGTTCGTTTTCACCACTAAGAATTTTCAATCGACCTCCAACCCCCGCCACCACGACCACAATCAAGCTCCAATTTCATTCTATATTCTTCCGTACGAAACACAACAGGTGGTTTATCAACCGCTCAGCGGGGCCCACGCGCCGACGCAACTGCCCAGTGCGATATGCGTCCGGTTGAACGAACCTGGCCGGCCGCCCACCCGTGCCAGTCGGAGAGGCCTCGGGGGTCGCCGGGGGGGCCGAGCCACCCTGGCTTTTGCATTCTGAAATGGGAATCAAGAAAGCTTGCCATTGGCGCGCAGCACGCCCACCACTCAATCCCCGCCCGTCCACCACCGCCCCAACGACCGCGCCCTTTCAGAGGGTCGCTCACGCGCGCAACCCTGAATCTAGAACAAAAAAATCCCGAAACAACGCCCCTCATTCAAATTCATGCAAGCCCCCTCCAACATCCGATAACTCACTGCAAGGGTCTGGGTCCAGCCGGAAGTTGTCGCACCACATACGTGTGCAGGAAGAAAGGACGTCGCATGGCATCGCTGATGGAGCTCGTCGATCGCGTTAACAAGGGTGAGCTGATCGATTCTGAGAGCCTGGAGGTTTACCAGGAGTCGCCGAACAGCGCGGAAAAATTCCTCGCCCACCATGCCCATGCCATGCTCGATCTGCGCAAGGCGCAACAGCACATGCTCCAGAGCCTGGAGGCGATCGATTACAGCGACCAGAAAGTGCTCAACCAGTTCGTCAGCGTCAGCGGCTTCCTCGGACTGACCGACCAGCGCGCCCAACCCATCATCAAGTTCGGCTCCAGCGCCATCGCCCGCCGTGAATACGCCCTGGGGCTCGAAGCAATTCAGAACGGCATCGCCTTCGACCTTCAGCACGGCGGCGCCTTCACCTCCGACCGCGAGAATTGCCAGTTCGTCGCCACCCAATACGACCGCGCCGCTCAGTGCATCGGCTGGACCAACACCGAAGACCTCGAGTGGAACAACAAGCAGACGCGAATCGCCTACGTCGTCTCCGGCATTGCCGATGATGACACCACCGGCCGCTCCGTCCGCAGCTTTGCCAAGCACCACGACAGCAATCGCTTCAAGGTGCAGGTCTATTCCACCGAGGCTGCCGCCCGCCGCGACAAGCAGCAGTTTGCGCAGACCGCCTACGCCGCTCCCAGCAGCAAGCGCGGGAAAGAGACCCTGGAGTTCCTCACCAAGACCAAGGTCCAGGCCTGGCTGTCGCCCCTTGATGGCGATTCCGTCTCCGCGGCCCGCGACCTCGCCGCTCAGCTCGTCAAAGACCGAATCGAAGTCGTCATCTTCGACGCGACCCAGGCCGATCCCATCGCTGCTGTCGTCGCCAACTGGGACGTGGCCAGGGTGAAGATCAATCTCGCCCGCCGCACGCCCCTTTACGCCTCGGGCATCACCTCGGTCCTCTACACCGACCAGATCCGCTACGAAGCCGACAAGGATTACTGGCAGCGCCGCGGCATCGACAGCAAGTTCGTCCTCGAAGGCATCGACATCGACGAAAACCTCGGTGCCCTTCCGCAGCGCTCCGCTTACGGCATTCCCGAGCAGGCGATCGTCCTCGCCACGGCGGGCCAGGACCTCGACCGGAGCATCTCTGAAGAGTTCGTCGAAGCAATCATCAACATCCTGCGGGCGCACCCCCACGCGATTTACCTGCTGATCGGCGAGGGCGCGCTGGCCTGGCAGAAGCGCAAGTTTGAATCCGCCGGCGTCGCCAAGCGCGTGGGATACGCCGGGCGGCGCAAGGACCTGCCCGGCTTCCTTCGCATCGCCGATTTGTATATCGCCGAGTTCCCCGCCAGCGGCGCGGCCGGCGTTTTGCAGGCGATGTCGGTCGAGCGCCCGGTCGTCGCGATGCGCTGGGGCGACGCCGCCGAGCAGTCGCAGGCCGCCGCCTTCGCCGGCAGCGAAGCCACCATCACCGGCCGCGATTCCGCCGCCTACATCGAGCGGATCAGCAAGATCATCCGCGAGCCGGCCTACCGCCAGAAGCTCGGCAAGACGATGCGCACCCGGGTCGAGCAGCACTTCGGTTTCAACCAGACGGCCCGCCACCTCGAGCAGTTGTGCGACCAGCTGATCCAGCAGAGCAGCGAAGCGGCCGCCAACATCGACGATTCCTTCGAGTCCGACCGCTCCGGACCAATTTCGGAAGTCGCCTGATTCATTCTTTAACAGCCGCCCCCACGACCCGGCGTCCTCTCGGCGTCGGGTCTTTCTCTTTCCAAGGCGCGTGGTTGATGCATCGCGTGCGGATACAATTGATGCGGTTGGATGAAGCTGTCATCAATCCCATGGAGCGTGCTGCTCGCGCTCGTGCTCACGAGCGCCGCTGCCGCTGCGCAGCCCGCGCGGCCGCAGCCGGCCGCACCGCTGGACCGCCGATCGCTCGCTGAAGTGGTTCAATTCCAGCTCGCCGGCGAGGACCTTCTCGTCGCCACCGATCTCTCGCCGCAGCGGCGCGTCCAGATGCTGGAAATCCCCGAACTGCCGGGGAAGGCGACTGCGCTCGTCGACCTGCGCCCCGGGCGTGACAGCGGCTCGATCATCCTGCGCCTCACGCATACCGCCGAGGCGGCCAACGGCCAGCACATCAAGACCTCCGTCGCGACAACCTTCGGCGCCGTCATGGTCGAGCGCCTGGTGGAATCGGATGCAGGCTCGACGCTCGTGCGCCTCGTGCAATCTCCCGTGCAGGGCCAGATGATCATCGCGCGCGAAGGAGTGGTCCAGCCGCTCGGGGCCGATCGCGTCCGCTTCTCCGTATACATCGGCAAGCCGCAGATTCTGCAATTCGAGCTGGCCGCCGCCACCTTCGATGACCTGCGCCGCCGGCACCCGTTGGAAACCGCCGAATACCTGGGACCGATTTTCCGCGATTTAGGAAATGAGCCGATCGTGAGGCCTTACCGGCTGGGGGCGTGGCAGGTCTTCGCCGAAGCGCTCCAACCGCCGCCGCAGATGCAGTCCACGGTCCGCCGCCTCGTCCCGGAGTTGGATTCTTCCGACCTGCGGCAGCGCGAAGCCGGCGATGAACTCAATGCGCTAGGCGGCCCCGGCGCCGTCGCGCTGGCAGCACTCAGCCGCGAGAATCTCTCCCCCGAGCAGAACCTCCGCGTCGACAGCGTGATCGCACCCTACTTCCCCTTCACCCCGCGAGAGGCCGCGGCCAGGGCTGACGACTACGGTTTCCTTCTGCTGAGCATCGCCGACGGCCCCACCGCCGAGATCCGCGCCGCCGCCGCCGCGCGACTCAGCAAGCTCACCGGAAAGCAGATCGAGATCGACCGCGAGCCCAACTCGGACAAGCGCTGGGCGGACGTAAAAACACTTCGCCGCGAACTGCAGGCAAAACTCTAGCGCGCGGTATTCCTCGCACCATCGCCATGCTTTCTCCGCCCGCGCGGAACGCTTGGCCTCTGCCATCACAAAAGCGATTCATCGCCGCGAAGACGCCGCTCCCAGATCCATCCAGCGCACGTTCGCCCCCTCCGCGCCGGATCCAACCCCTCGATCGACCACAAACCACTGAGGCGACACGAACAGCGAATAACCTCCGGGCAATCGCTTCGACTCCGACCCCGCGACCGCGTCGCTCAGCACCAGGCCGCTCCTCTTGTCCTCCAGGGCGCCGCCTCCTTTGGCCGCAATGACCACCGGCGGCGATCCTTCCTTAGACCACAACTCGGCCAGCACCGAGACCCATCGCTGCGAGTCGTCCGGCACGCGCAGCACCGCCAGCCCAAACTTGCTTTCATCGACAACAGCGATCGCCCATACTCCAAACGCGACGCGATCCGCCCCGGCAACCGCGCGCTGCTCGTACAGCGAACGCTTGCTCAGCATGCAAACCCCCCGCCCTTCCGCGCTGTCGGGGCCGGAATCGATGCGCTGAAATGCCCGCGGATGAAACGATCGCTCCATCCCTAGCCCCTGCGCAACCGCCAGCGCCTCGTCCAGTTGCACCCCGTTCAGCAACAGGTAATCCGGCGCAAGCGCGCGCAAAGCCTCGATCCCCAACTGCGAATCAGCGCCGTTCGTGTCCCACAGCGCCACGCGCAGCTTCACCCCCGGCGGCACCCGAGCCGCCACATCCGGCGCGGCCGGCGCGCGGTTCCGCGGCGCAAGAAACAGCCCCGCGAGCACGATTCCCCCCAGCGCGAACATCGCGATGCACGCCAGCGCCCCACGCATCGACCATCGTCCTCGCAATCTCTCCTCCGCAAAAAGGACCGCCGTTAAGCGCCAACGCATCCGCCAGGGGAATCCTCAACCCGTTTGCCGGGACCGCGGGATCCCGCGCTAACGACCCATTGGCATTACAACCATTGCGCGGCAAGAATAGTCGGCCCATGGCGCAAATGCAGAAACACCTCCGCAACACGTTCCTTGCCGGGATCTTCGCGTTCCTCCCGCTGGCCATCACCGCGTTCATCATCTATTGGGTCGAGGCCAAGACCCGCCCCCTCTCGCGCACCCTCCTGCGCGTCGACATCCCCTTCATCGGAGTGCTGCTGGTGCTCGCGGCCGTCTATGCCTGCGGGCTGGTCGCGACCAGCCTGCTGGGCAAGTTCATCCTTCGCGGGATCGACCGCGTTCTCAGCCACCTCCCGGTCCTTCGCAGCTTCTACGCGGGTTGGAAGCACGTGGCGCTGACCCCCGGCGGCACCGAGGGAATCTTCTCCCGCGTCACCCTCATTCCCGATGAAACCGGGCACATGCTCCTGCTCGGCTTCACCAGCGCCCGACCGATCGACGGCAACGCCGACACCATCTGCGTCTTCGTCCCCGCCTCCCCCAACCCGGTGAATGGCCGCCTCTATTTCGTCCGCCGCGCGCGGTGCCAGATGGTCGACCTCACCACGGAAGAAGCGTTCAAGATCATCCTCTCCACTGGCAACTATGTCCCCACCCCCGTCGGCGCCGCCGCCGTCGCGCTGATGGACCGTCTCCAAACTCAGGCCCTTCCACAGGGCTGAACGCCGCTGCCATTCCTATCGCCACGCGGATCGCCCCTGCCGCGGAGCCGCGCCCCTCGCAGCCTTTTTCTCACTCCGAGGTTCAACCGCGGTCGGAGCAACACCTTTCCATCGCAGCAGCGCCCCGATCGACACCGCTGCGATGAACGCCAGAGCCAACCCCCAACGGAAACTTCCCGGCTCATAGCTGAACTCAACGACGCCGCTCCCGGCCGGCACAACGACGCCCCGCAGCGCGTGGTCCGCGCGATAAACCGCAAGCCGTTTGCCGTTCACCCGCGCTCTCCAGCCGACGTCCCACAGATCTGCGAGCACGAGCAGCCCCGATCGCTGCATGTCAAACTTCACCCGCACCCGCCCCGGCAGCTCGTCCACGATCTCGGCCGACCCCGCGCCGGCGGGTAACGATCCTTCCGCACCCTCAACGTACGCAACCTGCCGCGCGTCGAACCCAGGATAGGCCAGCAGCCGAAGGCGCTGCTCATCGTCATTCACCACCTGCACGCGTTGCGGCACCGTCGCGCGCGGGAGGCACTGCTTGTTCTCCAGCACCCAATAATCCGTCGCGACAATCGCCGGCGTTTCTCCAGCGGGCGGCGATCCGCGGACGATCAGGTATCTCAAATTCAGCAGGTTCATCAGCGGCGAGCGCTGCGGCACGAACCATTGGGTCATCGCCCAGTCCGGCGACGTCGCAGCATTCGGATCCCGAAACAGCTCCAGCAGCTCCACCAGCCGCGCCGGATCGGCGGCGTCGTAGCCGCGGATGTCCGACAGCCCATGCGTCTGATTGAGGTTCGGCGGCAGGCAGCTCATGCCGCAGATTCGTCCGGGCGGCGCCTGCGCCACCGCCTCCAGCGCCGCTAGCCGCGGATAATACAACGCCGGATCCGACTGCGGATTCACGTCGAACGCCGCCGCGATCATCTCCGCCACGCACAGCGCCCCCAGCGCCCAGACCGGCCACGCCTGCCGTCTCGCAATCGCTGCCGCTGCGGGGTCCTGCCGCCGACGAAATGGCGAACGCCGCAACCCGATCAGCAGCCAGATCAGCACCGCCGCCCCGCACAGCACCGCCCCGTTGCGATACATCAGCCCGAACCAACCCTGGACATTGAACCCCGTGGCGCTCGACCACCGGGCCGGCCACAAGAGATCTGGAATGCTCCACGATGCGCCCGCCGCGCCCACTGCCCTGTTATTCACGACCGGCGTCTCTCCCGCACGTTGCACGCACCACGCGCCAAGCGTGGCCGGGAGAAGGCTTGCCGCGAGCAACCAGCGTGGCGGTCGAATTCCCTCCGACAGCGCCTGCAATCCAATCACGCCCATCACCAACAGGGCGAATCCGCTCACCACAACCAGCCGGTTGTTCCGCAGGACTTTCAACGGCCCGATCGAGAGCAAATCAGAAAGAATCGGCACGCCAAGCGTCGGGCACAGCGCCAGCGCGCCCGCGATCAGCCAGAACAAATACTGCCGCCGGTGCGACCGGCTGCACCAGCCAAGCGGCGCCAACACCAACGCCACGAAGAACCCGGTGTAACCGCCGGCTTCGCTCTCGATCCGGTTGCTGATCGCGATGCCGCTCGCATCACGCGGCTCGCCGATATACGTCGAGCCTGTCCGGTTCGATCCCAGCACGTAAGGAAGCACGAGTTGCGACAACGCAGAGCTCCCCTGTGCCGGCGTCTCCACCGCGCCGCCTGCGCGGCGCAGGACCCGCGCGCTGCTCTGAAGGTACTCCAGCGTCGGCAGCGTCTGCGGCGCCGACAGCGCAAGTCCCAGCAGCACTCCCGCCGCCCCGGTGATCAGCGCTGCCGCCGCCCCACCGCCGAGCCGGATGCGCCAGCCATATTGATCGATC
>JBBRCX010000101.1:0-16040 GCA_038204465.1 Tepidisphaerales bacterium | reverse complement strand
TGGCAAAACGATGCTTGTTCACTGACTAAAGGAGCCGTATTACCTGTTTGGTGGTCGAAGTTACGCCGTGAGCCTCACAAGCTGTGCCGGAGTTCTTGGAATTTCCGCCAGCCGCGAATGTGGCAGCTCGATTCCGGGCGGGAAAGGGGCGTTGACCCGCTCGATGTTAAAAACCGAACGCCGGACGCGGCGATAGGGGTATGTTCGGGGTGGCGTTCGGGCAATTTTCCGGCTGAACCCTGGTCAGAGGATGGGGAGGGCATGGCGGGGGGGTTGGGCTGGGGCTGGGCGGGGAATGGCGGGGCGCTGGGGGATGTTTGGGGATGCGACGGGAGCCGGTTGGCATTGGGGTGGGCTGCCGATGGCGGTGGGATGGCTCGCCGATGGCGGTGGGATGGCCTGCCGATGGCGATGGGATGGCTCGCCGATGGCGGTGGGATGGATTGACGATGGGAGCGGGATGGATGGCCGATGGGGGTGGGATGGGTTTACAGGCGGCGGCGGCTTATTTGGCATGCTTTGCGGAAACGGGGGGATGAAATTTCTCTGGTTGTTGACGCAAGAATATGGCGCGTGCTAGAGATGGCGTGCGGCGGTCGGCCGTTGGGGCCGGCCGCTTATCGTTCGGACCGATCTTTTACGGAAAGAGTTTTCCGATGCCAACCAACACGAAGGACATCACCACCGAGCAGGCAATGGCGGTGGTGGCGGCGGCACAGAAGAAGGCCAAGGACATCGACACCAAGATGGACATCGCCGTGGTCGACGCGGGCGGCAACCTCAAGGCGTTCGTCCGCATGGACGGCGCGTGGCTCGGCAGCATCGACATCGCCCAGAAGAAGGCTCGGACCGCAAGGTACTTCGATATGGACAGCGGGAAGATCGGCGAGCTGAGCCAACCCGGAAAGCCGCTCTATATGATCGAAGGCTCGAACGGCGGATTGATCACCTTCCCCGGCGGCGTCCCGCTCAAAACCTCAGACGGCACGATCATCGGCGCCGTGGGCGTCTCCGGCTCGACGGTAGAGAAGGACGACGCGGTCGCAAAAGCCGGTGCTGAGGTCGTGAAGTAAGCGCAGTTCTCATTTGATTCACCCACGGGCCTCGCGGACGGCGCGAGCCCGTGCTTTTTTGCGCGCTCGCGAGTTACCCGCCGCGAGAAATGGGCAGGCGGGCGTTACAATTCTGCTGATGCCAACCCGCCTTATCGAGCTTGTTGAGAACCTGCCGCGCAGCCGTGTCGTGCTCATCGGCGACCTGATGATCGATCGCTACGTGTATGGGAACGCTGAGCGGCTAAGCCCGGACGCCCCGGTTCCGATTCTGCATTATCAGCACGAGGACAGCCGGCTCGGGGGCGCGGGGCGGGTGGCGGCCGATCTTCTCACTCTGGGCGCGGAGTGCCGCATTGTCTCAATTGTGGGTGAGGATGAGACCGGCAGGCAGATCAAGAAGCTGCTGGCCGAACTCGGCGCCGACACGAGCGGCATCGTCGAATCGCCGGGACGAGCGTCAACAAGCAAGGTGAGGCTGGTGGGCCTGGCGCAGCATCGCCATGCCCAGCAGATGATCCGGCTCGACTATGAGGACTCTTCTCCGATCGGCGCAGAGCTTTCTGGGCGCGTGCTTGCGGCGCTCGAGAAGGCGCTGGATGGCGCTGCCGCCCTCTGCATCGAAGACTACAACAAGGGGCTGCTGACCGGCGAGTTGTGCCGCAAGGTAATCGAGCTTGCGCGGCGACGAGGGGTGCCGACATTCGTCGATCCAGCGCCCATTTCCGACTACCAGAAATACGCGGGTGCGACCGCCATCACGCCGAACCGAACGGAAGCTGCAAAAGCGACAGGGCAGACTTGTGTTGCGGAGAATGACTACCGCCCGGTCGCGGAACGGCTGTTGAAGGACCTGGCATTGGAAGCGGCTGTGCTGACGCTGGACAAGAGCGGCGCGTATGTGGCGACACGATCAGGAGAGCGGCGGTGGCTGAAGACGCGCGAGCGAAAGGTTTACGACGTCGCCGGTGCCGGTGACATGGTGCTTGCGATGCTCGCCGTCGCACGCGCGGCGGGCGCCAATTGGTTAGAGTCGGTGGCACTGGCCAACGTGGCGGGCGGGCTGGAAGTGGAGAAGTTCGGTTCCGTCCCGATTACTCCCGCTGAGATCATTCAGGAATTGCTGTCGGAGGTGCACGAGCATCTCGGCAAGCAGCGCACGCTCGAGCAGCTCCTCCCGGAGTTGCAGCGCCACCGCGCGTCGGGGAAGCGCGTGGTCTTCACAAACGGCTGTTTCGATCTGATTCATCTGGGACACGTCCAGTACTTCCGTTATGCAAAGGCGCAGGGCGATCTGCTGGTGGTCGGGGTGAACACCGATTGCAGCATCCGGCGGCTCAAAGGCGAGAAACGCCCGATCATCAACGAGCAGGATCGGGTAAGCGTGCTGGAGGAACTCGAGAGCATCGACTACCTGGTGCGCTTCGACGAGGACACGCCGATGAATCTCATCGAGCAGATTCGGCCCGATGTGCTCGTAAAAGGAGCGGACTATCGCAAGGAGCAGGTGGTGGGCTGGGAGCAGGTGGAGTCGTACGGTGGAAGGGTTGCGCTGGCGCCTTTGCTCGATGGGCGCAGCACCAGCAGCGTCATTCAGCGCATTCTTCAGGCCTACTCCAATGAGGCGCGGGAGACGCGAGGGGCGGGTACGAGCTGACTCGATTCACTTTGGCATCATTGGCTGCGCCCGGCTGCCATCGGAACACTTTGGCTGAAACATTGCGATGTCGGTCCCATCGGCAAGCGGTATCCACGTCTTGGCGCCTGGTTTTTTAATCTCGTACTCCTCCTGTAGTGCAATCCAGTCGTTCCCACGCTGATTAAGGGGTCGTTTTGAGGCCTCGTCGATTTTGCGTAAAATCACGGGGGGGTATCGTTCCAGGCGGGCGACGAACATCTTCCCATCCGGACAGCGGAAGACCCTTGCCCGATATGCTTCTTTGCCTTCGTGATCGAAGGGGGGCAACTTCGCCGCGTCGTCGGTAAACCACGTGGCCCCATCGTCGACGCTGAAGAATTGTTTCGGCTTGAAAGGCGCCGCAGGCCCGGTTCTGCACGCTTGATACCCGATAAACACGATCGCGAGAGTGAGAATCAGGCCCGTGATGACGGAGGTGATGATGGGATTCTCATTAATCGACTGTCGGATGCCCACGCTGCACTCCTTGCGGGAAGATCTCGTCGCGAGCGTCGCGGGCGGGAAGCCCAATGTGAAGGTGGCGCGCGCCGAGAAAAATGATGCGTCGTCTCAGATGTCGCTCGATCAAATGGTAGTGAAGCGGCTAGGGGGTGACAAGCCGGGTGGGCCGCTCGCGACACTGGGCTGCGGGGGTCGGCTCTTTTTCGGCGCGTTTTGGGCGCTGCCAGCGCGGTGCGAGAAGGCATATAAAAGGGAGGGATGGCGGTTGCCGTCCCTATTTGAAAGGAGCATCCGCTATGTCACGTATGGGCGAATCAAATCCGACCGGTCAGTCGGGACTCGGCGAAAAAGCGACCGAAGTCGGCCAGAACCTTCGCGACCTCGGCACTCAGGTGCGCGACACGGCGAAGGAGAAGTACGAACAGCTGCGTGAGTCGGCGTCGGACTATTATCAGCAGGGCCGTGAGCGCGCGACCGAGTGGGAACAGAGCCTCGAGTCGTACGTTCAGGAGAAGCCCCTGCAGGCGATCGCCATCGCTGCTGGGGTAGGCGTGATCCTGGGACTGCTGTGGAAGCGCAGCTAGGACGGGACAGGAGGCCGCGGCGCGCCGTGTGGCGCGCGCCGCGGCGTGAGTGCGGTGTCGACGCGCGTAGCGCCGTTCTCTCTATCCGCAGATGCGCAGGTCAAGCTGGAAGTTCACATGGACCTCCATTCACCTTCCGGGGTTTCGCCGCCTGAAGCCCAAACGCGCCCTGGCTGGAGCAACGCCGGGAACCCCGCGCCCGACGACGACGCGGACGGGTCGCCGACAAGCGCCTTTAAAGCGGCGCTGGCGAATCTGGGAGAGTTGAAGGAATATGTCTCGTACTTCCTCGCCGCGAAACTCGACGGCGTCAAGGTTTCGTTTCGCAACCTGGCGATCTACGCGGTACTTGGAATTATCGGCTTGATTGCCGGCGGGGCTCTCGTGGTCACGGCGATCGTCCTGCTGTGCCTGGGACTGTCGCACGCGCTCGGTGCATTGTTACATCACACGTCCTGGGCCGGGGACCTGGTCGTTGGCCTGCTCCTTCTGGGCGGAATCGCGGCCGGCGTCGTCTTCGGCATGAAAGCGCTGACCGGCACTTCGCACAAGAACACGGTGAAGAAGTATGAGACCCGACAACGAGATCAGCGGATCAACTACGGCCACGACGTCCACGAGCGGGCGGAAAGCCAGGCCTGACGGGAAGCCGGCCGACCAACCGTTTCACCCCGAGTCGAACGAGGCCGACTATCTCGCGCAGCAGGCAAGCGAAGCAAAAGCAGCGATCGCGCGGACATTTTCCGACATGGCGTCGCAGCTTGGCGATAGCGCCGACGTACGGCTGTGGACGAAGCAGTATCCCTGGCTGACGCTGGCCTCCACCACTGTGGCCGCGTTCGTCGCGACGAGCCTGCTCGTGCCGTCCCGAGAACAACGGGCCCTGAACAAGCTCGCAGCGATCGAACGTGCCCTCAATCCCACTCCCCCGCCTGCGCCCAAGGTCGACAGCAATGGCGAGAACGCGGCGCAGTACAAGCCGGGCGGAAACTCCCTCATGACTACGCTCGCGCGCGAGCTGATCGGCGCCGTCAAGCCGGCTGTCATCAGCCTTCTGACGGCCGGGGTCACCGCAGCACAAACCAAGCCGACGGAGGCCGAGATGCGAGCGGCCGCCGCCAAAGAAGAGGCCGGACTGCCCCCCAGCAGCTGATCGAAGTCATCGTGCACCTACCATCCCGCCGATTTTGCGCGTCGTGGAGCGTACGGCTTACGCCATTTAGCAGCGCCCGGTCCGGAAAAGCGGCGCGCAGCCATTTTTTCGTTGGCTGGGGAAAGCGCGGGGAGTACTCTCGGGTCTCCAACGGCCGCTGCAGGTTGTTGCCAGCCCGCGGGCGATCGACCCATCTTTTGTCGGAAAGCTGTACCCATGAAGTTCCGAAGGCGCCTTGTCGTTCGCCTGCTGATGCCGGTCGTCCTGTTGGCCTTCTCCGCTCCTTCAAAACCCGTCGTTCCCAACCCTTCAGGCCTCGGACCTTCGGCCTCCATGCGGCCTGAGGTGCGCCTGCGCAAGCTGCATCTGGTCCGCCCAGACCTCATCCCCTATCCAATTGCTTACGAGGTTTACTGCTAGCTAGCTAGCTTGCTCGTCGTGTCTTGCCGATCCGTTCCAGGGTGGAAGGTGGAACCGCGCGCATGGACTTTCGTTGACATCCTGTGAAGATCGTGGCAGAATCGCGCCTCAACGGCCTCGGGGCAGGCCGAGAGCCTAACAATTCTTACTTGAGCGGCTGCGAGCCGCGTTGTGGGAAAGTAGCCACCGCAACGCCCCATCGAAAGGAGTCGATCGTGGCCACCGAGCACGCACGCGAAAATTCCACTACCGTCACCCTGTTCCAGCGAGCACACAGCCGCATCACCACCCTGCAACGGGTGGACGAGCAACTGGTCGCGCTTCTTGATCAGCGCAGCAAGATCCAGGACGAGCTGCGCAGCATCCAGTCGCTGATCAATGAAGAGTTCGAGAGGGTGATGAAGCTTGCCGGGGAAGCGCCTGCCCGAATGCTTTCGCAGATCGCCGAAGCGGCCCTGGGCCACAACGGGCACGTCGCTTCGCGGATCGAAGAGGCCGAAGCGGTCACAGCCGGATAAGGCGTCGCGGCAGCGTCTCCCGAGTCGACCGGCCAACGCTACGCCCTGCTGAGGGGGAGGCGGCTGCTGGCGATCTCCGCCAAAGCGTCCGTCGCAAACTTCACATCCTGCCTGCTCAAGAACGGCCCGAAACTGAAGCGAGTGGTCCCGCCGAGATGGCAGGTTCCCAGCATCTCATGCGCCAGCGGGGCGCAGTGAATTCCCGAGCGGGTGAGGATGCCGTAGCTGCTTTCGAGAGCCGCCGAGAGTTCCTGCGGCTCGAACCCTTCGACGCGGACCGAGAAGACGCCGATTCTGTCCTTCACGCCGCGCGGGCCATGGTAACTAAGGCCTTCGATATTGCCGATTCCCTCAAGGAACGTGCGCACGAGATCCAAATCGTGAGCGGCAAGTTTCTCGATGGTTTGCTCCGCGATCCACTTCACTCCTTCAGATAGGCCGATGATGCCAATCGCGTTGTGACTCCCGGGCTCGTACTTGTCAGGCAGGAAATCCGGCTGCACCGCCTGCTCGCTGAGTGAGCCGGTGCCGCCTTCCTTGAGCGGTCGCAGCACCTTCTCCAGCCCGGGCCTGATGTAGAGAAACCCGGTGCCGCTGGGGCCGAGCAGCGCCTTGTGTCCCGGCGCCGCCAGCAAATCGATCAGGTCCGCCTGCACGTCAATGGGGAGATGACCTGCGGACTGCGCGGCGTCAACGATGAATGGAACGCCTGCTTCGCGCGCGATTTGCCCGATGCGCCGAATCGGCTGCACGGTACCGGTGACATTGCTCGCGTGCGTGACGGCGATGAACCTCGTCTCCGGGCGGATAGCACGGCGGACATCGTCGGGATCGATGATGCCGGTGCCCGGATCAACCGGGACGCGCGTCTGCCGGAGCCAGCCGCGCTCGGCCAGCGCGTTCAGCGGGCGCAGGATCGAATTGTGATCGATGTGCGAGCAGATCGCATGGCACTTCTCGTCGGGCTCGATCAGGCCCTTGATGGCGAGGTTCAACGAGTCAGTGCAGTTGAGGGTGAAAACGAAATGCTCGGCGCGCTCGCCATGAAACAACCGGTTGAGCCGGCGGCGGCATTCGTTGAGCAGCGCGCCGGTCTCGATCGCCTCGCGGTACGCGCCACGGCCCGCGCTGGCCCCGAGCTCCGTCGCGTAGCGGGCCATCGCGTCCCAGACTGCCTTTGGCTTGGGGAAGGTCGTGGCTGCATTGTCCATGTACAAACGGCGGGGCAACATCGGTTCAAACCTCGTGAATTGAGAGCAAAATGATACGGACCGGGCCCGGGGTTGTCACTCGCGGACGCCACGCATCACCAGTACTCCCAGCGCTGGGTCCAGAGCACGTAAAGACCGAGCAGGAAGTTGGTCACGCCGTGCATGACGATGCACGCGCCCAGACTGCGCGTGTAGACGAGAAGTCCGCCAATCATCAAGCCCCAGATGATGGCACTCGGCCATTGCACGTGCACAGCGGAGAAGATCAGCGACACCAGCACGAGCGCCTTCCAGTCCCACTCCCCCACTTCCGCGAGCTTGAAATCATTGGGCGCGATCACCGTTCGCCAGGCGAAATCGCGCCAGAACAGCTCTTCCATCACCGGCACCACCAGCGTCGCTCCCGCCCAGCGAATCGCGATGAAGGTCCACGTCAACGATGCCGAGGAAAAGTGCTTCGACGGAACGAACGCCTCGAGATTGGTGTGCTTGTAGATCGGCACGTGGCGCAGCAGGAATTCCTCCGTTCCGATCCACTGAAAGACGCCGATGACGCCAAAGATAGCGCCGAGCCACCAGTAGTCCCAGCGGATCTTCGTGTAATGCTTCCATAGCACCGCCAGGAGCACGGCGGCAACCAACGTCTTGATGACATAGGTGATCGGATACCACTCCGGCCGCCACACGCCGATCTGCGTCAAGGCGAGGAACAGCGCCATCGGCGCGATGTACGCGAGATCGTCGCGCTTCGTGCGCGCTTCTTCGCCGCGATAGTCGAGAACGGGTTGCCTCGGCTCTGTCATACGCGACATCATCCGCGGCGCGGCCGCGCAGACAAGCTGACCTAAGGGCACCTCGCGGAGGGATCTTACTTGCGCTCGCGGAAGAGCGCGAAGCTGGCGGTATGGCCGTGAATGAAGTTTCGACCGCCAACAGGGCCGAGCTCCCCCGCGGCGAAGAAGCCGGCGATCGGCGTGGCGGGCATCGCCTCGCGCGCGACGCCGATGTCGTGGCAGGGCCGTTCGAACAACCGCGTGCCGCGCCCATTGCAACTGAAGAGCAAACCCCCCGCGGCCGGCTCTGAAACGTCCTGCGTCTGCAGGAGCAGCGACAGATCTTCGCTCGCGGTCGCGGCGTCGCGGACCTGGAACTGAACCGTCTGTCCCGTACGCACGAAATCCGCCAGCGCCACCGCGCCGGTCTCCTCATCCACGCCAACAAGATTTCGCACGAGAAAGTCGCCGCGCCCGAAACGGTCTTTGAATTCGCTTATCGCCCGCCCCATCAACAGCCCCTTCTGCAGCAGGTCACGATCCCGCTCGTCCAGTTCCGACACCAGGTCGCGCAGCACCGCAAGCGAAGCCTTGCCGCCGAGCGATTCGATGACATTGTCGTGCGCCTTCGTGATGACCAGCGGGCGTCCGATCGGGCGGCAGCCCTGGCTGACCACCGTCTGCACTTCCACCGGGCCGTTGACGCTCAGGCCGACCAAGCCTCGGTCGTAAACTTGGTCATTGCGCATCAGGACGTTTTCACCCGGCATCCGTCCGCCGCTGGCCATCCCGCCGACGAGCGGGACTCCCTTCGCGACCTGATCGAGGCGCGGAAGAAGCTGCGTAAGCGGGGTTGTGAACGAATCGCCGAAGCCGATCAACGCCCGGGTCTCCTCCCCGAGCCCAAGCCGCTCCTTCATCGCCCCTTCATCGCTCAGCAGCTCGCGCCAGCCCGGCTCGCTCTCGATATGAAACGGGTGGAGCCGCACATCGCTCATGTCGCCCGCCAGCAGCGCCAGTCCCGGCTCGCGCTCGATCTCGCGTTCGCCGCCGATGACGCCCTCGGCGGAGCAGCCGATAATTGTCTGCGGATCCAGTTGCAGCCAAAGTTGCTCGAGAATCGACTCGGCATCGTCGCGGTGATGGGCCGTTAGAAACGCGAAGACAACGTCGATCCGCGCGCCCGTCGCCTCCTGGCAGTCGGCGATCGCCTCGGCAGCGGCATCCGAAGCCGCCGGCTCATCGCTGATCGTTGCATGGAAGCGCATGACTGAACCTCTTGCGCTATTGTCGCCTGCATGCCCGCCGCCCGGCAAGCTCGAACGGCCGCGGTGCGCTTACGCGCCCTATTGTCCGACCCAGAGGCGGCCCGCCCGGCGGCGGACAAGGATGTTTCCGGGGAAGGATTGTTGCGCCGGGGACGCCGCGTCGCTCGCCATCGTCAACAATCGTTGTACCACGTCGCGGCGCAGCTCATCGTGCGGCACCCCGCGGGCGTGAAGCCATTGCCGCCCGGTTTGTTGGGCGAGGACCGGCGCCAGCCCGCGCAGCAGCGCCCCGGGCAACTGCTCGCCTGGGGCGGGAGCATTCGCCGACAGCCAAGCCCGCCAGCGCCGGCACGCTTCATGCAGCGCGATCAGGGCAGCGGTGAGTACCGGCCGGCCAGCGAGCATTCGCCGAACACGGTTGCGGAAGTACGCATTCGAAGCGTTGCTTTGATCTTCGCGCCATTCGAGCAGCCGCGCGAGGAGGACCGCGCGCAGCGTGTCGCGGCGCACTGATAGCAGCGGGCGCAGAAGCACGAGGCCGTCGAGATCAGTCCTCGTCTCCGGCCCGACCAGGCCCAGTGCGGTTGATCCTCGAAGCAGCCGCTGAAGAACGGTTTCCGCGAGGTCGTCAGCGTGGTGGGCGAGGATGACGCCATTGAGGCCATGCGTATGGACAACTCGGCGAAACAGCCCCATTCTCGCCGCGCGATAGCGAGCGGATGGGTTCCGCGGCAGATTGCCGAGCGTGGGTTCAACTCCGGAGCGGATCGCAAGCGTGTGCGGCAGCGCGAGGCGGTCCGCCAGCTGGCGAACAAATTCCGCATCGTCGTCGCTCGCCTTACCGCGGGTCTGGTGGTTGAGGTGGACAACATGCAGGGACAGGTCGGGCCGGTCGCGCAGCAGCGATAGCAAGGCGACGCTGTCGGCGCCGCCGCTCACGCCGACGGCCCAGCCGCCTGCAGGAATCGATTCGATCGCGGCACAATGTATCGAGTCGGTCACGACTCAAATTTTAGGATAGAATCGCGCCCGAGAGCAGTGCGGCCTGGTAGGGCGCCGGCGATAAAATGAAGCAGTTCATTCTTTCGATTGTGGCTGCCATGGCATCGACTGCCGTAACCGGCGCACCCGCGACGGGACCGGCCGAGCCAGCGGGTGACCCGACTGTAGACTCGCTTCTCGCCGATGCTCAGACCCAGCCGGCCATTCCCGCTTCCGCGCCTTCGCACGAGGATGGGGCTCCTTCATCTCCTTTTGCGGCCCGCCCCGCGGGGGAAACGCGGCCTGGCGTCATCGAAACCAGCGACGGGGAGAAGATTCGCGGCCCGCTGCGAACGACGCTCGACAAGCCGGTGCGCGTGTGGGAGGAGGATAGGGGCGAGTATCGCGACATTCCGTTCGCACTGATCAAGAAGATGGAAGCGCGCGTGGCGTGGGAGCGCGACGAGCGCGAATGGCACTTCAAGGAGAGCGGCAGCGACGTCAAGGAATACAGCGGCAAGACCTATCCCGCGCGCGAAACGAATTACCTGATCACGCTCGTGAATGGTCAACAGGTCAGCGGCAGCGTCGCCTTGCCGCTCTATCAGGACAGCCGCGACGGCACGCGAACCTATGTTCTTCACAAGCGTGATAAGGGCGAGGCAGGGCAGAGCCTGAAGCAGCTGGTGTTCGTGAAACGGGTTGAGTTTCTGGATGCCAGGGAACCGGCCGCCACACAGGCTGTCAGCGCACCTTCGGATACGAATCACGATGAGTAAGAAGAGGGCGCGCTACTCGGCCTTCACGTCAGCTTGCCGCTGCGCGTCTTTTCTTAATTGAGCGATCCGAAGATCGAGATCGCTCTGCCAGACGTTGCGGGGAAGCTTCTTGATCTGCTCCAAGCTCTTGATCGCTTCAGCGGCACTGCCGTTCGCCTGGGCTTCAATCCCGCTCCTGTACAACTCTTTTGACTTCGCCATTGCCTGAGCCGCAGTGAGCACAGGCTCGTCGGTAGGCCAGGCTATTGGCTTGGGTTCGTGCGCAGGCCCTTTCACTTCTTGCCCGGGGTTGGTCGCCGGCGGCGCCTTCATTTCGGATGGGGCAGGTCTCGTCGCCGGCTGTGCTTCCGTTCTCCTGGGCGTCTCATGGGCCTGAGAAGCTTCCCTGGGCGCGACGGGAGGAGCCGTCGCAGTCGGCGGAGTCGTCGCGGCGGACTTCGGCGTCGCGATGGTGGAGGTGGGAGCTTGAATTGTCGCGCCAGCATCAGAGCCGGTCGAACCGCGAGCGCCAGGCTGTCGCGTGTAAATCGGCCTCCCGCCAGTCGTCGACGGCGGCGTCAATGAGCTGTTCTTACCAGGGTCGGAGCTTCTGGAGATCGATGATCGCACCGTGTTGTAGCTGTTTTCAAGCCAATCCATTGTGCGGGTGCGCATCGAGGGGTCGATGTAGAGCCAAGCGCCATATGCGCCGGCCGCGAGGACCAATAGGACCAGGGCCTTTCGCTTCCATGACCCGCGCGGTCGTCCACCGGCAAACTCATCGACCTCGGCGTCCGGGTGAAACTCTGCTCCCGGCGCGAAGTCCAGCTTGAAGGCAGCGGCCAGGTCCCTGGCGCTGAGAAAGGCGTCGCCCTTTTTTCGCGGAGAGTCCGACGCGGGCGGCGGCCCAAGGGGCAACGGCGTTGACGCGACGCGCGGTATCGTTGGCTCGACGGGCGGTGTCGTCGCCTCGCCGCGCGGCGGTGCGAGAGTAACCGGGGCCGGAGCGGCAAGCGTCGGGGGCCGCTGGCTTGACGCTGCGTCGTCCACTGTTGCAGCAGGACGGCCAAGGGTTGGAACGATGATGTCCGCGTCCTCCACCTTCAGTTCCCGATAGACTGGCGCTGCAGGAGCCTTGGGTTCCTCCGCCGGAGTTTCCAGCAGGACGTCTGGGTTGGGCGGTGGGTCCTGGAGACGGTTGCACTGCGGGCAAAGTGCGGCGCTGCGTTCGATGTCACCTCCGCAGCTGTAGCAGACGCCGAACTCCCGGCTAAGGCCTTTCACGTGCGCCGCGAAGCGCCAGAGTTGATGCGTTGTGGGCCCGCGAACCACCGAGCGCGCTTTGATCCGGCCCTTCTTGACGAAGGCAAGAAGGGTTTCGAACTTCATCCCGGGTGCGGCCGGGTTGCGCGTCTGCAGCACGTACCAGGGACCGATGCGCGACTTGGTTGCCTTTCGCGCGGCAGGAGTGTTTTCCATCGTGCAGCGCGGGCACGCGCCGCCCGCGTTGAGGTTGACCGACCCACAGAACGGGCAGACGTACTTCCCCTCGAGACTTTTGCGCAGCGTCTGGGCCGCGGGCAACGGTCCGGTAGAAGCGCCCTCCGCGGGTTGGGCGGTCTCGGTTGCCCCGTCTTCAAGGAAGAGATCGCGCATTCGGCTCACCTGCTACAAACTTTGTCCGACTCATTATCTGCAAAGCCCAGACCTGCGCCTATTCCTGCCATTGAGCCAACAGGAGAATAGATCCTACGTCTGATAAGACAGGTAACCCACGCAAAACAGAGACTTGAGCGAGCCCTCCCCGTGGCCGAGACAGGCCGCAGGTGTGGACGATTGTGAGGGGTCGAAACCCGCTTTGCAATGCGCTACGGGCGGTCGAAATATTCGCGCAGGAGATCGCGAACGGTGTCGGGCACGTCACCGCGCTCGATCGATTCGTGCGCGCGGCGCACATCGGCAGACCAGGAGGCGCTTTGCCAGGGTGGTGTGCGCGGCGATGCTTTGCCGGCGCCTGCAGACGTGGAGGATGTGCCGGCCTTCGACGGATCATGAGCGGGATTACCTGTTCCTGCCCCCGGTGAACCTTCGTGCGACTCTGACTCGGCGCTGGTGCCGGAGTCTGGGATGGGCGGCAACGAACCGGGCGGATCGGTGCTCGCCGATGATGAGCCGTCGCCCGAGCGGGTATCTCGGTTTGCGTGAGGTTGTTCACCCGTGACATGCAAATGTTTATCCGTCGCGCTGCGGTGATCCTCCGATTCAGAAGGATTCGACGTCTCCAGTGCCGGCGGCGGCTCAGCGTGGGGCGGGCGAGAGGCCGAAAGCATCAGCACCGGCCGATCATCCACCGAATCGTTCGCCGGCGCCTTCGTTTCGAGGCCCGTCAATGCGCCGGTGGCCCGCGTGGAGGTCGAACGCAAAGAGACCGTCGTAATGCTCAGGAGCAGAGCGGTCGCCAGACCCGTGCCGCTCCAGGCGCGCGCTCCCCAGCGGTTCAACATGACGTGAGCTGGACGGAGCGTCGCGCTTCTGGCATCGGCGAGCGCTACGACGGTTTGCGCCCAGGTGTCGCCCGCTGCATCCGTGCGCACGAGCAGCGCGCTGCTCAAGAGATCGGCGAGATGAAGCTGGCGGTCGGCCTCCGTCGCGGCCTGCAGCGCGCTGGGCCGCTGCATGATCCCCCAGAGAAGACCTGCTGCTGTGCCGATGCCAAGAGACGCCAGCACGAGGTGCAGAGTCGGTTCACCGCGGAGGATCAACAGTGGCAGAAGCGGTAGCGCCGCCAGACCTCCGCAGAGTAAGCCCAGGCCCGCACGCTCCAGCGCACGAATCACCACGAATCGCCGATGCAGCGCGGTGAGGAATCGATCGAAGGATACGGCTTGATTCACGCCTTCAATCTAGGCAGGTAAGCAGGAGAAATGTCAATGTGTGCAGGATTTGATCAGCCGCGGCATCGCTATCGAGCCTCGGTGTCATCCTGTCGGCGGCGAAGGGTTTCGACGACCTGGCGAACGGCGTCCAGATGAGGGTTTACCCTCAGCGCCTGCTCGTAAGCTTCAACCGCTTCAGCAAGCCGGCCTTCATGGGCGTAACAATGTCCCATGCCGGCCCAAGCGCCGAAGTGGCATGGCATCCGCTCCACGGCCCGCTGGCAATCCTCGATCGATTGCTCGAAGTGCTCCTGAAGATAGCTCGCGATCGCGCGCTGGTTGTACGCCTCGGCGAAAGTTGGGTCGATCTGAATCGCGCGTTCGAGGTGGTGCACCGCATGATCGAAATCTCGCCGCTCGATCGCCTCCGCGCCGCGGGCAAGCTGGTGATTCGCTTCGGCGGAGCCGCAACGGAACCAGATCGACCACAGCGCGTGCTCAACCATCTGGTTGACGATGGGATCCGGATCCTTCAGCAGCGCAGATAGGTCTTTGATGCAGCATTTCCCGCCGACCAGTCCGATCGCGAGCGCGGCGACTTTTCTGGCGTCTTCGTGGGGGGATCGAAGCAGTTTGGTAATCTGCTCGCTGGTGTAGCGCGATTTGAGCAAAGCCAGCAATCCGTGCAAGTCCTGGCTCTGAAGCAGAGGTTGCACGGAAGCGATGAACTCTGCCGGATCGATAGGTGGCAGCGTGGTCATCGTTTAGACTCTAGGGCCCGGCGAACTGCATTTCGATGCGACAGATGATTTTGGGCAGCAAATAGCAGAAAAATCGACATTCAAGCCGAATCGAGCACCTAATAGTTTGGCGATGGACGGCGTTGCTCGAATTCCTGCTGCCGCTCGACTTGCGCAGCGTGAGCCTCAGGCGTGAAAGGAGGCGCATAGTACGCGCGCCGGACTGCATCGCTGGCGCCGAGCAGACGCGGAACGTATCCCGTCTCTAGTGCCGAATTGCAGCCCGCCAGGGCTATTAGAAAGATGACGGTCAGCCAGGTTCGCGTGCTGCTGCGCATAGATCTCCGTCAACCGGGAAGTTAGCGGCCCTCGGCACCGAAGTCGACCCCTTCGGTTATCATTCCACCCCATTCACTATGGCAAAGTCAATCGAGCCGTCGCCTGACATCCGCATTGCAGCACTCGAGAACCAGCCGCGCGCCGGCATCGTCTACGATCTGACGCGGCCCGGAGAAGGGGTGCCGTGGGAGGACCGTGGGACGCTCGGAGTCATCGGCGCGTTCGTGAAAACCGCGACACAGAGCATGGCGCGCCCGGCGCTCCTGCTCGACCACATCCGCCGGCCGGATACGACGAGCGATGCCGCCGCATTCGTGATCGTGTGTGGAGCGCTCTGGTCGGTGAGCGTGCTGGTGCACAACCTGCTCCTGTTATGGCGCTACCGGCACAACGCGCAGCTAGAGGTGGCGATGGATCGATACCTGATCGCCACCGTCCTGCAGGTACTCGTCACGACGCCGGTCGTGTTCGCGCTGCTGAAGCTTTCGACGGGCATCTACCGGAAGCTGATCGAGGCCGAAGTAAAAACCCAGGTCCCTCGGCCGTTGATCTATAACCTGTTTGCTTACAGCCTGGGGCCGAGCCTCGTCGCGCCGATCCCCTTGATCGGGCCGATCATCGCGCTGATCTGGATCTTTATCGATCTCGTGATCGTCGGACGCAAGCGCCTGTTTATCAGTGCAAAGGGGGCGGTGATCGGCGCCCTCATCGCGCTCGGAGTGGCGCTGGGGGCGCTGCTTGCGGGATATCTCATCGTCGGCCTCGTCTGGTCACAAGTCACTTCGGGGTCGGTGACAACGATCGCGCCGCAGCCAAAAGCACTTCGGCGTTAACCATCGTGAGTTGCTTCGCCCCGATCAGCCGCAAGCACCAAGCGCTGCTTCGCCGAATTCACCTGCGTTACCAGACGGTGACGCAACCGCTGCACATTGGCCCCCTCACGTTTGCTTTCACTCGGATCGCCAACCCTGACCTCGTCCTGGATGAGGTGGCGCGCGAGGAAGACCGGCTCGAACGCGTCAGCGGTCGTCGAGCCGACGCCGATGCACAGCATCTGCCGTATTGGGCGGAGCTCTGGGACAGCGGCTTGGGACTTGCGGAACATGTGCTGAAGCGCATTTGCGGGCCTCGCGTCGATTCGTCGAACGCCCTGCTGGACGCGGATGTGCTGGACCTGGGATGCGGAATGGGGCTGAGCGGGACCGTTGCGGCCGCAATGGGGGCCCG
>JBBRCX010000100.1:0-16688 GCA_038204465.1 Tepidisphaerales bacterium | reverse complement strand
TAACCCCTCATGGCTTCCGCAACCCCGGGACGAATCCCGGTTTGGGCTATGTCCGCTTTCGCTCGCCGCTACTGACGGAATCGATGTCTCTTTCTTTTCCTCCAGGTACTTAGATGTTTCAGTTCCCTGGGTTCGCTCCTGATCGCCTATACATTCAGCGGCAGGTGACCGGTTATTAATCGGCCGAGTTTCCTCATTCAGAAATCTCCGGATCAACGCTTGTTTGCCAGCTTCCCGGAGCTTATCGCAGGCTACCACGTCTTTCGTCGCCTCTCGATGCCAAGACATCCACCATACACCCTTAAGAGCTTGACCACATTTATCGATCACCGTCAACTTCATCGGCCGCACTGCTCGGGAGAGCGGTGCGGCGTCTGGAGCCCAGCGGGCGCGCCGGGAACGGTACAGACGATCAATAACGGATCATCGATCGTGACGAGCCAAGTTCAGCTCGTCACTCGCCAAAAAGGTGCTCGACGACACCTGCCCGAAGGACCCAACATGCAATCCTTCCAGACGGAAAAACACGACGTCGGACAGACGCCGTTTGGAGTGGGGATCACTCCGAAGATGGGCAGGCATCGCGGAGGTTTATTGCAAAAATAAACCTTGAACCTCAATTCATTCACTTGTCAAAGAGCTGAACATCGCGGATGCGACGAACATCCCGCCGAACGCGGGTGAGTCAGCCGAATAAAACGGCGGCGGACTCATTCGAGTTCGGCCACTCGGAATCGTCATCGACGGTTAAAGCACCGTCTTGCGGATTCTATCACCGAGTCTTGCCCGGTGACCTCCATGTGGGAAGGGAGACCTGGGAGCTTACCGGTGAGGCGTACGAGCAGAAAAGTTGATCAAAGGTCTGGTGTCCTCTTTTCCTCAAAACCGCGCACCTGACTCGGCCGCGGGAGGGGAAGTATAGGCAACCTCTTCATCGCGTCAAGACCTGTCGCTGGAAATTTTCCGACGACGGCCCGACGAACGACATGAACATTACGCGTGGAACGGGCAGGGGTTCGGCGGGTTTCGAGTGGAGCCGCAGGGGTGGCTCCCGTGACCGGGCTCAAGGTTCAGCGCTGAGCTCTCTCAGCCGCCCGTTTCGAAGAAGTGAGCAGCTCAGAGGGCAGAAACACGATGCGTTCGGACGGTCCGGGTTTGGGCTCGCTGGAGCAGCCCTTGGCGCAGCAGGAGCCGATCCTGCTCTTGCGGCCCTGCAGGGATTGGAACGCCTGCCAGCCGACGTAGCCCACGGAGCCGGCGACGAGGAGTAACACCACTAAATGTTGAACCCAAAGCGGCATGGTTGATGGATTCTATCACTGAATGGCTCGCCCGCCCACTGAAATGCTATCCGCAGCAACGGGCGGCTGTTACGGTAATGGGACTCCCGCAAGCAGATTCCGACTGTAAGGTCGCCAGAGCTTAAGCGTCTAACGGTTAGCACGATGACCACAGTGCCCTGGGCCAAGGGGATGGCGACTACCGACGCGGACGATGCGAAGCTACCCCGCCCTGCCGCATTGGACACGTTGGAGCAACTCATCGTGCTCTATCAGCCGCGCGTGGCCCGGCTGGCATTTCGACTGCTGGGCTGGAAGGCAGACGTCGAAGACGTTGTGCAGGAAGTGTTTTTGGCGGCCCATCAGAACATCCATCGCTTCCGCGGGGAGAGCTCGACATGGACCTGGCTCACGAGAATCACGATCAACCGCTGCCGCAGCCGGATGCGGCGCGCCGCGCTGCTGGGGAGAATTTGGCCGGTGGTGGCCCGCCGCGCCAAGGCGTGCGCGCTGTCGCCCGATGCGCAATCGCTCCAGGATGAAACGGCGCGAATCGTGCGAGCAGCCGTCGCCGAGCTGGGACAGAAGGACCGGGAAGTGATCGTCCTTTATTACCTGGAGGAACGAAGCGTGGCGGAGGTGAGTCGACTGGTTCGCGCATCAACCAACGCGGTCGAGGTGAGACTGCATCGCGCCCGGCGAAAGTTGCACAGCCTCCTGCAAGCCTTTGGAACGGACTGAATGTGAATGATCCCAGACTTCTAGACTTGCTGATCCGCGCCGATGCAGCGCCGCCGGCGCTGACGCGGGATCTTCGCGCTGCGGTCGCAGATACAGCGCGGCGGCGGAGACGTGTGCGAACGGTCGTCGCCGGCGCTGCAATGTTGTTGGTTGCCCTTGGAGTCGGATGGCGCGCGACGCATCTCGCAACGCCGCAGACCGCCTTCGTTCGATCTGACGCGGCGGTTGAGTCACCGCCGACTCCGGGAATGGTTGCAGGCGACGTGCAACGACTTCGTGCAGAGGCGGCAGCTTTTCAGATGGAAGCCGAGTTTCACGAACGGACTGCCCTTGCCATGCAGCGGATGCAGGCGGAAGCATTCAAGCGCAGCCGCTTCGATAACAGCATGCGCATAAGCGTCATGGATGTCATCTCAGCTGGCCGGCATGAAGCGGCCCGTCTGTTGATTGCGCGCGGCGATCGCCTGCTCGACACAGCATCTGAGAAGATCGATGCCGCGAGGTCCTATCGGCAAGTCATTGAGCTGTTCCCTGAAACTGAGCATGCTTCGACCGCCCGGGAACGACTGAAACAACTCGAGCGGGAAAGCTAACCAACCAGTGAGCACGAAACCGATGCGAAAAACTCTCGTCGTCCTATTCGTCGGGCTGTGCGCGTCGCTGCCGCTTTCATCTTCAGTGACGACCTTCGCCGAGGATCCGACGACCGCCCCTGCAACGAGGGGGACGCTCCAGGAACAGATCACTGCGGCGGAGGAAGAGCTCAGGGCCGCTAAAAAGAAGGAATCGGAGGCATACACAGCGTACAGCACAGTTGCACAAGACCTGGGGGCAAAGACCGGGATTGCACAGCTGAGAAACGACACCCTCCTTTCCGAAATTCAAAAGGCGAGCGAGGCGATAGCACCTCTCAAGTTGGAGTCCGTGGCCGCCGAGGCGCGCGCAAATGCGCTCGCCAAGTTTTACGCGACGTACAGCGAGCAGGCGAAGCTCGCCGCCCGAAGCGATGAGATTGCAGCTGAACTTCAGAAGGTTGTAGAGGCCCGTGAAAAGCAGCTGGCGACGCTTTCTCAGCTGAACAAGAACGGCCAAAGCTCGTCAGCAGATCTCTATAGTGCGCAGGCTGCCCTGGCCGAAGCAAAGGCAAAAGTTGCGGAGCGCCGACGGGAGGCCGCCACCTCCGCCGGTGGCGATGAGCTGGCGGGCCTGAAGAAGGAGGACATCAAGCTTTCGTTGGACGCGGCGGAGCGATCAGCACGAATCCAGTATCTGACGCAGCGGCTGGAACTACTCAACAAGTCAATGCAGACGCTGGAGGAGGCACGGGTGGAGCACAGATTGGACGATGCGGAGCAAAACCTTCAGCGGGCCCAGGAGCGGCTGAAGAGACTACGCGATTAAGCCACCCCATAAGGTGTACCACGGGCATCTCGCAGCATCTCGCCCGTGATTCTCTTTGTCGGCGCTGCTCAGCATCGGTGACATCGGTGCCCCATCGGTGGCTAAGGTCTTTGAGAGCAGACACGGGCGAGATGCTACGTTTGCGCTCACAGGAGACTTAAACTCGCAGCAACAGCGAGCCAACCTGATAGACGATCAGACTTACCACGTATGCGAGTCCATTCATGTAGACGATCATGAAGATTGGCCAGCGCCAGCCGCCGGTTTCTCGGCGGACGATGGCGACGGTGCTCATGCACTGCATCGCAAGCACGAACCAGACGAGCAGGCTGACGGCGACGAGGGGCGTCCAGACGGGACGGCCGTTGGCATAGCGGTCCTGCCGCATGGCGGAAGAGAGGCCGCCGGTCTCGTCCTCGACCTGTCCGACGCTGTAGATGATGCCCATCGTGCTGACGAAGACTTCGCGGGCGGCAAAGGCGCCCACCAGCCCGACGCCCATCTTCCAGTCGTAGCCCAGCGGCTTGATCACCGGTTCCATCGCGTGGCCCATGCGGCCGGCGATGCTGTATTCACTCTGCGCGGCGCTGACGGCGTTGTCCGCGGAGGCGATCGCTTCCTTCTCCGAGGCTTTCCCATCCATGGCGGTTGCGCGGATCTGCTGCACTCGGTGCTCGGGCAGGCGCGGATAGTAGGCCATCGCCCAGAGGATGATGCTCAGGCAGAAGATGGTTGTGCCGGCCTTGGTGATGAAGGCGCGGGTGTTGGTCCAGACCTGGCGGGCGACCTGCGAAAGCTGCGGCAGCTTGTAGGAGGGCATCTCGAGAATGAACGCCGGCGCGGGGCCCCGAAGCAGCGAGCGCTTGAAGATCCAGGCGGTTGCGGCGGCGGCGACGATGCCCAGCGCATAGAGCGCCAGCATGATGCCCGCCTGGGCCGCGGCGCCCCAGGCTGCGAAGAAGGTGCCGATCAGCAGCGTGTAGACGGGCAGGCGCGCGCTGCAGCTCATGAAGGGCGCGACGAGGATGGTGGCGAGCCGGTCCTTGCGGTTCTCGATGGTGCGCGTCGCCATGATGCCCGGGATGGCGCAGGCGAAGCTGCTGAGCAAGGGGATAAAGCTCTTGCCGTGCAGGCCCACCTTTGCCAGCACGCGGTCCATGAGGAAGGCGGCGCGGGCGAGGTATCCGCTGTCTTCCAGGACCGCGAGGAACAGGAACAGCAGCGCGATCTGCGGGACGAAGACGATGACCGCGCCGACGCCCGCGAAGATGCCGTCTTTCAGCAGGTCCTTCAGCGGGCCGCTGAGGCGACTGGTGAGGAGCGCGCCCAGCGCATCAATGCTGGCGGAGATTCCCGTCATGATCGGAGCGGCGGCCCAGAAGATGGTGACAAAGAGCGTGGCCATGATCAGGGCGAAGATCAACAGGCCCCAGATCTTGTGAATCAGGATGGCGTCGACGCGCTGCGTAAGCGTGCGCCCTGGCTCGACGCGGCGCGCTTCCGGCGGCGCTTGCTCGGTCTGCGCTGCGTCGATCGAAGACGCTTCGGGTTGGCGGTCGACGGTGACGACGCGGTGGGCCAGGCCGTCGATCCATCGGTAGTGCGCTTCGATATCCGCCTGCATCGGCTCGATGCCGAGCTGCTGCAGGCGGTCGGTCGCGGAGGTAAGCAGCGACGCGACGGGCTCCTGGCGCGCGATGTCGTTCAACTCGCCCGCGCGGTCGCCAATGAGAAGGCGCTCGGCGAGCGCTTCATAGCGGTCGAGGCGGCGGTCATTGGTGTCGCCGCAGATCCAGGCGCGCGGGGGGACGGCGTCGCCGAGTTGCGGCTTTGTGGGCTTGTCACGGCGTGAGCGCCAGGAGGACTGCGGCCGGGCGTCGGGGGGAGCGACGCGCGCGGCGGCGTTGGCTTCGCTGTCGAGGATGGCCAAGCCTCCTCCCACGAGGAGCAGCTCCTCCTTCATCGGTTCCGGCAGTGGCCAATCGGGCATCCTGGCGACCGCGGCATTGGCGATAGCGGCCTTGAGTTGGTCCATTCCCTGGCGCTTGTGCCCTACCACCGGCACGACTGGGACGCCGAGCTCGCGCTGGAGAACTTCGGGGGAAACTTTCAACCCGCGGCGCTCGGCGACATCCATCATGTTCAGCGCGACGACCATCGGCCGGCCAAGCTCGATGAGCTGACTGACGAGGTAGAGGTTGCGCTGGAGATTGCTGGCGTCCACGACGACGATGACCAGATCCGGCGTCTTCGTGTCGGTGCGAAGTCCGCGCAGCACTTCCATTGCGACGAGCTCGTCGGGGGAGCGGCTGATCAGGCTGTAGGTGCCGGGCACGTCGATGACGTCGGCCCAGGTCCCGTCGGGAAGTTGGCAGCGACCGGTCTTTCTCTCGACGGTAACGCCCGGATAGTTGGCAACCTTTTGGCGCAGGCCGGTGAGACCGTTGAAGATCGTGGTCTTCCCACTGTTGGGATTTCCCGCGAGCGCAACGGTGATGGCTCCGCGTTGCGGCTTGGCGTCGGTCACAGGATCGCAGCAGGAGGACATAGGGTTGAGTCTCTGAGTTTCGTCCTGAGTGTTCTCAGGATTCGCACACTCAGGACTCGCGTTCATGTCATGCAGGGACGATCTGCACGTGGCGGGCCTGTTCGTCGCGGAGGGAAAGGTGATAACCTCGCAGGCGGAATTCGATCGGATCCCCGAGCGGCGCTCGGCGAATCACTTCGACACTGGCGCCGTTGCAGAAGCCCATCTCGAGGAGCCGGCGTCGAACTTCGGGATCGCCGCCCACCGCGAAGACGGTTCCGCGGCAGCCGATTCCGAGCTTGTTCAACGCGCACGTGTCGGGCGTGCCGCAATGATTGCACGCCACAAAACTGCAAGCCTTTTGCATCGGTCGCAACTCCGTAGGCCCGGCGGGTGGACCCGGCCTGCTGTAACTATATCGCATTGAGACTGGGTTTCAACGGCAATTCCATCGGTTAGACACTGGCGAGCGCCGCGCGGTTACTTGGGGAAGAATCGGCTGTTATGACAGTTCCCGATCGAAATTCAGGCTTGGGCAGGCATCCCGCAAAGATTCGGCTACGCGTGCGTGCTGAGCAAACAGCAGAGCGCCGCCCTTGGAAGGCTGGCTGGCTCGGCGCGACCAGTTGGCTTCGGAGAGGCCCGGGGACGTTCAGAATTGCTTGAGAAAGCGGATGTCATTTTCGATGAAGTGGCGGATGTCGGCGATGCCGTACTTGCGCATGGCGATGCGCTCGATGCCGAAGCCGAAGGCCCAGCCGGAATATTCTTCGGGGTCGATGTTGACGGCCTTGAAGACGTTGGGGTGGACCATTCCGCAGCCGCCGAGCTCGATCCAGCGGTTCTTGTTCTCGAACCAGACATCGACCTCCGCGGACGGCTCAGTGAAGGGGAAGAAGCTGGGGCGGAAACGCACTTTCGTCTCGGGGCCGAAATAGGCATGAACGAACTGGAGGATCGTGCTCTTGAGGTCGACCATCGTCACATTTTTGTCGACGACGAGGGCCTCGAGCTGATGGAACATGAAAAGGTGCGTGGCGTCGACGGTGTCGGGACGGTAGACGCGGCCGGGAATGACGACGCGGATCGGGGGCCGGGTCTGTTCCATCACGCGGATCTGCACGGTGCTGGTCTGCGTGCGCAAGAGACGCTGGTCGCCGGGGGCGGACTTGCCGGCGCCGCCGTCGGCGGTGAGATAGAAATTATCGAGCGGGTCGCGCGCAGGATGGCTCTCGGGAATGTTGAGGGCGACGAAGTTGTGGAACTCGTCTTCCACCTCGGGGCCGGAGGCGACGGAGAATCCCATCCGCCCGAAGAGCTCACTCAGCTCGTCGGTCACTTTCATCAGGATGTGACGATTGCCGATCTGCGGGCGCTTACCCGGCTCGGTGACGTCGACCGCGTCGGCGTCGTCGGAGGCGCCGGCGGACAGCTCGTTCTTGCGCGATTCGAAGGCGGCGGTGACCTCGTCTTTGATCGCGTTGAGGCGCTGGCCGAGGACGGGCTTCTGCTCTTTGGGAACTTTGCCGAGCAGTTTCATCGCGTCTTTGAGCAGGCCGCTGCTGCCGAGGAACTTGACGCGAAACTGTTCGAGGTCGTGCGCATTGTTGACGGCAGACAGCTCGGCGCGGGCCTGCGTGAGAAGGGTTTCGATGTGTGCGAATTCTTCGGACATGGGTGCTCGGTCCGAAAGAGGGCAGGGTTTGAAACCTGGGCCTGGCCGGAGGCATCGGGTCGTCGGACGGTCGAAACGGGCGGGTTTGAAACCCGCGCCCTACACGCGGTCAGTCCGGCGGATCTGAAACACGCAGCGTACACGGCAGTCGAAATACGGGCGGGTTTGAAACCCGCCCCCACGGGCATCGGCGGATTTGGAACCCGGACATGCCGCGCGGGTTGGAAGCCGCGGCCGAACGTTGGCGCGGTATCATTCTGGGGCGGAGTTCGTGGCGGTCAAGAGTACAGCAAGGGGATAGAGGCGATGGACACTTCGAAATTACCGCGGCTGTCAAAGACGGACCGTCCTCCCAACGATGCGGCGGAGCCGGAGGGGCAGGGGCGGCGCGATGCATTCTGCGAGCGATGCGGGGTGCCGTTGCGGGCCGGGGCGCGGTTTTGTGACGGATGCGGTGCGCCGGTCGGGGCAGCGGGAAGTCTTTCGTTGGGCACATTCCCGCCGGAGACGGGAGTCGCGCCCGAGGCGTGGATCAGCATCGCCGTCGGCGTGATCCTCATCTTCCTCAATTCGAACATGCCCGTCTGGATTTCCCACAAGCTCTTCCACACGCACGCTTCCTTTCTCCCGATCACCGACCTCAACACCGGCGAGGAAGTACCCTATTCCAAGTCGGTCTTTTTCCTGAATGACCTGAGCATCTTCGCCTTCGCGCTCGCGTTGATCTTCGAAGGCTTGGTGCTCGTCTTCTCGCGTAACGCGAAGTTGATAGCGGTCGCGCTGGCAGTGACGATCGCGGCCGTGGCGCTGAATCTCTTCTACGTAGCAACCCACCTGACCCCCTTTCCAGTGCTCTCAGCGCTGGCAGTCGCTTTCGGCATCTACATCGTGATGTATCAATGGCGCCTGCTGCAATCCGCTCGCGCCATCCCGCGCATTTAAGATCGCAGCACACATGACTGTCGTGCTGTCGGTGCTGAAACCACAGTGCGCACGACGCGCATTGGTCGTCCCCCGGTTTGGCCGTCGCGCCCACGCGACGTGGGTGCGCCGCGCAAAAAGATGCCCCGGACGCGGGGAAGACGTCCGGGGCTCGGGGGAGGTAGGGTGCCTGTATGAGAGGCTGAGGCTCGTCAGTTCGTCAGCCTCTCACGTTGTTTCACGTTTAAGATCGGGTCATTGCAGCCCATACAGCAGGCCGCACATGGCGAGGTAGCCCAAGATTGTGATCCACCCGATCGCCCTGCTCGCATGCATATCCATTGGTTCACTCCACCTCGGTTGCCGGCGAACCACTTCTGATACTTAGATGCTTCCACCGGGGAAACGTTAGGGGCTGGCGCGGCCTGTGGCCTTATAAAATGGTTGGTTGCTTAGAGGCGACCGGGCTGGGTGGTGATGAGGTTGAACTGCAGGGAGTGGGGCCCAAGCAACGGTTCAACTTCGCGGCGCCGCGACGAGCGGAGGGTCCGTGCCCCGGTAGGAATTACTTTGCCAGGTTCGGCGCATCGGGCGCGGCGCGTTCGACAGCATCGGCATCGCGGGTGGTTGGGCCGGTCGCGGCGGTCTTTGCGGACATCGCGGGCTCAGGGGGCATCGACATCGGCTGCGTGGCGGGCGCTGGAGTGGCGGCGGCGCCGCCTACTCCGGCACCCGCACCGACAGCTTCCTCGTTCTGCACGAGGATGACCACGTCGGTTGGCTCGTCGTCGGCGGCGAGCGCGACGGATGTGTCGTTGGGACGCTGCGCGGGCTGGGGGGTCGTCTGCTGTTTGAAAGCAATCTCTGACTGCTCCGCGCCGCTGGATTGAGTCGTGGCGGGCTTGTTCGTGGAGACTTGCGCCGCGGTATTGGCCTCGCGGACTGGCATCTGGGCATTGGGGGGAGATTCATTTCCGCCGCCCGCTGAACCGCCACGATCATTCTCCAGGCGCTTCACGGTCACGCGCGGATTCGCGCTCTTGTTTTGTTCGCGATACCTCTTGCTCAGGGCGGCTTCGAGCTCGGCGGTCGTCAGGCCCGCGCAGGCGATCGGATCCATGCTGGGCAGGCGGATTTTTCCACCCTCGTCCACTTGAGCAGTCGTTTGTTTCGCCTCCCCGCTGGGGGCTTCGAAGGTGACGCTCAATTTGTCATTGGCGCGGATCACCACCACCGGATAGGCCGGTTGGGTCGAAGCGGGTTTCTGCTCCTCGGTCTTGGCCTGTGCGGCGAAGACGCCGGACATGCTGTCGCCAGTTTTGGACTTCTGATCGTCCACGTCTTTCTTGTTCATTCGGTCAGCGTTTGAAGCCACCTCTTCCGAGGGCGTTGGGGCGGCGTCCATCTGCGGCGCACGCTGGTTGACCCCGTCCGCTTTTGTTGGTTCAGCGGTCTTGGGCAAAAGTGGATCGGGCGCCTCGAGGTTTGGCGGAACCGAACGAGTGGTCGGGCCAGCGGTGAAGGGGACCTTGTCGTTAAGGGCATTGAGGCGCTGGGCGCCGGAGTTGTCGACCATCGCGTATCGGTCGTATACGGAGGCGCGCTGCGACGCTTTGGGGCTGGCCAGTTGGTTGGTCAACTCGGCGGTCTGCCGGCGCGTCATGTTGCGGGCGAGGATGTATTTGCCGCGCAACTCGGCTGTATTGGTGGCGAGGCGCTGCTGCTGCGCGTTGAACGCCGGAGTCGCCTGCGGATGAGCGGACTGAGCCTGGTCGGCCTCGCCCTTAGAGACGGGCGGCTTCTCAGCATCGGACCCTGCGGCGGCTAAAGACCGTGTGGACGGCGCTCCTGGCGCGATCGGCGGCTTGTCACCGCGGCTGCCCTGCTCGGACTGCTGCAGGTCTGCGAAGCTTGGCGCGGTGGTGGCGGGCTGGCCGTCGATATCTGCCTTGGACCCGGACTCGCGCGGACGCGGAAGTTGGGCCGTGTCGAGCGAATCCGTCGCGGACTTGGCGGCCCGCTCGTTGGTCATCCGGTGATCGGGCTCGGCCGCATTGGCTTTGAACGTTTGAAGATTGCTTAACTCCAGCGGCTCGGCCGGTGCCTCGTAGGGGATGCCGTTCCTGGTCAGGAACTCAGCGACCTGCTGGCTTGCCGCGCTGGGATCCAGGGAGGTGACGACGACCAGGAGCGGCTTGGCGTTGTTGTTCGCGCGTCCGCGCTCGACGGAGGACGTCTCGCCCTTCATGCGATCGACGGAGTGTTCCTTTAGGGCTTCGGGATCCGAAGAGCCGGGCTTGGCGAGTGCGACGGTTGGCGAAGGTTCGGCGGGGGAAACGCCGGCGTCTTTTGCGAGGGCGGGAGCGGTTGCTGGGCCGGTCGTGGGCGCGAGGCTGGCGATTGAATCGGTCGACGCCGGAGTGCTCAGCGCCACCGGCGGCCTGGGCGCGCGGGGCAAGGTAAAGAAGACGACGGCGGCGAGTCCCAGACCGAGGACGAGGATGGCTGCGAGCTGAGGGAAACGATTGACGCGCCCGGCGATCTTCACTTCGTCGCCCGCGCCGCCAAGCAGGACGGAGCGCTCGAGCTGGCCGTTGACGGTCTCGGCGATCTCCGGCGGCGCCGACTCGCGCGGCAGCGCGCGTAGCATGTCGCGGGCGCGGGTGAGCTCGATCAGCAACTGGCGGTGCTGGGGGTTGGCCTCGAGATGCTTCTCGATCTCGATGCGCCCGGCCGCGTCGAGCTCGTCTTCGACGTAAGCACAAAGCCTGGCTTCGATGTTTTCCTGCTGCTCAGCCATAACGACACAGCAACGGGGCGAGTGGCCGCGCCCCTGCACCGCTCCGGAGTCAAATTGGGTTTACGTTTCTCTCAGATACGCCTTCAACTCATCACGAAGCGCGAGCCGGGCACGGAAGAGACGGCTCTTGAGGGTTCCCAGCGGCAGGCCGAGGACGTCGGCCATCTGCTGGTAATCGAAGCCCTCGATGTCGCGCATCACGAGCACCGCACGGTACTCGGAATCGAGCCGGCCCAGGGCGGCCAGGACCTCGCCGTCGCGCTCGCGCCGCTCGGCCGCCTGCGGGGGCTGATCGGCCCGGTCGCGGGCCACGCGGTCGACCAGGCTGGAGGCCTGATCGGGGTCGTGGTAGCGGCCGTTGCCGTTCATCCCCGGCCGGTCCAGCGAGAACACTCGGTTGCGCTGGACCTTTCGCAGCTGGCTGATCGCCAGGTTGACGGCGATGCGGAACAGCCACGTGTAAGGCGACGCGTCGCCGCGGAAGCTGCTCAGCTTTTCGAGGCCGCGCGTGAACGCTTCCTGGGTGAGCTCGCGCGCCTCTTCCCGATCACCGACCAGGCGAAGAACGGCGTTGAACAGCCGGTCCTGATACAGGAGGACGATCTGTCCATAGGCGCCGCGATCGCCGGCCTGCGCCTTCTGCAGCATTGCCACATCAGGCCGCACACCCCGCCCCATGGGCGGGTCAGGTCGAAGCTCGTGTTCAGCGCCGCTCAGGCTCGACATGAGTTTGGACGTAGAAGGGATGGAATGGTTCCCAAAAATTCGAGGGCGAGAACGTCGAGAGCCGCGGCCCTCCGTGGCCGCATGGGACGGGGCCACTATGCCACCGGAGCCGTGTCTCGTCAACGTTACCCGGCCGCCCGGGATTGCGTTCTCCGCTCGATTAGTTCACACCCCCCTTGCATGCGCCGCCCGCGACGAAGTCGCAGGCGGCGCCCTGGAGAAGGAACGTCGGATTGCGGGTTGGCGGCGCGCGGAGTGAAGTGACCGTGGTGATGGGGTGGGATGAGGCGGTTCTGATTCAGATTCGTCTCTCTATAGAAGCAGGGAATGCGGCGGTGTCATGCAGGGACCGAAATCGCGGCTTGCACCGAAACGCCAAGGATTGTGACGGAGGCGCTGTTCGATTGTCCGATGGCGCGGCCAGCCTTACCATCGCAACACATGCCGGCGCGGAATCTGAGCGAGTTCATTGAGGTTCTGGATCGGGAGGGGGAATTGGCGCGGGTGACGGCGCGGGTGAGCCCGGTGCTGGAGATCGCGGAGATTGCCGACCGGATGAGCAAATCGCCGGCGCCGCACGGGCACGAGGAGTTGGACCGCAGCCCGGCGGGCGCGCTGGGGGGCAAGGCGCTGCTGTTCGAGAATGTGGAGGGGTCACAGATCCCGGTAGCGATCAATACCTTCGGCAGCTACTGGCGGGTGAACCGGGCGCTGGGGACGCAGAACCTGAGCGCGCTGGCGGAGCGCGTGCAGCAACTGGTGAAGCCCGAGATCCCGACGACGCTGATCGAGAAGATGAAGCGGCTGCCGGACCTGATCAAGATGGCGGGCTTCCCGCCGAAGAGCGTGCGGTCGGGGATGTGCCAGCAGGTGGTGCTGGAGGGGGAAAAGGCGGACCTGACGCGGCTGCCGGTGATTCAGTGCTGGCCGCTGGATGGGAACCTGGACAGCGGGCAGGTGTTTGATCGGGCGGCGTGCGCGAAGGTGAGCGAGCGCGGGACGGGTCGATACATCACGTTGGGCGGAATTCATACGCGGAATCCGAAGACGGGGGACCGGAACATCGGCATGTACCGGGTGCAGCTTTTTGGGCCGCGGAAGTGCGCGATGCACTGGCACATGCATCACGACGGGGCGCGGCACTTTCGGCTGTGGCAGCAGCGTGGGGAAAAGATGCCGCTGGCGATTGCCCTGGGCGGGGAATCGGTGCTGCCGTATGCGGCGACCGCCCCGCTGCCGCCGGGAATAGAAGAGCTGCTGTTCGCCGGGTTTTTGAACGACGGCGGGATCGAGCTGGTGAAGTGCAAAACGATCGACCTGGAAGTGCCTGCGAATGCCGAGATCGTGATAGAAGGTTACGTCGATCCGAAAGAGAAGCTCATGGAGGGGCCGTTCGGAGACCACACCGGGTTTTATTCGCTGGCCGACTGGTACCCTGCATTCCACGTTACCGCGATCACGCACCGGAAGGACCCGATTTATCCGACGACGATCGTGGGCAAGCCGCCGATGGAAGATTACTTCCTTGGGAAGGCGACGGAGCGGGTATTCTTGCCGCTGCTGCGGATGTTGATCCCGGACATCGTGGATTATTCGCTGCCGATCAGCGGGGTGTTCCACAACTGCGCGTTCGTGAAGATCCGCAAGGAATATCCGTTCCAGGCGCGGCGGGTGATGCACTCGATCTGGGGCGCGGGGCAGATGGCGTTTACGAAGTTCATCGTGGTGGTGGACGAGCACGTGAACGTGCACGACGAGCAGGACGTGCTGTTTCACCTGTTCAGCAACTGCGATCCGGCGCGGGACAGCGAGGTGGTGCATGGGCCGGTGGATATCCTCGATCACGCGAGCCCGGACATGGGGGCGGGAAGCAAGATCGGCTTCGACGCGACGGTGAAGGTGCCGGAGGAGGGGAAGGTGAGGATGTGGCCGGAGGAATTGCGGATGGATGAGAAGACGAAGGAGTTGGTGGCGCGGCGGTGGAAGGAATATGGGGTGGATGTTTGATTTTCGATTTTTGATTTTTGATTTGCGATTGCGATTTTTGCGATTGCGATTGCGATTGCTGATTGCGCTGGGGGTCTCGCCGCCGAAGCGCTTTTTGCGGCGCTCGAGCCGCCGCCGGCCCGGGGCGGCGGCGTGTTCGCCGGTTTTAGTTCGGCGGGGGTGCCCACGGACCATGCGCGCGCCAGCTCGTCGTAAACTCCTTGTTCCCCGCCACGGCTTCAAGCGCGGGCCGGAGGAAGCCCCGAACCACGGCAATGACGTCTCCGAAATTGGCAGGCGCCTCGGTCAACCTTCCGTTCCGCACGAACGCCGCCCATTGGGCGACCTTCGCGGGATCGATCGCGAAGTCGTCGGTGAAGCAGACCGGATCGACAACCAACTGCGTTTGACGGCGAGCGAAGGTGCGCGCGATCGCTTCTGCGACAACGCGCCCTTCGAAATCCTGACTGCGCGCCAGAAGCCAGACATCGAAAAAGTCTTTCATTCTGCTGTTGAGCTGTCCCAGCGACACCATCGTCTCCAGTTTCTCCGCGATAACCGTCTCACGGCTGTACGCCATGAGCTCCGCGCTGGCGTGGCCAAGCATCGCCGGGTAGCTGATCGAGACGGGCGCGGGCGTGATGACGTCGCCGAATCCCAGGTCAATCTGCATCGGAATCCGCGCCTTGCCCAGCTGACCTTGAAAGCGCGCCCGGACGCCCTCGTAGTCGGCGTCCTCCGCGATGCGTTCTGTTGCCACGGTGGACGGGTCGAACCCCAGCCCGTCGACCTCGACCACCTGTCGGCAGATGTCTGCGACGACGGAGCGGACGGATTCCAAGTCGCTGCTGATTTTGTCGAGCATGTCGATATCGCGGGTGGGGCGCGTCAGCGGCGTCTTCCAAACCAGGAGCATCAGCGCGCCCTTGAGCACGAGACGGTCCCGGTATTGCGACTGCGCGAGCCGGTACAGGAACCGCTCAATCGCGTAGAATTGGAGCAACTCGTTGAACGGCCGTCCGCTCGTTCTGGCGAGGTTAAGCAACCGTTGGTGGACCGAAGCGGCTTGGTTGGTCACGCGCTTGGTCATGCCAAGGCCTCCAGGTATGGGCGCATGAGCCGGTCCACGCGGCACAACTTGGCATACGCGAAGACCTGTTGGAAGTTCGGCCGCCCGCGCCGGCGGTACGTACGGATCGCTTCGAGGACTACGTCCGTGCCGATCCTGTTGCGGTACTTGAAACAGTCGGCCAGCGTCTTCTCCGCGGTGTAGACACGGACAGGAATTCGATCGATGGCATGAATGTCAACGCCCGCACTGAATGCCGCTTTCGAGAACCGGTACACCCGCAGCGGCGGGTAGTCCAGGCGCGGCCGGCGTGCGGTACGCGAGATCGCCAGATGGATCTCGTGCGGTACCTGCGTGGTGAGCTCATGGAACGCCAGTGCGGAGATCAGGCAGAGGATGCCATGTGGGACGCGCTTGGCGATCGTTGCCAGGTCCGGATTGCCCAGCGGTGGCAGATTACGAAGACGGTAGACGCCGCGGGCGAGCGCCTCAATCTCCCCGGCGTCGCGCATGGCATACAGCGTGCGTGGGTGGATGCCGGCTGCAAGCGCTTCGGTGGTGCGCAGGGTTCCGCCTTGAGTGCGGAAGACCGTATGGGCACGTTCGGTTGTCGTCGGCATGGCGGCCTCCTACTGGATAGAAAAGCACGCAGATTATACAAAGTGTGTGCGTTATTATCCATGCGCGACATCCGCAAGTCATTCCTACTCGTGCCGGCAATGCGGTGGACCCTGAATGTCGCGGCGCCGCTCTGGGTCAGCGGTAGGGAACGGGGGTTTGGATGAAGCTGGTTTTGGGGAACGCGTTGTTCGGGCTGATCCTTGCCTGGTACCTCTTCGCTTACCCATCGGAGCAGTTTGTGCTGGGGATCGCGCTGCTGCTGTGCGCGATTGTGGCGGGGGTGGGGCTGGGATACTCGCTGGGGGTCTCGCCGCCGAAGCGCTTTCTGCGGCGCTCGAGTCGCCGCCGGCCGGGCGCCTCGGCATCAAGCACCTTCGACGTTGTGGATGACGCGGAATGAGACCGCGGCCACGAGGCGGAGCTCCGGCGAAACAACTGGTTGCGCGGCGGAAGGAGCACGAGGTGGATTTTTGATTTTGATTTGCAATTCGCAATTTGCGATTCGCAGAATAGCGTGCGCGTGGTCGTATCGAGGGTCGCAATGAGTGACGCAACTGGCGAAACAAAGCCATCAGCGGCCTTGGCGGATGCCGCTGGAACGAGCAAGGTCCCTGTTCTCGGCTATGCGAATGCACCCAGGAGCCATCCGCGTCGATGGCTCGCGCTGGCCGTGGGACTGACTGGTGGTGCGATGTTGTTAGGACTCGTTATAGCTCGACAGAACACAGGGTTCGAATGCAATCGACCAAGCAGGTTAAGGACTGTTTCAAAAATGACGTTCAATGATCCTGCAGCACATCCTGGCCATCTGGAGATAGTGCAGGGCGCGGTGCGGCGCAGGCAGCTTCTCATAGCGTATCTTCAACCGTCGCGCCTGGCCCATCCAGCACAGGGCACGCTCGACCACCTGGCGGACGCGTCCCAGTCCGCTGCCGTGGGGC
>JBBRCX010000099.1:0-16822 GCA_038204465.1 Tepidisphaerales bacterium | reverse complement strand
CATCGGCCGGGTCAAAGCGGAAATGCACTGACGCGCAAACGGTCAACCGTCCCGCGCGTCCCGCCCGTGTTAACGATTCCCAATGAAAAAACTCTCAGCACCCGGAGCCAGATTCTCCAACCGCCATTCGCACGGGCGTCTCGCCCGTGCCACGATTACCGCCGCGCAGGAGTTGGATACCGACCGGCCGCGCGTGGTGCTCGATGGCGTGTGGGAGTTCTCATACGACCCGCGCGACATTGGAGTGAAACGCCGGTGGTTTGACGGGCGCGTGGTGCTGGCGGAAAAGACGCGCGTCCCGGGCACGCCTCACGCCGAGCGCCATCCTTCCGCAGGGCCAGCCGCAAAAGTCACCTGGCTGCCGCCGACCCACCGGAACCGGAAGGGTTTTGAAGGGAAGACCGACCCCGCCGCGCTGCAGGCAGGGCTCAAATACCCTTCGCTTGCGCCGGCGTGGCATCGCAGGCGCTTCAAGCTGCCGTCGAGCTGGCGAGGCGAACCGATCTGGCTTCACCTGGGAGGTGTCACGCCCGCCGCCGACGTCTGGCTGAACGGCACATCGCTGGGCAGCACCCTCAGCTCGCGCACGCCGCTGCGCTGCGATGTGTCGAAACTGGCGCGGTTCGACGAAGAAAACGTGCTGGCCGTTCGCATCCACTGGCCACCGGGACCACGGCTCGACGGCATCTGGGAGGCCGGCGAGTTCTCCCCCTTCGCCGGAATCTACCGCAGCGCCTGGATCGAACCCGCGGCGCCGCTGCACATCTGTGGCATTCATGTTGTTCCGAGCATCAGGCCATCTTCGGCACAGGTACGCCTCGAACTATCGGAGCGAAGCGCTGGACCCGATCTACGCGTCCGCTGCACGATAGAGGGCGAAGACGGCCTGACGTTCGTCGCGGAGCAGCCTTTGCCGGCGAATCGCGAGGCCGCCTCGCTGAAACTCAAGATGCCCGGCGCGAAGCTCTGGTCGCCCGAGCAACCCGCGCTGTATCGCGCGACCGTCCAATTGTTCACCGCCGATCGAATTACCGACACAGCCTCGATGCGGTTCGGCCTGCGCGACATCCGCGCCCTCGGCACCAAGGTGCTGCTCAACGGAAACCCCGTGATGCTGCGCGGCGGCTGCGACGATCACTACTATCCCGAGTGCATCGCCCCGCCGGCGTCGAAAGAGTATTTCCTCAAGCGGCTGCGGCTTAGCCGGGAGTATGGGTTCAACTACACCAAGAGCTGCGTCGAGCTCTTCACGCAGGAATTCCTGGAGGCGGCAGACGAGGTCGGCCTGATGGTCTGTCAGGAGATGCCCTTTGGCCTCAGCGGCAAATATCGCGTCGACGCGCGCGAGAAAGCGCTGCCGCGTTTTCCGGAATTATGGCGCCGGGAGCTGCGCAACATTATTCGCGCCGACCGCAATCATCCCTGCGTCATCGCTTACTCAATGTGCAGCGAGCTCGGGACGGTGTCGCAGTCAAAGAAGAGCTTTGCGCTCTTTAGTCGCGAGTTTCCGAAGACCGCGCGGAAGCTGAACCCGCGGGCGCTTGCCATCGACATTACACACGGCGGCGAGGAAGACTTCAGCACCGACACCCGCTACGGGCCGCGCGATACCGACCTGTACGTCCAGTGCGTTCACGGCCAGCACCGCCTCGAGCCCCTGCACCCGCCGCTCAGGACCGACGACCCGCAATTGCGCAAGCTGAAGCTCCCGTGGATCCTGCATGAATACGCCTGGTGGACGCAGCTCCCGGATCCAAAGTCGATCCCGCGCTACAAAACACTTCCGCAGAAGCTGAATGGCCCGCCGGAAACGCTGGAGAATTCGCGGAACGCGGGGCTGGCGAAGCTCGTCCCGACGATGGTCGCGAATTCGCGGAAGATGAAGCACCTGCTGCGCAAGGAAGGCCTCGAGCTCGCGCGGCGCTATCGGCAGACGGCCGGCTATCACCTGTGGCTCGTCCACGATTTCTCCTACGCGCCCGAAGGCGTCTTTAACGAATTCTGGGACAGGCCGGATGATCTGAGCGCGGAAGAATTCCGTGCCTGCAACGACGACACGGTCCTGCTGCTCGACGACGGCAATCGCCGCTGCTTCACCGCCGGCGCGGAAGCGCCGCTGAGCGTCCAAGTCTCGCACTTCGGGCCGGATACACTGTCGCAGCCGGTGCTCACGTGGCGCCTCGTCGGCGCCGGGCAGCCCATCGCGGAAGGAGAGTTGCGGCTCCCCCGTATGCGGCCCGGCGAGCTGACGGCCCCGGCGCGGCTTCACATCGAATTGCCGAAGACCGATGCGCCCCAAACCCTCGATCTGCAGGTTGAGCTGCGCAGCATGGCTCAGCGCATCGCCCGCAACGCCTGGCGGATCTGGTCCTTCCCGCGTATCGAAACGCGCGTATCGTCGCGCATTGTTACGGACATCCCCGAGCTGCAAGAGGCCCTGGGCCTGGCGAGGCTACAGGACGAACCGCCGAATGATGCAACCTGCATCATCGTCAGCCAGCTCCGCCGCCCCCTGCTGAGATTCCTGGAAAAAGGCGGCTGCGTCATCCTGCTTTCCGAAGGCGCCCTCAAGGATTACCGCCCGGCGGGCGACGCGTTCGGCGACGTCTTCCGCGACATCTATCGCACCGTCCCCTGGAACAACGGCGCCCACGGCAACATGGGCACGATCGTCGCCGATCATCCGAGCTTGCGCGACTTTCCCCACGATGGCTGGTGCGAGCTGAACTTCGTTCATCTGATCGCCGGCGTCTATCCACTGATGCTCGACCCCTATTACCCGGCGCGGATCGACCCGATCATCCGGTCCATCGGCCACCACCGCTCGATGGCCGATAAGGCGTATTTGTTCGAGGCCGCCGTCGGCAAAGGCGCGCTGCTCGCGACCAGCTTGAAGATCCGCGGTACGTTCGATTCCCACATCGAGACCCGCTACCTCATGCAGTGCCTGCTGGCGTACGCAACCGGCAGCGACTTCAAACCGAAAAGACGAATCGACGCTTCAAAGCTCGCCGCCGCCGTCACCGGCCTGGACTGATCCGTCGAACACCGCATTTCCATTCTGCTAAACTACTCCCCCATGGAATGCGCCGAGCTCAACCAATACGTCAACGACCTCCCGATCTTCGATACCCACAGTCACATGGCGGGCTTCGACACCGGCAGCCCCGTAAACGACAAGGCCGGCAAGACCCTGCCGATGATCCTGCTCAACGATTACCTGCTGTATCTCTGTTGGTCGTGCGCCGACGCGGCGCCGCCGGACATGGGAAAGGGCGCGGGCAAAGTCGAGGACGCCGAACAGGACTGGAAGGCCATCGCGCCCCTGCTCGACAAGTATCGCGCCCTCACCACCTACTCGGTCCTGCGGGAAGGACTGCGCGAGTTGTACCCCTTCGATGAGCCCGACATCACCGACGCCAACTGGCGCAAGATCAACGACCAGGTGCTGCGCGCCTACCGCACGCATGGCGAGCGCGCCTTGCAGCGCCAGATCGTCAAGCGGGCCGGCGTCGTCCTGCAGAACCAGATGTGCACGCTCCCCTACGTCACCGATCACTGGGACTCGCTCCCGCCGGAAGAGCGGGCGGCGCAGAAAAAGTTTCTCCTTCCCAGCCTGATCCTGGACGGGTATCTCTTCACCGGCTTCTCCACCGCCAGGCCGGGCCGCGAGCGCACCGAGGAGCTTCTGAATCTGCACCCCAGGACGCACGCCGAGTATCTCGACTTCTGCGCCAAAGCCCTCGACCTGTTCGTCAGCAAGGGCGGCAAGTCCGTCAAGCTCCTGACCGCTTACCACCGCACGCTTCACTTCAGCGAAGTTCCTGACGAGGAGGCGGCCGCCCTCTTCTCCGAAGGCCCGACCTCGCTGAAGCCGGAGCGGCTGCAGCGCCTGCAGGACAACCTCTGTTGGCGCCTGCTGGAAATGTGCGTCGCGCGCGGCCTGCCACTCATCGTCCACACCGGCTACGCCACGCCCACTTCCTTCGGCGATCCCGAAGGCATGATCAACCTCTTCACCAGCAAGCGCCTCGCCGGCCTCAACGTCGATCTGTGCCATAGCGGCTGGCCGCATCACGGTGGCGGCATGATCATGGCTCGTACCTATCGCGGCTGCTATTTCAACCTCGTCTGGACGCCGATGCTCAGCCGCTCGCTCGGCAAGCGCATCCTTTCCGAGGCCATCGACATGCTGCCGATGAACAAGATTCTCATGGGGACCGACTGCGGCTCCGCCGAGTCCTTCCTGGGCACCACCCGCCTGCTCCGCAAGGTGCTGAGAGAAGTGCTGGCCGAGAAGGTGCGGGAGGGTCAATTCAACACCGAGGTCGCGAAGCGCGTCGCCAGGGCGATCCTCTTCGACAATTCCGCCGAGTTCTATCGCATGCCCCTCGACCAGGTCCCCACCTCGCCGGTGGTAGGATAGGATCTCGAAACGCCCGCGCCACGTAAAACGGCGCCGTAAGGCCTGCCCAACCACCACCTTTCAGATCCCGATGGACACCATAGATTTCTTCCGCTCCGGCCTTACCAAGCAGCAGACGCGCGCGACGCTCGGTCTGTTTAACTGGAACCTCGCGCTCCGCGGCGTCTTCGATGCCACCTGCGCGGGAACCACCATCATCTTCGTCTCCTACGCGCTGGCGCTGGGCATTCCCGCGGAGAAGATGGGTTTCGTCACCACCGCCGTCAGCGCGGCCTGCATCCTGCAGATACTCAGCATCAGCGTCAGCCGTCGCGTGCCCAACAAGAAACGCCTGGTCGTGGTGCTCTCGCTCATCGAGCCGTTGCTGATGATCGCGGCGGTATTGGTGGTGCCGTTCCTTCCGGCAGTGCTGCGACTGTACGTGCTTTCCATCGCCGCCTTCGTGGCGGCCGCGGCGCTGCACCTGAGCCGACCGCTGACCGAGGAATGGGTCGCCTCGGCGATCCCCGCCGGATTGCGCGGCCGCTACCTGGGGCGGCGCATTCAGGTGCTCAGCATCGTGATCATCGTCACCACCCTGCTCAGCACGTTCCTCGCGCAGCGCCTCGACAAGACGCGCCCGGTGCTCCTCGGCATGGTGCTTGCCGTCGGCGGCATCTTCGGCCTGCTCGCCGCCCTCCCGCTGCGCCGCGCTACCATGCCCGCGGTGACCGCCTCCAATCGCGTGCGCTCCTCCGACCTGCTGCGCGTCTGGCGCCACCGTGAGTACAGCCGCTATGTCCTGGGCGTCCTCGCCTACAACGCGCCCTTTTTGCTCGCCGTCCCGTACTACCAGGTTTTTAACCTCAAGGTGCTCGGCCTGCCCGAGGGCGCCGTCGGACTGATCGCAGCCGGGTATTTCCTCTGTAAGATCCTGGCAACTTTCGTCTGGGCCCCGATCGTGAAACGCCTCTCGCCGCGCCGCATTCTTTTCATGCTGAGTCCCGCGTACGTGCTGTTCTTCTGTCTCTTCCCGCTCAGCAGCGTGATGGGGACGTGGGCGATTGTTTTCGCCTGGCTGCTGATCGGATGCTGCGACGCGGCGTACCTGGTCGCCGCCGGAGCGGCGCTGTACGAAGCGATTCCGACCAGCGCCGGCCGTCCCGCATTTTTCGTCGTTTACAATCTGGTCCTGCTGGGCGCCTCAGGAATCTGCGCACTGATCTCGGTGCCGCTCCTGGGCGCGCTGAAGAACGCGCACCTGCAGATCGGTCCGATGAACCTCGGGCAGTTTCACATCTTCTACCTGCTCATCGCCGGCATGATGCTTCCCGCATTGTTCGGCTCCGCGCTGCTGGCGGGAAAACGCGCGATCACCCAACCCGCCAGTCCACAATCCACCACAGCTGAGCCAGCAGATCAGCCCTGTGCCGCGTAGACTGTCGCGACGCCTTCCCTTGTCGCTGCGCTAATGGGCGATGCGGAAATCGTAAATCGTGATCTGCTTTGCGTTGGGTTGCAGCACTTCCGTGACGGCCTTCTGGTGGAGGTCGCTCTTCTCGTAGTCGCGCATCGCCTGCTCGTTTTTGAAGAGAATCACCAGGCCAAGGTCATAGGAGGAATCCACGGCCGTCCGGGGCGAGGCGATCTTGTCGCCGATGTAAACGTCCACCACGCCCGGAAGCCGGCGAAAGCCGTACGTGGCATCGATGATCTTTTGTCGTGCCGCCGCGTCGGCCGGGTCCTTCAGCCAGCAGAACACCGCGTGGGCGACGCGCCCGCTGTGCGCCTGGCTCGTCGCGCGAGCGCAGGGGGAAGCCGAGCAGCCGGCGAGATGCAGCATGACGAGGGCCGACGCAAGCGCGAGTGCTTTCATCGGTTGTGCTCCCGATTCAGCAGGTTCGTTTCGACGATCTTCGCATTGCGCTGCAGTTGCGGGAGCTTCACGCGCTTCATCGCGCTGCCGCGAAGGCGCTCGCGGTAGTTCGCATCCTCCCACTGCAGGACCTCACTAACATCCAGTGTTCCGCCGGGGAACCGGGGCTGAAGGGCCGGATCGGTCGCGGCGGGCGCGGCGCGGTTGTGAGGGCAGACGTCCTGACAGATGTCGCAGCCGTAGAGCCAGTCGCCGATCGGCTCGTGGAGTTCCGCGGGGATCTCGCCCCGATGCTCGATCGTGAGATAGGAAATGCAGCGCCGCGCGTCGAGCTGGTACGGCTCCGTGATCGCACCCGTCGGGCACGCATCGATGCAGCGCGTACAGGAGCCGCAGTGGTCGATGCCGGGTGAATCGGCTGGCAATGGCAGCGTCGTCAGCACTTCACCCAGCAGGAGCCACGAGCCGATGTCGGCGTTGAGCAGGCAGGTGTTCTTCCCGATCCATCCGACGCCCGCACGCGCGGCGAGCTCCTTCTCCATCACCGGCGCGGTGTCGACGCACGCGCGGGTCTGTGCTTCCGGCGCAAGCTCCCGCAGCCAGTCGGCGAGCGCGCACAGCCGGGCCTTGAGGATCTCGTGGTAATCATCACCCAGCGCATAGCGGGCGATTCGACCCTGTCTTGGCACACCATCCCTCGGCGGCTCCAGTGGGACGAAATAGTTGATGGCCACGCAGATCACGCTGGCGGCCCCGGGCAGATAGGCAGTCGGGTCGGTGCGCTCCTCGAAGCGATTCGAGAGATAACTCATCGAGCCAGCGCCGCCGGCATCGAGCCACGACCGCAGGTAGTCTTTGTAGCGCGAGGGCTCGGCCGGCGCGATTCCGACGAGGTCGAAGCCAAGCTCGCGGGCCCGGTGCTTCACGGCCGCCGCCACGGCCAGGGAGTCGAGTTGCATCGTGCCTGCGATCATCGTCATTTCAGCCACTCATCCCGATGAGCCATCACAAACTCATCGTCGTTCAGCTCCGGGTAGGCTCGATACACCCGGTCGATCTCCTGTGACTGTCCCGGACTCAATGTCTCATGCGGGTCAAGGCACCAGGTGCCTTCGAGCAGGCCCTGACGCCGCAGCACTTCGTGAATCCCCGCAATACACCCCGCGAAATTGTTGGCGGCGTCGAAGAAAGCGGCGTTACTGTCGGTCACCGCGATGTTGCGGCTCAACAGTTCGGCGGGAAGCTCATCGGTCCGCGACACAGCCTGGCAGGTCTGCAGAAGCTCAACGGCTTTTTTCGTCCACACTGCCCAGTGCCCCAGCAGCCCGCCGACAATCCGGCGCTCGATTCGCTTTCCGCCCACGTCAAACCGAAATGGCGTCAGGAGGTCGTTGATGATGTTGTCGTCGTTGCCGGTGTAAAGAGCGAGGTCGCTGCGCCGCGATTCGGCCACGGCGCGGACCACGTCGATGCTCTGGTAACGATTGAACGGCGCGATCTTGATCGCGATGACGTTGCGAATCTCGGCGAAGCGCCGCCAGAACGAATACGGCAGCACCCTGCCGCCCGCCGCGGGCTGGAGATAGAAGCCGACGACCGGAATGATCTCAGCGACGGCGCTGCAATGCGCGATCAGGGCATCGTCGCTCGCGTCGCGCATCGCGGCGAGGCTGAGCAAGGCGGCGTGATAACCCAGCTCGCGCACGAGGCCCGCTTCGGCGACCGCCTGCTCCGTCTTGCCGATAACGCCCGCGATGCGCACCAATGGCTCGGCGCGATTCCGGTCCGCGCGGTTCATCTCCTCGGCGGCGATGCTGAGCACCGGCTTGAAGAGCCCCACCTTGGGATCGCGGATCTGGAACTGCGTGGTATGCACGCCGACCGCGAGGCCTCCGGCGCCGGCGGCAATGTAATAGCGGCACAGCCCCCGCTCGCGCCGCTCGTCGAGCTTGCGCTGGGCGTTCAGGGCCAGGGGTGTCGCGGGAATCACGAGGCCGCGCTGGAGGATCCGCTGGATCTGGGCGTCGATCATACGCCAGCATTATGCTCGCCCGCCCCGCGGCTGGCGAGAGTGACAAACGGTATCTTCCGCAGTGCGAGCCGCGGATAATGCCCCAACAGGCGACGATCAACGCAACCCGGGTGAACACCAATGGATGACCGCCAGAAATACCTCTTTGACCTTCAGGGCTTCCTGCTCATCGAGAACGTTTTGAGCGACGAAGAGTGCGAGGCCGCGAAACGGAAGATCGACGGAAAAAAGAAGCCGATGGAGAAGACGCCCGACGGCTATCCCGCCAACGGCATGTGGTTCGCCGCCGGCGGGCTGTTCGACGAGGGTGAGCCGTTCATCAAGCTGATCGATCACCCGAAGATCACCGACGTGCTGCGCGACATCATCGCGCCGAAGCTTCGGCTGGAGACGGCATACAGCTTTGTCCGGCTCAAGGGGTGCCCGCAGTTCGAGATGCACGGCGGAAGCGCGGGCGGCGACGTGCATTTTCGCTATTACGTGCGCGGGAACCGGATCTACACGGGCCTCACCGTCGTCTCCATCGCGCTGCAGGACATCGACGAGCGCGACGGCGGCTTCGCGTGCATCCCCGGCTCACACAAGTCGGAGTTCCCCGTTCCCAGGGAAGACCTGAAGGAGTTGTACGCCCACGGCGGCCCGCTCGTGCGCACCATCGCCACGCCCAAAGGCTCAGCCGTCATCTTCACCGAAGCGCTGGCGCACGGCGCGGCATCGTGGCAGGGAAAGGAGCCGCGCTACGGGCTATTCTACAAATATAACGATCGCTCGGCGGCGTACCAGGACCTGGGTCAGGCCCGTCCCAGCGCCAAGGCACTGGCCGCGATGAGCGACGAGCAGAAGTGCTACTTCAACACGGTCTTCGAAGCCTTCGGCCCCGCCGATAATTTCGCGACTACCAAGCCAAACTTCGCCGGGTAAACGAGACTCGAGGGAACGTTCGTCGGTCTGGAGAACGTTGCACTTGAACCCCCTCCATTTCCGCCGCCCAAACTGTTAGTCCACATCGACAACTGTCGGGTCAGATTGACAGGCTCTTATTTTGTTATATAATTTATTTCCGTCATGATCTTCATGTGGAACGTCTCCAACGTGAATCACATTTGGAAGCATAAGGTCACGCCAGCGGAGGCCGAGTACGTGGTGAAACATGCGAAGGATCCGTACCCCCGGATGCGACCCGATGGGAAGTATCGGGTCTGGGGCCAGACCGAGGTGGGTCGCTATCTTCAGGTCATTTTCGTGAATCAGAAGGATGAGAACGTGGATCTCCAGAGCCTGTCGCTCGAAGACCTGTTGGCTTTTTCCGGTGGTGAAGAGACCGTGATCTACGTGATTCATGCGAACGACCTTACGGATCAGAAGAAGAAATACCGGAAACAGTGAGGAGACCATGAAGCCGACCAAACCCTATTCAAAGATGAACACAGACGAGTTGGCGGACGCCACAAGAGAGTTCGACACGAACATTTCGCCGGAACAGTGGCAGCCGATGACACTGCAGCAGCGGGCACGCTGGGAACGGTCCAAGCGCGGACGCGGGCGCCCAGTTGTAGGCGAAGGCGCCGAGCGCATCTTCATCAGCATGGAGCGGCGGCTCCTGCGGGTGACGGATGAGATCGCACGGCGGCTGCAAAAGAATCGTTCGCAATTGATCGCGGTCAGCTTGCGTCAATACTTTGCCACGATCGCGAGGGGCCAGCGGCCGCTGAGCGCCGCCCCGGCCGATGGAGGAATCAGGAAGGCGACCAAGTCGCACCCGACGAAAGGCGACTTCTACAGGAAATCCATGGGGCCGTTCTCGGAGGTCGACAAGCCAGGCCGTGCGCTGGGAATGCGACGGGCATCCGCTGGTCGAGCCAAGCATCCCGTCTCGAGCAAAAAATGAGGCTGGGTTTCTGGTAAGAGACGGCCGGGTCGAACCGATCGTCTTCGGCAAGAAGACCGCACCGAGGGAACCGCTGACGCCGTTCAATACTTCCCGTCGCGCGTTTCGAAATGCGTGGGCTTGCCGAGCGTATCGCCGCCTCGCTGCAACCATTCCGCCGTCCACGCGATCACCTGTTGCGGCGAGACGCGCGGATACCCAAACAGTCGCGTGCAAAGCTGGCTGTTGTTGAGGTAGGCGTTGGGCGCTTCGGCGCCACTGAAGCTCGGCTGCTTTTCCAACAGCTTGCCGAATTGCTCGCAGATGCTGCGCACGCTGAGGATCTCGGGGCCGGAGACATTCAAAATGAACGGCGGGCTCGAGGCGTGGTCGAACGACTGGATCGATACCGCATTCGCGTCCGCCTGCCAGACCGCGTTGAGATTTCCCATGGCCAGGTCGATCGTCTCGCCCGACATCACGCGCTGCGCCATGTCCGCCAGCACTCCATAGCGCATCTCCACCGCGTAGTTGAGGCGGATCATCGACACCGGCGTCCCCTGGGTGCGGCTGAAGTGCTCGAAGATGCGCTCGCGGCCCAGGCAGCTCTGGCCATACTCTCCCAGGGGCCGCGGCTCATCGGTTTCGACGCTGCCGCCCGAGTGGATCGGCACCATCGGGTAGACGTTGCCGGTGGAGAAGGCGACGATTTTGCTGTCCTTGTATTTCTGGCTCACCATTCCGGGCAGGAAGGTGTTCATCGCCCACGTTTTGGACTGCTGAGCGGTCGTCCCGAATTTCATTCCCGCCATGTAGACGACGTTGGGCGCTGCCGGCAGCGCATCGAGTTGCTCGGGGTTCAGCAGATCGCAGTTGATCGTCTCGATTCCCCACGCGTTCAGGCGCGGCGCCAGTCCCGCGGCGCTGAAGCGCGAGACCCCGATCACGCGCCGCTGGGTTCCCGCTTCATCCGAGGCGCGCTTGACCATCCGCGACAGGCTCGGACCCATCTTGCCGCCCACGCCGAGGACGATCACATCGCCCTTCAGTCGGGAAAGCGTCTGGATCACGCCTTCGGACGGCTCGCTCAGGAGGTCCTCGAGGTGCTCGACGTCGCGGATGGAGTCGACGGGCGCACGGGGCGCGGAATTCGTTTTCTGGATCATGAGCGTTTGGCTTCCGGTTCAATAGGATAACGGGAGATTCCTGTTCCGCGAAGCCGATCGCGGCGAAAGGGCCGAAAGGGGCCTTGAATCGATTGACCGCAGCGCCGATGCCGCTACATTCGGCCTCGGGCGCGGGCGACGGGCAATCACCCATGGAAGGGTCTCATGTTGCGCAGCACCCTTTCATTTCTCACTGGACTCGTGGCGTGATGATGAAGCAGCGCCTTCGTCAAATCATCGTTGGGCTGATGCTGCTGGCGGCGGCGTGGCTGCTGGTGAAGGGGCCTCGTCCCGACGCGCAGCTGCCCAAGGGCCGGGTCGTGGTGCAATACTGGGAGAAATGGACGGGGACCGAAGAAAAGCAGATGCAGGAGATCGTCGACGACTTCAACAACAGCGTCGGGGTAGAGAAGAACATCTTCGTCCGCTACCTGTCGATGAGCAGCATCAACCAGAAGACGCTGGTCGCAACCGCGGCGGGCGTGCCGCCCGACATTGCGGGGATCTGGGACGCGCAGCTGCTTCAGTTCGCGGCGCTGGATGCCCTCGAGCCGCTGGAAGACCTGGCGCGCGAGCGCGGCATCGGCGAAGGATTCTACAAGCGGGTCTACTGGGAAGGCCTTAACTACAACGGCCATCTGTGGGGATTAATGAGCACGCCCGCGGCGGTCGCGCTGCATTACAACAAGCGAATGTTTCACGACGGCGCCCCGGCGCTGCGGGCGGCGGGATTGGATCCGGACCGGCCGCCGCGCTCGATCGAAGAGCTCGACCGTTATGCCGACGCGTTGAACGTCTTCGACCCCGATCACCCGGGCCGGCTGGTGCACGCCGGGTATCTCCCCTCGGAGCCGGGTTGGTACATGGCGTATCAGTCCTACTGGTTTGGAGGAAACCTGTTTGACGAAGCGACCGGGCGCTTCACATTTACGGAGCCGGCGAATGTGCGCGCGTATGAGTGGGTGCAGAAGTATTCGCGCAAGCTCGGCAGAGAGGCGATCACCGATTTCCGCAGCGGCTTCGGCAGCTTCAACACCACGCAGAACGCCTTCCTGGTCGGCAAGGTGGCGATGGAGCAACAGGGGCCGTGGATGGCGAACTACATCTACAACCTGCAGCCGAAGATGTCCGAGGTGAATGTGCCGCGCTCGCAGGAATTCTCCTTGCCGGACCGGCGGGAGAACTACGAATGGGCGGTGGCGGCATTTCCCTCCGCAGTTCCGGGTCTCCAGGACGTTTCGGTCTGCGACTTCGACCTGCTGGCGATTCCGCGCGGCGCGAAACACAAGCGAGAGGCGTTCGAATACATCGCCTATGTCAACCGGCAGGAAGTGATGGAGAAGCTCTGCGCGTTGCACTGCAAGAACTCGCCGCTGGCGCAGGTAAGCGAGAAGTTCATCAAGACCCATCCCAATCCATACATCGATGTCTTCGAGCGCCTCTCCAGCAGCCCCAATGCCCGCGGCGTGCCGAAGGTGCCGATCTGGCCGCAGGTGAGCGACGAGCTTGGCGTGATGGCGCAGTCGGTGATCAGCCTGCAGAGCGAACCGGGCCCGGCGCTGGCCGAGGCGCAGCAGCGCATGCAGGCGAAGTACGACAGCTTCCTTCGGAAGCAGAAGGCCCGGGCGGCACTGCAGTGAATCGTGAATCGAGTGTTTCAGGATGCGGGCAACGGAACTGCGAAACTTCGCCAAGGGAATGGCCTTCCTCTCGCCCTGGCTGATCGGCTTCGCGCTCTTCACGATCATCCCCATCGGCCTGTCGGCGTACTACAGCCTGTGCGATTTCTCGCTGCTGCAGACGCCGCTGTTTCAGGGACTGGAGAATTTTCGCGAGCTCGCCGCCGACCCGGTCTTCTGGAAGGCGCTCTGGAACACATTCTACTACGCCGCCATGGCGCTGCCGGCCGGCATGCTCGTTTCGCTCGCGCTGGCGCTGCTGCTGAACGTGAAGATTCGGGGCCAGGCGTTCTACCGCACGATCATCTTTCTCCCCGCGCTCACCCCCACGGTCGCCGCGGCGATGCTCTGGCTGACCCTGTTCAACACGAACTTCGGCCTGATCAACGCGCTGCTGGCCAAGCTTGGAATTCAGGGTCCGGGCTGGCTCACCGACCGGCACTGGGCGATGCCGTCGCTGGCGCTCATGAGTCTGTGGGGCGTTGGCTACACCGTGGTGATTTATCTAGCGGGGCTGCAGGATGTTCCCCGCGAGCTTTACGAAGCGGCGGAGATCGACGGCGCGGGAACGTGGCGGCGGCTGTGGAACGTCACGCTGCCGGTCCTTTCGCCGGTGATCTTCTTCAACCTCATCATGGCGATCATCGGCGCCTTCCAGGTCTTCAACGTGCCGTTCATCATGACCGGCGGCGGGCCGATGCGCTCGACCTACTTCTTCACGATGTACTCGTATGACAACGCGTTTTCCTATCTGCGCATGGGCTACGCGAGCGCGATGGCCTGGGTGCAGCTGGTGATCATCCTGTTCTTTACCGCGCTGGCGTTCTGGACGAGCCGGCGCTGGGTGCACTACCAGGGTTGAGATGACCACGCTGCGGACCAACCAGCCGATTGGGAGCGAGGCGGAGGCGGCTCTCGTCGTCGCGTACGGCAGCAAGTCGCCGCAGGCGCAGCCCAAATCGCGCAGGCGGGCGAATCTCAGGAGCCCGCTGGCGCACGCGACACTGCTCCTGGTTTGCGCGACGTTCATCCTGCCGTTCCTCTGGATGCTGAGCACGAGCCTGAAGCGTAACGACCAGGCGATGGCATACCCGCCTCAATTCATTCCCAGGCCGGTGATGGTCGAAAATTACCGTGGCGTCTGGAAGCACCCCAAGTTTGATGTCGCGCTGTTCACGCGCAACACGTTGGTGATCGCCGCGCTGGCGGTGAGCGGCACCACGCTCTCCAGCGCCCTTGTCGCCTATGGATTTTCCAAGATCCGCTTTCGCGGGCGCGGTCTGCTGTTTGTGGTGATGCTCGCCACGATGATGATCCCCTTCCCCGTCGTCATGGTCTCACTGTTCAGCATCTTCCGCTGGATGGACGGCCACACATCGGCGTGGTTCGGCGCGAACAACCCCCTGCAGATGCTGGGTACGTATAAGCCGCTGTGGGCGCCCGCGTGGTTCGGCTCGGCCTTCAACATCTTCCTGCTGCGGCAGTTCTTCATGACGGTGCCGAACGATTTGTCCGAAGCCGCCCGCATTGACGGGTGCAGCGAATGGGGGATCTTCTGGCGCGTCATCCTGCCGCTGGCGAAGCCGGCGCTGGCGGTGGTCGCGCTGTTCAGCTTCATGGGCGTGTGGAACGACTTCCTTGGGCCGCTCGTCTACATCCAGGACCCCAGGCAATACACGCTCGCGCTGGGGCTCCAGACCTTTCAAAGCCAGCACGGCGGCACCGACTGGAACCTGCTGATGGCCGCCTCCACCCTCGTCTGCCTTCCGATCGTGGTGCTGTTCTTCCTGACCCAGCGCACCTTCATCCAGGGCATCGCCACCACCGGGATGAAGGGATGAGCGCGCTAACGAGTTCCACTCGATCGCTATGGTCTGGCCCAATCGCAAATCGCAAATCGCAAATCCGCACACTACCCTTACGGCATGCAGATTCGTCCAGCAACGCCGGCCGATGTGGAGAGCGTCCTGCCGATGGTGGCGAAGATCGCCGCCATGCACGAGGCGATGGATCCGGCCAAATACGGCTACCTGCCGGATCCGGCCGGCATGTACCGCGGCTGGCTGAAGAGCCGGGCCAAAGACCCGCGCAGCGTCTTTCTGGTTGCGGACGCCAACGACGGCGAAGAAGGCAATCTTGTGGCGTTCCTGGTCGCCACCACCGAATCGGAGATTCCCATTTATCGATTGCGCGAGTTCGGCTTCATCCACGACATTTGGGTGGAGGAGCGTTACCGCAATGAGGGAATCGGCCGGCAGTTGGCGACGCTTGCGGTCGAGCGCTTTCGACAGATCGGCGTCAAGCAGGTGAGGCTCGATACCGCCGCCGGGAATGAGCCGGCGCGGGGCCTCTTCGGCGCTTGCGGCTTTCGATCGAGCACCATCGAGATGCTCCTCGAGCTTTAGCTTCATTGAGTTCCATGATCGCCTGCATCGGCACGACACCCACTCTGCAGCGGACGATGGTCTTCGACCGATTGATCGTCGATGACGTCAACCGCGCGGCCGAGGTGCGCGAGTATGCATCCGGCAAATCGATCAACGTCGCGCGGGTGTTGAAGGCGCTGGGCAGGGAGGCGCTGGCCGCGGGGTTCGCCGGAGGAGACCGTGGGCAACTCCTGCTGCAGGACCTCGATGCAATCGGCGTCCGCCATGATTTTACCGAAGTGCGGGCGCGGACCCGGCTGTGCATCACCGCGATCGACCGCGGCGCCGGCGCCGCGACGGAGCTGATTGAGGAGTCGTCACCGGTAGAAGAAAACGGCTGGATGCAGCTCACGCAAAAGCTGGAGGCGGCACTGCCCGATTCGCGCCCCTGGGTCTTCTCCGGCTCCCTCCCGCCCGGCGCGCCGCGGGACTTCTATGCCCGCTGGCCTCCCCTGGCCTGGCGCTGCTCGGGCGGGGGGCGAATGCTTCCGGTCATCATCGACGCCAGCGGCGAGCCGATGCGACGGGCCCTGGAGACCGGAGATGGATTCATCGCCAAGATGAATCGGCGCGAGCTGGGCCTGACCCTGGGCATGCCCGTCGACACCGATGCGGCGCTGCACGAGGCGATGAGGGCCGCGGCAAAGCGCTGCGGCCACGTCGTCGTCACCCTGGGCGCGCAAGGCGCGCTCGCTCTGGTTAATAGCGAGCTTTGGCGGGTCGCCATTCCGCAGGTGAAAGCCATCAGCGCGATCGGTTCAGGCGATGCCTTCGCAGCGGGGATGGCGGCCGTCATCGATGAGGGAGACGCACGGGACGCATGGCGCCTCGGCGCCGCGTGCGGCATCGCCAACGCCCTGACAGCCGAGGCCGGACATGTTCGATTGCAGGACGTTGAACGGCTGAAGGCACAGGTAGAAGTGCACCGATTGACGACATGATTCGTTTCGATCTTTCCGCAGCGCGGCGACAAACGTCGGAAGCGCCTCACTCCGGGTTGTACATCGAATTGTCCTTCGACAGGAATCCGGTTCGTTTGGCGGGCGGGGACGGATCGGACGTGGTTGTGAACCGGTCCGCGAGCGACTCGGCATGACTATCGCAGAACGCGACGTTGGTTCGCCCGCGATGGCGGAAACCCTGCGTGCCCGCGGAGCGGGACGTGAAGCTCGCATCGGCCGGGTTGGGAAACGGGGCGCGCATGTACTTGTTCGCGCCCGCGCTGTATTGCCCGTCGCCGAACAGGGCGCACGTCGAAGCATTGCGCACCTCGCTGGTTCGCCGTGGGCGCACGATCGACTCGCCTTTCCCATGCCCGATGTAGCTCGTGTTGTAGTTGTAGCCGGTGTAGGGATCGAACTTGGTATTGGA
>JBBRCX010000098.1:0-16863 GCA_038204465.1 Tepidisphaerales bacterium | reverse complement strand
CCAATCCCGTTCGGCACTCTGATTGCATTCTCTACAATTAGCATAATCTTGCGCTTGCGCTGGCCTTTATTTTCGCGCATGATCCGTGCGTGGCACGAACGGTGGATGACGACAAGAAGCTGGCGGCTCAACTGGGCCACTTCAAGCAGCTCCGCAAGGTAGCCGGGCTGCTTTCGTTCCTGCATGGCAGCGGCTGCGGGCGCGACAAGGCCGGCAACCGCGAGCTTCATTTCGACGATTACGTCCTGCTGATCCTGCTGTGGATGTTTAATCCGATGATCGATTCGATGCGGACGCTGCTGCGCGTGGCGGCCCTGGAAGAGGTGCAGAAGAAAATGGGCATCAAACGCTGCTCGCTGGGCAGCTTCAGCGAGTCCTGCCGGCTGTTCGATCCGCCGATGCTCAAGCAGGTGGTGGAGCAACTGGGCCAAGAGCTTCATCCGGTCGGGCGACAGGAGATGTTCAAAGATCTGCCGCACCTTCTGACGCTGGTGGATGGGACGGCGCTGCGGACACTGCGCAGCATCGTGGAAGCGATGTGGCTGCCGGGAACCGATGGCAAGGAGGCTCATCGCACCCATGCCTGGAAGCTACATCTGAGCTTCGACGTCGATCATCATGTTCCATCCAAGTGGGAGCTGACCGATGCGCGGGGAGAAGGCCAAAGCGATGAAAAGAACGTGCTGCGCAAGCATCTGGCCGCCGGCCACACCTATGTGATGGATCGAGGCTACGCCCAGTTCAGATTATTCAACGACATCAACCGCATCGGCAGCAGTTACGTCTGCCGGCTCAGGGACAACAGCGTGTATGAGGTGATGGAGGATCGGCCGCTGTCCGAGCAGGACATCGAAGCGGGCGTGATCAGCGATCAGATCGCGCGGATGGGGATCGCCTCGCAGCCGAACCATCGTCCCGATCATCTGATCCGCCTGGTCTGCGTGAAGATCTCGCCGCACAAAAAACGCGGCAAGACCGAGGGAGGAACCAGCGGCCCGGGATCCGATGGCGCCTTGCGCATCGCCACCAACCTGCTGGAATCACCGGCGCATGTGATCGCCTTCCTCTATGAGTATCGCTGGGCGCTGGAGGTCTTCATCCGCTTCTTCAAGCAGATTCTGGGCTGCCGCCATCTGCTCAGCACCAAACGCGAAGGAATCGAGATTCAGATCTACGCGGCGATCATCTGCTGCATGATGATCAACATCCTGACCGGCAGGAAGCCCAACAAGTGGATGGTGACGCTCATGAGCCTTTACCTGGCCGGCTGGGCCAGCGACGCCGATGTGCTCCGTGAGCTGAACAAGCCGGACAACCGAGGAATCAAGCTGCGGGCGAAAGCTGAGCTGTGGAAAAAACTCGGGGTGATGTGAACGGGCCTTTGTTGTCGCAAAGCGCCGATGGTTCATGCTGCGCCGAACTCGCACAATCCGTTTCCCTTTGCACGACCCAACTCATCTTGTGAACCAAGATCGAACGTCGCTCGACGCCAACCGGCCCGATGCAACCGCGGGGCCGAACAGGATTGAATATGTGCAGGATTATTGCGTCGATCGTTGTGGGTGTGTTGGCGTGTGCGTTAAATGCAGGCTCGGCCGTCGCGGGCGTGGCGGCTCCGCATTCTACGGTGGAAGGCAAAACGCTGGGAGAATGGTCAGCGGATTGGTGGAAGTATGTGTTCAGCGTCCCGTCGGCGGATAGCCCGCTGTTCGATACCACCGGCGCAAAGGCCCACATCGGCCAGTCGGGGTCGGTCTTCTTCCTCGCCGGCACGCTGTCGATCAACGGCGTGCCTCCCGCAGGGCCGAGCACCTTCGACAGGACCGTCACCGTGGGCCCGGATCAGTTCCTGTTTTTCCCCGTCAAAAATTCCTGGGCCGACAACCTTGGCGTGGATTCCCCATCGACCGTGCAGCAGCTGCGCGACCAGGCCGCCGCAGGCGTTGACGTCGTGACGGGACTTCATGCGAGCATCGACGGCGCCGAGGTGGCGAACCTCACGGATCATCGCGAAGTGTCGCCGGCGTTCAGCTACACCATTCCCAATGACAACGTTTTCAATCGCTTCGGGTTTAACTTTCCCGCGCAGACGGTCTCGCCCGCCGTCGCGGACGGATATTACCTGATGGTGGAGCCCCTGGCTCCGGGGGTCCACACGATCAACTTCGGCCAGGGTCAGGGCCCGGATTCCGGGCTCGATGTGACGTACCACTTGAACGTGACCAGCGCCGTGCCGCTGCCCGGCGCAGCCTGGGCCGGGATGGTTACTCTGCCTCTGCTGCTGGTCGCCCGCCGTCTTTGTCGGCTGTAACGGGGGAATGCGGAGACTGCTCGACGGCGTTCGGGAAGAGCCGGCGGAGCCGTCCGGTGCTTGGAGTGAACGAAACAAAAAGCCCTTCGATGACCATGTCGAAGGGCTTTCTTCTTGCGATGCCGATAAGTTGCACCTTTCAGTACCAGGCTCAAAAGACACTCACTCGCAGTGCTTGTTTCATCGCTTGAACGTAGCGTCCGCGTCGGCTTGGAGCTTTCCAGTTCATATAACCCAGTTGGTCTCACGATCCAGGAACCTCACATGCGTACTCTGTTTCCCCGTCTCGCCTTGTCGCTGACCCTTCTGGTCGACGTTGCTGTCGGCCTGGCGCAGCAGCTGCCCTCGCCCCCAGCCACGGCTCCGGCGGCGAGCGCCCCGACGGCCTCGTACGATTTCTCGGTTCGGCACTACGGCGGACACACGCTCCGCCCCGACTGCACCCTGTATCACGGAATCGCCTGCAGGCAGACCGGCGGCGGGGCGGACGCGCACCTTTACCTCAAGAACGAGCAGTTGCCTCCCGGGATCAAACTCGATTGGCCTGAGATCCGTCTGAAGGACGCCACGGGAATCTACAATTATGGAACCACTGACAACGTGGTGGCTGCCCTCCACGCCGACAAGACGGCCGGTGCCGGCAATTACACCGTGAAGGTGACGCTTACCGGCTACGACCGGCGTACGAACCCGCCGACGCCGGTGTCACACGACATCCTGATTCCTCTCACCGTGGAAGCCCCGTCCCCTCCGCTCAAGCCGGTGATTCCCCACGCACAGCCCCCGATTCCCATGCTGGAGGTCTGGGAGAAGCACATGCTCACGGGCGCAAAGTTCTACGAGAAGCCGGAGGTGGACCGGGTCATGACCTGGGAGGGAGGCGGTTGGTATTACGACGGGGCGCGCGTCTGTTTTCAGATCGGCGATTACACCAAAGATCCGGTCTGGTACGCCAGGGCTCAGAATGTCCTGAGCATGTACCGGGACAAGTACGTCCTGGCCGGCGGCGTGCAGGGCTGGCGCGTCTTCCCCCACGGCATGGCGATGGATTACGTCCGGAACGGCCAGCCCGCTGCCGACAAGGCCGGGGTTATCAAGCTGGCCACCGAATCCGCCTATGCTCTGCCCACCACGCCACTGGGCCGCTTGGCCCACCCCAGCCTGAGCCGTGAGACGGCGTTCCTGCTAAACGCCTGCCTTCAGGCCGACGTCGTGGGCGATCACACACAACGCGATCGCGTGGAAACCTACAAGAGCCTGTGCATCGGACATCTCGAACAGTGGACCACCAAGCGCTTTGCGTATACCCAGCCTTTCATGTTCGGACTGACGGCCGAAGCATTGATCGGCGCTCACGACAAAACCGGCGATCCGCAGATCGTCACGGCCCTTCAGAAGGCGTGCGACTGGTTCTGGGACAACGCCTGGATCGAGAAGGACACATCGTTCTGGTATCAGAGTTACCCCCTCCAGAACGACGACTCCATCAACACCCCCGTCCCCGACCCGCTGGTCTACCCGGCCAAGGGGAGCCCTGATCTGAACCTGCTCATTTGCCCGGCCTACCAGTGGATTTACAAGCAGACCGGCGATCCGAAGTACCGGGACCGGGCCGACAATATCTTCGCCGGCGGCGTGAAGGGCGCCTTTCTCGACCAGGGAAAGCATTTTTCCCAAAACTACCGCTGGAGTTTCAAGTACGTGGAATGGCGAAAGTGAGGCGACCCCGCCGTGCCGCGATGGGACCGCGTGCGGTCGCCTGAAACCAGAGCGGCCTTCATCCGATTGAACTCGAGGTGCGCTGCGAAGGTCCCCGACCCACTGGAATGTCCCCGGCCGACTGCGGGCTGGAACTGCTCAGGAGAAAGCTGGGCGTGCCCTGGCGTCTGCGATCTCCGGGAAGTGCCGACCCGACAGCGGCTGTCCATCGGCGCTCTCCACGAACCGCTTCAGGAACATGGCCCCGGCGGCGTTAAAGCGCGTGCCGGCGCGGGTGTAATGCACGACAAACCCCCGTCGGTCCTTGCCGGTCCGGTTCTGCAGCGAGCAGTGCCAGCTCAGCCCGTGATGGAAGTGAATCTCGCCGTGCTTCAGCAGCGCCGCCTTCAGTGGAGCATCCGGCTGATCGATCCGCTCGCCGTGTTCCTCGAGTAATTCGCGCACGAGCTGCACCCCCGCCGCGGGCGAGCCGGTCCAGCGGTGGGAGCCGCGCGCGAAGCAGACGCACCCGTCATCCTTGCCAACGTCGTCCAGCGCGATCCACGCCGTCAGCACCTGCTGCGGCTCGTGCAGGATGTCGAAACACCGCCCGTCCTGATGCCAGTCGTTCATCCCCGCGTCGCGGCCGTTCTTGTACAGAACACTGTCGGCGAAGATGCGCAGGTCCTGACCGCCCAGCAGTTGCGCCGACTGGCCAACCAGCTCAGGGTCGACCACCATGGCGGCGAACGTCGGGCTCAGCTCGCGCGTGTTAGTCACCTGCAGGAAACAGTCGCGCCGTTGGCAGAACGCGGCCGTGTTGTCGATGTAGACCTGCTCCGCGTGGCCGCGGTCGTACTGATTGATCAGCACATCCAGTTCGTCGCGCAGCCGCTGTACCTGCTCCTCGGAAAGGATTCGCCCGCCGCCCACAAAGCCGTCGCGTTCGAATGAAGCCAACTGCTCCAGGCTCAGCATGTTCGCCTTCCGTGAAACCGCCAAAAAGCTACACCATTACTCCCCCGAACGCGACCTCATTCCCCGGGAGGCAACCCGCGTCTCCTGCGACCGGAAAGGGCCGCGCTGGGCATGTCCGTGGAGCGGCGAAAGTGATGGAGCCGTTCGGGATCGCTATACTCGCAAACGCATTTGTGCATCGTCGAAGCGAATTGCCGCCATGACACAGTCAGCGAATACGTCGAGCGCCGTCTGCATGAACGAAGAGCGCGCACGCCGCCTGATGGACAAGTCGGAGCTTGACCTCCTGCTCGCCAATTCCAACTTCAACGTCACCTACCTGAGCGGCTTTGTGCACCATCACTGGTACTGGGACGGCATCCAGCAGTTCATGGATCGCAACACCTGGCGCGACGAAGCCAAGCCGCTGGCGGGCTTCTGCCTCGACGCGTCGAAGAAGCCGTTCCTCGCGTGCGACCCGTGGGTCACGCGATACAACTACATCTACCCCGACGTCGAACAACTCGGCGACACCAGCGCATATGGAAAGCCCGTGCTGCACGACATCGGCTTCAGGTTTCCCGTCCTGGAATGGACGCTGGTGGCGATCAAGGCCCGAGGGCTGGAGTCGGCGCGGATCGGTTACGAAGACACGCGCCTGCCCGAGTACTACCTGAAGTTCCTGCAGGAGAAACTGCCCCGCGCGAGCTTTGTTCCCGTGGACAATCTTTTCTGGCAGATCCGCGCGGTGAAGACGCCGGAGGAACTGCGCCGCCTGCGCGAGGGGTATCGCATCGCGACGCAGGTGTACCGCGACACCTTCGCGATGATGAAGCCGGGCGTGAAGCTGCGCGATGTTACGCAGATGCAGATCGATCGCGCCCAGGAATTGGGCGGGCTGTGGTACTTCAACCACCTGTGGGTGCACACGCCCGGCGACGCGTGGGACCCGCCCGAAGATTACCTGTTGAAAGCCGGGGACGAGGGCGGCTGCGACCTGGGCATCTATTACCAGGGATACGGAACAGACTTCGCGCGGACCGTGACCCTGGGCGCGGCGCCGCAAGAGGTGCGGCGGGAGCACGAGTCGCTCAAAGACGTTTATCACGCGATGCGCGAGGTGAGCCGCATCGGCAGCAGCGGCGCCCAGATCTACGAAGCGGCCCAGAAGGCGATCCGCGAGAAACGAGGCGGTCGCCCGGCCGGCTGCCTCGGGCACGGGCTGGGCCTGGAGTGCCACGAGATTCCGGCCATCCTCCCCAGCGAGACGGAGTCGTTGGAAGAGAACATGGTCATCGAGATCGAGGTCGGCTCGCTCGAGCAGCCGCGAAATACCTACGTCTTCCTCGAAGACGCCGGCGTCGTCACTCCGCGCGGCTGGGAGCCGCTGACCGATCTTCCACGCGAGGTGTTTGAGGCCGGCCGGAATTGAAGGACGCACTCATGGTGGCAGAGGCGGCGAACAATCCAGTCTGCATGAACGAGCCCCGCGCCCGCCGGCTTATGGCCGAGGCGGGGATCGACGTGCTGCTCGCCAACTCGGTATGGAATGTCGCGTACTTGAGCGGCTTCGTGCAGTTCCACTGGGTGTGGGACGGCATTCAGCACTTCATGGACCGCAACATCTGGCGCGACGAAGCCAAACCGCTGGCCGGCTTCTGCCTCGACCCGTCCAAAACACCATTCCTGTCATGCAACCCATGGGTGACGCGGCACAATTTTGTTTATCCGCACGTGCAGCTCTGTGGCGATACGGCGATCTACCCGCTGGAGCCGAGCGGCTTCACCTTTCCGCCGCTCCAATGGACCGTGAAAGCGCTGCGCGAGCGCGGGCTGGAAGCCGCCCGCATTGGCTATGAAGGAACCCGGCTCCCCGCCGGTTACCTCCGCTGGCTGAAGGAGAAACTGCCCAAGGCGACGTTCGTTGCGGCGGACAATCATTTCTGGCGCATTCGCGCGGTGAAGACGCCGGAAGAGCTCCGCAGGCTGCGCGAGGCCTTTTCCATCGCGGCGCAGGTGTATCGCGAGACGTTTGCGATGATGAGGCCCGGGGTGAAGCTGCGCGACATCGCGCAGATGCAGATGCGGCGGATGTTTGAGCTGGGTGGGTGGTGGTACTTCGAGCATCTGTGGGTCCACACGCCGGGCGAGCGCTGGGACCCGCCCCCGGACTACGTGCTCAAGGCGGGGGACGAGGGCGGCTGCGATCTGGGCTGTTATGTTAAAGGCTACGGCTGCGACTTTGGCCGGACGGTTTCGATCGGCCCCGCGTCAGACTGGCTGCGCGAGGAATATGATTCGCTCAAGGGTGTATACGACGCGATGTGCTCTGCCGCGCGCCCCGGGATCACGCCGGCGCAGCTCTATGCGCAGATGCAAGTTCTGTGCAAAGAGCGAAGGGCGGAGCGGTTCACCTGGTCGTGCGGGCATGGGCTTGGACTGGAGGTTCATGAGTTGCCCGCCGCACTGCCGAGTGAACAGGAGCCGATGGAGGTCGGCTCGGTCATTCAGATCGAGGTCGCGACAGTCGGCACGCCGCGGACCACCTTCGTCTTCCTCGAAGACGCCGGGGTGATTACTGAGCAGGGTTGGGAGAGGCTCACCGACCTTCCCACGGAACTGTTCGAGGCCGGCGGGTAAGAACGTCGGCTTGCGTAACCTGGCCTGTTAACGCGCATCCGCTTCAGAATTCCTTTGATTCCGGAGGACCATATGGACATGCCTGTCGTGGGCACCGCCTACAAACCGCCCCGCACCCGTTGGGACCAGATCCCGAAAATGCTTCGAGAACAGGACATCGATGTTCTTGTCGCCCTCTCACCCGAGAACGTTACCTACACCAGCGGCCACTACGACTGGTGCCTGCCGATCATTCGAGACCGTTTTTCCGCCACGCTCATCCCCGCCGGGGGGAAGCCGATTTACCTCATCGAAGGCAAGCTCGAAGCGGTCGCGCGGAAATGGTCGTGGATCACCGACATGGTGAAGTACCGGGAGAATGAGGATTCACCCATCAGGGTCCTCGCCGAGACCTTGAAGAGCAAAGGATTCGCGACCGGGACCATCGCGGTTGAGATGGAATTTCTGACCGCGGGATTCATGGAGGAGCTGCGCGAGTATCTGCCAAAGACCCGATTCATCGACGGCAGCGTGATTCTCGCCCGGGCACGCGCGGTCAAGACGGACGAAGAAGTCGTCTTCTTGGAGGCCGCCGTCAAAGCGACGGAGACCGCCCATTGGAAGACATATCAGACGATCAAGCCCGGCGACACCGAGGTGGTGATCGCCCGCCGACTGCTCGCGCAGATGCTCCTCGAAGGCGCCGATTTTGTTTTGCATAGAGGTCTTTCGACCGGCATCAACACGATGGAGGGTCATCATGTACCCGATGAAACGCCCATCCGGCCCGGGGACGTGGTGATCGTCGACAGCGGCGGTTGCTTCAACGGCTACATGTCGGACATGTCCCGCCAGCTCGTGGTGGGCAAGCCCAGCCCGAGGCAGCGGTCCAAGTGGACCCAGTTGCGCGACCTGCACCGCGAAGCGATCCAGTGCCTTAAGGTCGGCGTTCGCGCCGGCGCCGCCTTCGATCATTTGCGACGGCAGGAGCGGAACAAGGACGTCTGGTTCTATGGCCACGGCATCGGCGTGTTCGTCCACGACCCGCCCATGCTCACGCCGTACGCCGAAAATGGTTTGCGAACGACCACCAACATCGGCTCCTCCTGGGAGCTCGAGCCCAACATGCTGGTCTGGGTCGAGTTCGCCCTTTCAGATTATGAGAAGGGTCAGAAGTTTCATCTGGAGGATATGATCTTGATCACCAAACAGGGTCCGCGAATCCTCAGCAACGTGTTCGATACCACGGAAATGTTCGTGGTTGAGTAGCCCGTGTTCACTGCGCAGCGAGTTTTCGCGCGCCGCGGTCCGGCCGCGGCTTCAGATCCCCATCTCCGCCTTCACCGCTTTGAACGCGTTCACCGCGAAGGCGAGGTCGTCGCTCGAATGCGCGGCCGACACCTGCGTTCGAATGCGCGCCCTGCCCTGCGGAACCACCGGGTAGGAGAAGCCGATGACGTAGACCCCTTTCTCCAACATCCGCTCGGCTGTCCGTCCCGCCAGGGCCGCATCGCCCAGCATGATGGGGACGATCGGATGCTCGCCGGGGGCAATGTTGAAGCCTGCCGCCGTCATCGCCCCGCGGAACCAGCGGGTGTTCGTTTCGAGCCGGTCGCGCAGCTCCGTGGAGCGTTGCAGCAACTCGATCGCCTTGAGCGATGCCGCCACGATCGGCGGGGGCAGCGAGTTGGAGAAGAGGTAGGGGCGCGAACGCTGCCGCAGCAGATCGATCAACTCCTTTCGCCCGCTGGTGTAACCCCCGCTGCCGCCGCCCAGCGCCTTGCCGAGCGTGCCGGTGAGCAGGTCGATCCGCTCGGTCACGCCGTGATGCTCCGGCGTTCCCCGGCCACGTTTGCCCATAAAGCCGACGGCGTGCGAGTCGTCGACCATCACCAGCGCGTCGTACCGGTCCGCCAGGTCGCAGATGGCCGGCAAGTTGGCGACCGTGCCATCCATCGAGAAGATGCCGTCGGTGGCGATCAGCCGGAACCGCGCGCTCTTCGCCTGCTTCAGCTGCGCCTCCAGGTCGGCCATGTCGTTGTTTTTGTAGCGGTAGCGCTGGGCCTTGCACAGGCGGATGCCGTCGATGATCGACGCGTGATTCAACTCGTCGGAGATGACCGCATCCTCTGCCGAGAGGAGCGTCTCGAACAGCCCGCCGTTGGCGTCCCAGCAGGAGGAGTAAAGGATCGTGTCGTCGGCGCCGAGAAAACCGGACAGCGTGGCTTCGAGTTCCTTGTGGAGCGCCGTCGTGCCGCAGATGAAGCGCACGCTCGCCGTCCCGTAGCCCCAGCGCTGCAGCGCCTTCTGCGCCGCGGCGATGACCTCCGGATGATTTGCCAGACCGAGGTAGTTGTTGGCGCACAGGTTCAGCACCGGTGCGCGACCCGCGACCTCGACGTGCGCCTGCTGCGGCGAGGTCATCACCCGCTCCCCCTTGTACAGCCCGGCGGCGCGGATGTCGCCCAACTGCTTCGCCACGTGCTCGCGAACCTTTTCGTAGCGCGGTGGGGGTTGGGCCATACGAAGGGCGCCTCGATCTATTCGGGTACCGGGGCCGGATTCTCCCCCCGTGCGTCTGCAGTGCAATGGAACCCTGGCGACAAGCTGCCAGCGGCAACCGGAAGCTTCTGCGACGGCTTTTTTAGCCGTCCTTCCACGTCAGCACGACCTTGCCGCTCTTGCCGCTGCGCATCACGTCGAACCCCTGCTGGAACTGGGTGTACGGCAGGCGGTGCGTGATCACCGGACTGATGTCCAGGCCGGACTGGAGCATCACGGTCATCTTGTACCACGTTTCGTACATCTCGCGGCCGTAGATGCCTTGAATGGTGAGCATGTTGAAGACGATGGTGTTCCAGTCGATGGCCATCTCCCGCTCTGGGATGCCGAGCATGGCGATCCTGCCGCCGTGGCAGAGGTTGGCGATCATGTCGCGAAAGGCGGCGCCGCTGCCGCTCATCTCCAGGCCGACGTCGAACCCTTCGCGCATCCCGAGCTCGCGCTGCACGTCGGTAAGTTTCTCGGAGCGCGCGTCGACGACGCGGGTCGCCCCCAGCTTCTTCGCCAACTCCAGCCGCCACGGGTTTAGGTCGGTGACGACCACGTGGCGTGCTCCGGCGTGGCGCACGACCGCGGCGGCCATGCCGCCAATGGGCCCGGCGCCGGTGATCAACACGTCCTCGCCCAGCACGTCGAAGCGCAGGGCGGTATGCACCGCGTTGCCGAACGGGTCGAAGATCGCCTGTACGTCGCGATCGATCCCCGAGGCGTGGCTCCCGTCGGCGCTGTCGTGAAGCCAGACGTTGGTGACTGGCAGGGCGAGGTATTCCGCGAAGGCCCCGGCGCGGTTCACGCCGACGCCCTTGGTGTCCTTGCACAGGTGCCGCCGGCCCGCGAGGCAGTTGCGGCAGCGCCCGCAGACCACGTGCCCCTCGCCGCTGACGATATCGCCCGGCCGAAACCCCTCGACGTTGGCGCCGATCCGCGCGATCCGCCCGACGAACTCGTGGCCCACGACCATCGGGACGACGATCGTTTTCTGCGCCCAGGCGTCCCAGTTGTAAATGTGGACGTCAGTCCCGCAGATGCCGGTGCGCAGCACTTCGATCAGCACGTCATTGATGCCGATCTCCGGGATCGGAACCTCCTGGAGCCACAGGCCTTCCCCGGGTTTTGCCTTCACCAGCGCCTTCATCGTTTTCATCGCCACTTTTCTCCAGCGCGAACCTTCAGCATGTGGATGGGCGTCCAGGTCAGGAAGCCACGCCGCGAGCAGACGGGCATCCCGGATAACTCGTCTGTCCACGCCCAACCCCTCCTCACCTTACGCTCCGAGTTAGATTCACCACGTGCAGCGCGTCAAAAACATCGCTCACGCAATCGACGGCCGCCTCGCGCCGATCAACGGTGAATCCCCACTTCTCAAACATCGGCACGAGCCCAGCCTCCGCAATCGTGTCCAGAGCCAGCGTGTCGTGCCCGAGAAGGGGGGCGAGCGCAGCCGCGTGCTCCACCAGCGAACGTCCGATTCCCTGTCGCTGGTGGTCCGGCAGCACCGCCAGCCCGAGCAGATGGATGTGCCGCGCGTCGAGCCGATACTGCATTGTGGCCACCATTCGCGCGTCCGCGAACGCGACCAACCGGATACCCTCGCTGAATCGTCGTTCCTGCCGCGTGCCGGCCTCTGCAACAAAGCGATACACCCGCTCCATCGCCGAGAACGCCGCGTCGAAGACCGATTTCGCGCGCTGCAGTTCATCCGACCGACAATCCCGAATCTGGATCCGACCCGCCGCTGACATTCCATTCAGCTCAACATTGAAATGTTTCTGCCGTGATTCATCTACAAACTGCAGCCGAAGAATTCGTGTGCGCTCGCCCGGCCCCTACGCCCTGGCGCTCATCTCCGCTTTCCCCCGCAGTGCCCGGCTTTCCTCCCGGCTCAGCACTCGCCCGCCGCGCATCAGCGGCAGTCCGATCGCGTCATAATCCGGTCCGCCGCTGCCGGCCGGCGCCATGCAGTCGGGTGACTGGTACACGTTGATCAAACCGATCTTCGATTCATCCGCCCGGTTGGAGTTCGCCCGGTGCATCAGCCATGAACTGAAGATCAGCACGTCCCCGGCCGCAAAGGTGGGGGTGATCGCGCGCGGCGCGTATTCCTCAAATCCCTTCAACACCCGCCGCTTCACCGACTTCCCCGGAATTTCCGTGTGCACTTGCTCCAGCAACGGCCCGCGGTGGCTCCGCGGAACCACCGACGTGGATCCCTCGTCCGGCGCAACGTCACACAAATACGTGATCGTCGCCAGGTTCTTCATATTCGCGAGCTTGCCGTAATCCGCCGCGTCCTGGTGCCAGCCGTGATATTCGAAGTCGCTCCGCGCCGGCTTCGTGATCGTGCACGCCTGATACGCGTCGATGTCCGTCCCGATCAAATCGCTCACCGCCCCCAGCAGCCGCCCATCGCGCAGGTGCGCGTCGAGTCGATCGTCGTGCAAATGCATGTCGTTCACGTAGATGATGCGATTCGGGTTCATCGCGTCGTCATCCCGCTCCTGGAATGGGTCTCCGCCCACCCCCGGTGTATCGCGCTTCACGCTCCGCAGCACCCCAAACGCATGCCGGCGCAGATCGTCGGTGTGCTCCCTGCCAAAAAACCCGCGCAAAATGACGTGTCCCTCCCGATCGAATTGCTCCCGCTGCTCCGCCTTCAAATGTGCCATCGTGGTCGAGAGTTTACCGGAAATCGAGCGATACCACGCGTGTCTGGGGGCTATTCGCCAGCCCGTTGAAGCCGACAATTATCTTTGGCGCGAAGCACAAAAGCAGGAAACCCCCACCTGGGAAGCAATCGCCCCCATGCTCGACGAGGGGATATCCCGCCTCAGCCGCGAAGACCGCGACCTCATCGCGCTGCGATATTTCCGCGGCCAGCCAATGGCCGACGTCGCCGCCGCAGTTCGTCGATGAAGTCCTTGCCAATATCTCCAGGCAGACCGGTCTTACCTTCAAGCATGAACGCCGCGTCCTGCCGACATGGGTGCTCGTGAAGGAAGAAGCCACGACACAGGCGACGCAGCCGACAACTGCGTCTACGGCCTCTCCGCCACGCCCGACCACTGCCCCGAGTGCGGGACGGTTCAAAAACAGTCAGTGACACCACCGAAGTCGGCACTTTCCTGATTCACTTCGGTTGCCAGTGCGGCCAGATCGCCGCCTTCCCCATCTTGAGATTCGTAACGCGCTGCTCGAAGTGATCGGACAATTGCATCACGAATAGCTGTCGCACGCCGTCCCGTTTGGAACCGTACACCAGCCGCGTCCCATCCGGCGACGGTTGCGGGTGGTAGTGCACCGTCCCAGCGGGCGTCTTGGTGAGTCGTTCGCTCTTACCCTCGAGCGACACGCGAAACAACTCCACGCTTTTGTCGACCAAAGCCGTGTAAAATGCGGAGCGTCCATCGGCCGACCAGGCCGGCGTGTCGCTGCTGCCGCCGTGAAAGTCGGGAACATCGAGAAACTCCATCGCTCCGCCGTAGCCGCCGCGGTCCGCCAGCTTCCTCAACCCGCTGCCGTCACCGCGCATGATGTACGGGTGGCAGTTGAAATGCTCTCCGCACAGCAGCATCACCCACTCCCCATCCGGCGACCACTGTGGTCCAAAATTGAACGGCTGCCCCGTCTGCACCTGCCGCGCATTCGAGCCGTCCCTCTCCGCAATATAGAGCTGGTAACTCTTGTGATACGCAATCCGCTTTCCATCCGGAGATGCGCGAAAGCCGTACGCGAATTCCTTCGATTGCTTGGTCAGGTCACGCTTGTTCCCGCCATCCCGGTCCATTCGGAACGGGTGCGAGTTGCCGTCGATCAGCGCCGTGAATCCCAGCGTCGCTGAATCCCCCGGCCAGAAGAACAGCCCTGAGTTGTAGAAACTGACGCGCTCAACTGCGGTGACATTCGTCGTGCTGCAGTCACCCGTGTCGACGAGACACATGTCATATAGCCAGCCCTCCGCGCTGAATCGAAACTCCCTGTGGTTCTCCTCCCACATCGCGTTTGCGGGACTCTCCCATCCTCGCCCCAGAACAGCGGTTGCTCCGTCAGGCGACCACCCCGCAAACTGCGTCCAACTGTCCGGCTCACGCGTCAGCGCTTCAGCCAGCGCCCGATGCCCCGAGCCATCCGACCCCACGACCATCGCCCGCATGGTGCTGACGTTCGCATGCCGACCGCCAGAAAGATTCGTGCTCAATTCGGTATATCCGATGAGGCTGTCAGATAACCGCGACTCGTCGGCGGAGATCATCATGAGCTATGCCCGTCGAAAGATGGGTCGTGCCGCGCCACACACACACTTGGAAGCATCGTCCGCCGCGTTTAATCTCGCAACATGATTCCTCCCGCCATGAAACCTTCGCTGCGTGGAATGCCCATCCTCCTGTCTCTGCTGTGGCTCGCGGTCGCTGCAGGCGGCACATGGGCGCAGAGTGCGCCGGCGATCCATCCCGCGGCCCCTCAGCCGGCGGCGCAAAAGAAAGTCGCGCTGCTTGTCGCTGACTGGTTCAAAGGCTCCCATCCCGACGAATTATTCACCCGTATCTTTCAAACCTACACCCGCGATGGCAAAGGCCTTCCTTCGCAACTCGCCGTGGCTTCGGTCTATCGCGATAAACCCACCGAGCGCGACCTGAGCGCGAAGTATGCAAAGGATTACGGCTTTCGCATCGCCCCGAATGTCGCAGAAGCCCTCACCCTCGGCACCGGGAAACTCACCGTCGACGGCGTGCTCATCTCAACCGAGTGGGCGCCCTATCCGGAATCTGATACGGGGCAAGTTATCTACCCGCATCGGCGTCTGTTTGACGAATGCATCAAGGTCTTCAAGGCGAGTGGACGCGTCGTCCCTGTCTTCATCGACAAGCATCTCGCCGACACGCACGAGGACTCGCAGTGGATCTACGACACCGCCAAACAACTGAATATCCCGCTGATGGCCGGCTCCAGTCTGCCGCTGTGCCTGCTCGCGACCGAGACCAACGTGGAACAGGGCGCCGCGCTCAAAGAGATCGTCGGCGTTTCATACCACACGCTCAGCGGCTACGGCTTCCACGGGATGGAGATGACCCAGGCGCTGGCCGAACGCCGAAAGGGCGGCGAGACCGGCATCAAACAAGTACGCTGCCTCACCGGCAGGGCCGTCTGGGACGCGGCCGGCAAGGAGTATGACCCGCAGCTATTGGCGATCGCGTTGGAAAAAGTCGGCGCCAAACCCGCCGAGGGCAAATCTCCCGCCGACCTGGTTCCCGAGCCGGTGCTGTTCGTGATCGATTATTCCGATGGCCTTCGCGTGAATCTGTTCACGCTCAATGGCCTCACCGCCGGCTGGTCCGCCGCCTGGCGCTACCAGAACGGCAGCACCGCCGGCGCCCTTCTGGCCGGCGAAGCGCATCACGACCGCATTCGCTTCGACTGGCAGATGAAAGGCATCGAGGACATGGTCGTCACCGGCCGTCCATCATGGCCGGCCGATCGGACCCTGCTGAGCAGCGGCACCCTCGACGCCGCCCTGACGTCCAAGCACAACGGGGGGAAGGTGGTGCTCACGCCCTTCCTCAAGATCTCCTACCGGACAGATGGAGGCTGGCGGCCACCCTCGGAACTCAACACGAAAGCAATGCATCCGTACCAAAGATGAAACTAACGAGAAATTGGTCGCGACGATCGAAGCGGGGCGCCGCTCGTCATCACACCGCGTCGTGTCGCACTCATTTTCAGTGAAATTTCCCCAGTTCTTCGAAGCGGCTGTGGCCGAAACCACCCGCTAAAATCAGGGTCTTCTGCCTCAAATTCATATGAAATAATGAGTTATATTGATCGTGAAGCTTGCAAAAAAATCTCGCTTTTTCAAACAAAAGTGTTGACCGGCACCAATACCGTGATAAGTTAGGCGCAGACGGTGTGCGTAAATAGATGACGGTGGTAGGGGTTGGCCCCCTAAGCGATTTCGTAACCCGTCTCGGAAGTTGGTTCGACAGCTCTGCCTGTCGTAACCGGTTGGTCTCTTAAATCCAGCGATTGAATGCCTCTCAGTGTGTGGGAGGCCGCCTCACGGCGTTCGGGAGGCATTTAGAAGTTTTTCTCAAGAGGAGTGGATCATGAAGAAGCTTAGTATGGCAGCTCTTGCGGGCGCTGCCGCTCTGATGGGCGAGCAGACGTTCGCCCAGACGGTTTATGAAGTCGTTCCGGGCCCGGCGGGCACGAACGGGTTCATCCAGCAGGCCGGTAATGCGGCGTACGCGTACGGCGACGAAGTCACGGGCCTCGGCGGAACAATCAATCCGCAGATCTACATCGACTTCGGCTTTTTCACCTACGATGCGGCAACCTACTCGCCGAACGTCCAGGTCGACCTGTATGTTGCCGATATCACCGGTCAGCCACACGGCACGCCCTTCGCGACTGCCTTTAACAACAGCACGACCTTCACCGGCAGCAACTACAACGGTGGCGGCAGCACCCGTAACACGGAGCAGTCCCTCTGCTTTGACTTCACCGGCACAGTGCTTCCGAACGATTTCGTGTTCGCTTATCGCGACACCAACCCGCTCGGCTATTCCAGCCCGGGCTTTGGGTTCTCGGTGTTCGTGAGCAGCGGTCCCTCGACCGCCGGGCTCCCGGGCCAGGAAATCCTTCCGCGCCACTTCTATCAGCTCAACGGCCCGGATGCGGATGTGCCCCCCGCGAGCGTTCAGCTCGGGTACAATCTCCAGGCC
>JBBRCX010000097.1:0-16976 GCA_038204465.1 Tepidisphaerales bacterium | reverse complement strand
TTCGGCGTGACGTTCCGAAACGGGACGGCTTCTTGCGCCAGTTGCGGAAGTGTCGTACACCATCTGCCAGCGGCCGAAGCGTTCCGGCAGGGTCACGCCCGCGACTCAGCCTCCGACCGCCAGACCTTCATCTACAACGCCGTTGGACAAGCCAAGGGCATGACCGATCAGAACGGGACCGCTCACGCCTACAGCTTCGACGTGCTGGGAAGGCAGACCAAGGACGTCGCCACGCTGGCGGCCAGCAACCCGCAGGCGGTCGACAACGCGATCCTGCGCCTGCAGACCGCCTACGACACCGCCGGCCGGGCCTTCAAGTTCAGCAGCTATGCCAGCGCCACCAGCAACACGCCGGTGAACGAGGTCCGGCGCGACTTCAACGGCTTCGGCCAGCTCACCGTCGAGTACCAGTCCCACAGCGGGATAACTAAAGGTGACGCGAACCTTTACATCAGAACTCTACTCGATTAACTCCTCCGCCATGCCTCGCGGGCGGCCGGTAGGGTGGCGGAAGTTAGCTGAAAACGAAGCGGAAAGACAATAATGGTTCGCGTCACCTTTAATTGTTCCCGTCACCTTTAATTGTTCCCTACACATTTAATTGTCCCCCCGGCGAGTCCGAAAACTAATCGCCGAAAATAAAAGGCGACTTGGATTAAGCCCGACGGCGCCGGTGGGCGCCAACCAGACCGAGGCCGAGCAGGCCAAGGCTGGCCGGCTCAGGAACAGCGGTGACCGATGCAGCGAGGAGTTCGGAACTATTGGTGTTTCCACCAGACCAAGTGTGGACTGGGGAGTTCGGGGATGATAATACGAGTCCAGCGGACACCGTGTCCGAGTCGCTCTGACCGCCAGTGATTTCACCCGAGAATCCGAAGCCCGGGCTCACGAGGCCCAACGGGTTGTTGTCCCGGTAAGCGAACGCAAAGTCGGTGGGCAGGGTGATGCCCTGGCTGCTGAAGTCGAAGCAGATATACTGCATGGTACTACTGCTAGAGCCGCCGTTGTTGTAGTTGCTGCCCGTGAAGACAGTGACGAAATTGCTCGCAGTGCCGAGCAGCGTCGTGGGGAGGCCGCCTCCGTCCACATTGTAGACGTCCAACTGAACGTCCGGGATGTAGATCGCCGCATCGTAGGTGAAGAAGGAGAACTGAACGCAGATCTCCTGCAGGTCGCGCGGCGCGGAGGCCGCCAGCACGACCGAGTTGCCTATCTCATAGTTGTTATTCCCGCTCTGTTGGGTATTGCCGAGACGGGTGTTTGTCGGCCACGTCGAGTCAAAAATGACGTCCGCTGTGCGTGGGCACGCCCCAGAAATAGTTGAAGAGGAGGAAGCGCAGCCAGGTGTTTCCCGAGCGAGGGAAATCGGAAAAAGAAATCGGAAAAAGGGTCATCCTTATTTTTGGAAAAATAGCAATGATCTGCTCTGTCTCGACCTTCTTCGACGCCTGAAGATCATCAGGTCGAGAGTGATGCTCTTGAGCAGCATCTCGCGCTGCCGCGATTGCAGCGCGGTGTAATCAGCCTCGGTGATCGTGTGCAAGAATGCGACTTCGCGCGCGATAGGAATGGTTTGATCAATTCAGTGATTGAACCGGCGCTAGCGGAGCCATCCGGCGACGCACACTCCGAGCAAGCCGCAGACAAATGCGACCGAAACACCGACGATGATCGGGTGCTTGCTCACTCTCTCCATCAACGCCAGGTATCCGCTGGCCATCTCGCGCATCTCCAGTGAAATGTCCCGGGCGACTGCCTCGCTCAGCACCTGATGCAGGTCCGTCGCATACAGAAACCCATCGCGCGTCAGCACGAACGGACAGACCGCATGATGGTGCAGCAGCGGCGGGTCCCAACTCATTAGCGCTCGCGCCCGCCCACCCGGCGGCGCCTGTGCCAACCCCGCGGCCTCCAGCGCCGCCAGCCACTGGCGAACTCGATGTTTCGTCGGCACCTTGTCATCGCTGCGCACGGTCCTGCGGTAATCGAACCCGTTGAGCCCACCCTCGAACGTGTCTTCGATGCTCCCCGTCGCCTCTACTTGCGCGTGTGTCTCCCGCAACGCCCAAAGCAGGAAATCTATGGGGTAATCGCGCCCCCTGGGGCGGAGTAATTCTGGGGGTTCGATCAGTGCCGATTCCATCCGATCTATCTTATCCCGATGCCGAACTTTCGGTCGCGGCGCTCGCCGCCCGGATGCGATTTCCCCGACGGCCGGCCTTTCAAGTGGGCGCTCTCTGCTGAGCGTAGCGGGTTCTCGGATACACTGGTCCGATAACTGCCGCGTCGCGCCAAAGCTCGCACGCTGGAGAACGGAGCGGAGTCACTGGAAACGGCCCGGCTCGATCAGTTCTGGAACTCGACGCTAGAGCGCAGTCGCGCGATTCCCCTCGCTGCGCAGGAGCAACCGCTCAGCGAGCCCGCGCCGCACCAGGCCTTCCGCGTCACCTATCAGAGTTGGGGCAATGAGACCATCGTCGCCAACCTCGCCGTGCCCATCGCGGGCGAGCGCGCCGCGCCGCATCGAATGCCCGCCATCATCACCGCGCCCGGTTATGGCGGATGGGAGATGGGCCAGACGCTCAGCGAGTGCCAGCGCGGCTATCTGATCCTCCAGGTCTACCCCCGGCAGCAGGGCGAGTCGGCCGGCGGGGAGCGCGGCCAACGACCTCCGCCGCCCGGCTTTCTCCTGCGCGGCATCGATCGGCCCGAAGGATATTTCTACCAGGGCGCCTATCTGGACCTCATCCGCGGCGTTGACTACCTCCTCACGCGGCCGGACGTCGACACCACGCGCATCGGCATGATGGGCACCAGTCAGGGCGGCGGGCTCGTCCTCGCGGCCGCCGCTCTCGATCCGCGGGTCAAGGCCGTCGTCGCGCACCTGCCATACTTCTGCGACATGCGGCACAATCCCGCGTTCCGCGGCAGCGAGATCGATGACCCGCAGAAACTCGCGACCTTCGACTACTTCGACCCGGTGAATCTCGCCCCGCGCCTCCGCGCGCCGACCCTGCTCAGCTCGGGCGGCCGCGACGACACCTGCCCGCCGCAGACCATTCGCGCGGTCTTCGACCAGCTCCCGGGCATCAAAGCGCTGGCCCGCTATCCGGATCTCGCCCATACCTCCTGCGCCGACTTCTACGTGATGGCCTGGGATTGGGTCGATCGTTATCTATGATCAGCGGAATCCTATTCCGATTTCGCGAAATTTCATGGGTTCTGGACAACCCGCCCTGGCCGTACCATTCGTGGGCAGGATCTCGTGTGAGAAAAATGGATCCCTGGCCTTCCGACCTGCGCCACGCCATTCGAGGCAAGCTCAACGCGCTCAAGCTCTGCGTCGCCACTCTCCAGTTGCCGCTGGAATCGCACGAATTGCTGGAGTTCACCGACGACATTGAATGCGCAGCCGGAGAGATCCTCGAGCTTCTCAACCAGGCCGAGTCTCGCGCTCAGTTTCAACCGCCCGCCGCCACAAACTCGCCGCTCCCCTGACGACGCAGCGCCCCTTCCCGACTTGCCTATCCCTCATTTTGTAACCGCCGCCGCTTCTCGCGCCTCAGTCGCAGCTTCCGCTGGCGGCTGATTCGCCTTGCACGTCCGCAGCGATACCTTGTTATCCGTCTCGTACCCTTTCCACGCATACGGATCGACTCCCGCAACCGGGATCACCGTGCGGAAATCCGCCAGCGCTATGCGGCCATCCGCCGGCGGATGCCACGGCAGCAGCGACCACGCGTTCATGTAGTGGTTCACCAGCACCCGTCGATAAACCTCGCTCCTGTTCTTCCGCGAGCGATGCAGGAGGTACCCGTTGAAGAACACCAGCGCACCCGCCTTCACCTCGACGGGAACTTCCTGGCTGTCGTCAAATCCGTAGCTCTCCGCCGCGACGTCGAATTCGTCAGGGTTATCGTGAACCCGTTGCTGATACAGATAACCGGTGCGGTGCGAGCCGGGAATGACCCAGAGGCACCCGTTCTCGATGGTCGCGTCGTCGATCGCGATCCACGCGCCAGCCAGCGAGCGGTCGCGGGTCGGAATGTACACTTCATCCTGGTGCCATGCCTGCCCCTGAAACCCCGGCGGCTTCACGAACACCATCGACTGCATGCATTTCACGCTCCCGTCCCAATGCGGCAGGTGCGCCGCGGCGATCTGGCTCAACACCCCGCAGATCTTCGGGTGCTTCACGTACTTCGCCATCACCGGGCTGATGTAGTGCGGCTGATGGATGCACAGGATGTTCTTCAGCACCTCGCGGTCGCTCATATCCGCCGGCAGCGGGTTGAGACTTTCGCTCGGATACCCGCCCCGCGCGACCTTGGCCGTGTCCGCCTTGAGCTCTTCCAACTCCGCCGGCGTCATCAACCCCGGCATCACCAGGTAGCCGTTGTCGATAAAGGATTTCACCTGCTCCGCCGAACCGATCTTCGGAACATCGATGCGCGTCTCAGCCATTGCAAACCTCTGCTTTCGTCCCGCGATTCGCGTCCAGAGCTACTCTACCTGAATCCCAAAACTACGGTCAACGCGATCTCCCAAATACGCCTTACCCCTCGGATCATCCAAGCGCAGCGGCACAACCATGAGCCGACCCTTCTCACACTCCTCAACCCCTTCTCCCCAATATTTTGTTTGCCCGCTTCTTCACGCCTTCAGAAGCGGGCAAACACACCTGCACACGAAGTTCCTGCGCGCAGGCTTACTCCACCGCCCGCTTCCTTCTGGCCGAAGCTGTCCTCTGGGTGGTGTGGAGGGAGCACCCTCCACGCTGGCATTCCAGCTGGCAAACAGACGGAATCGAAGCGGTGCGCTCTCGACGAAACGAAACCTTCTGACCCGACGCGCTCACAACCACCAGATACAACCTTTGCCCAAGCGCGCTACAACCACAGACATCAACTCCACTCAAACGAAGCTTCGCCTATCGACTTGAGGAAAGCGGAATCACCGACAAGGAAAGTGCCCCAAAACAATTTGCTCGTATGATTCGATCCGCCGGACTCGTCTACCCGAGATCCCATCGGCTCGGGTTCATCCCCGGCGCCTCCTGGGCCATCTTCGCCGGCTTGTTCGCCCCGGCAAAATCCCAGTCGCGACGATTGCGGTCTCCAAAAAACGGCTTGAGCGCTGCGGGCAGCCTGGCCACTTCCTCCGCCGGCCACGGTTTCACCTCGGCGATGGGACTCGCCCACGCCGGGCGATAGGCGATCGCCAGCAGCTCGCGTGCGCGCTGGCCGCGGTTGGGCGCGTTGCCATGGAAGACCCGGTGATTGATGAGCACCACCGAACCCGCTTTCGCGCAGACGTATCTCTCCTCAGGATGTGATTCATAGCGCTTGTAGGGATTGGCGTCGCCGTGCATGCACAGGTGCGAGCGCGGAACGACGCGGAAGGGCGATACGTCCGCGGTGAGATCATCCAGGTAGTACAGCACGCGAACCAAAAAGGGACAGCTGCCTTCGTAGCCAAAGATCTCCGAGCCGTACGGCTGGCCATCCGTGTGCAGGCTGATGCCCGGGTGTCCGGGGCCCGACTTGGCGTACGCGTAGTGCATCATTAGCAATTCGTCGCCGAACAACCGCTTGAGGAACCGAATCATCTCCGGCTGGCCGATCAATTCGGTGATCGCTCCGCCCCTGAACTGCACGTCATGGCAATACTCCTGGGCCGGACTGTAATCGACGGATTTGAGCGGCAGCGCCGCCGTCTGCGACTTCAGCGCCAACACCTGCTCCGCCGACAAAAGTCCCGGCAGCACCACATACCCCTCGACTTCAAGCTGCCGAATCCGCTCCCCGACGCTGAGTAGGCCCCAATCGCGATCGTCGATGGATGGCTGAGACATGTCTTCTCCAGGATTTCCCAAGTCCACTCATGAGCCCGAACCACTGTACCTGAATGGTAAAACCACGGTCAACGCGGTCTTCACGCCTCCAAAGATCGCGCAACTGCACTCTTATCTGAATCACCCGATGGTCTCGGTCAGCGCTCCAAACGACCGCCGCTGCCGCTCGACCATCTCGTAATACATCCCGCGCTGCTCGATCAGCTCGTCGTGCGTCCCGAGCTCGCGAATCGCGCCTTCGTCCAGGACCACGATCAGATCGGCCCCTGTCACGGTGCTGAGGCGATGGGCGATCACGAACGTCGTGCGCGGCGATGAGCGCCCATTGCGGCTGTGAAGCAGGTCGGCCAGCGATGACTGGATAAGCTGCTCGCTCTCGGTGTCGAGGTTGCTCGTCGCCTCGTCGAGTATCAGGATCTGCGGATCGGCGAGGATCGCCCGGGCGATGCTCAGCCGCTGCCGCTGCCCGCCCGACAGCTTGAATCCCCGCTCGCCGATCAGCGTGTCATACCCGTCCGGCAGGCCCTGAATGAACCCGTCCGCGTTCGCTCGCCGCGCGGCACTGATGATCTCCGCTTCGCTCGCCCCGCGGCGTCCGTAAGCAATGTTCTCGCGGGCAGTGCCGTCGAAAAGGAAAACATCCTGCTGCACCACCGCCAGCAGGTTGCGGTAGCTTCCCAGCCGGATTCCCCGCAGGTCGATCCCGTTCAGCCTGATCGACCCGCTCGTCGGATCGTAAAAGCGCGCCACCAGGTCCGTCAGCGTCGTCTTCCCGGCCCCGCTCGGGCCCACCAGGGCGACGACGGATCCCCCCGGCACCGTCAGCTCGAAGTCCCGCAGCACCGGCACACCCGCGCGGTACTCGAACCCGACATGATCGAAACGGATCTCCCGAACCACGCTCGGCGCTTCGACCGCTCCCGGAGCATCCGGCTTGTCCGGCTTCATCTCCAGCACCTCGAACACACGCTCCATCGCGGCCAGTGACTTCTGCGTCTGGCTCACCGATGAAACGATCTGCCAGACCGGCTGCAGAAGCAGAACCGCGTAGATCTGGAAAGCGAAAATATCACCGATGCCGGCCAACCCCCGCAGCACGAGCCAGCCTCCGTACCAGACGATCGCGAGGCTCGACCCGGGAATGAGCAGGCCCCACATTCCCTCCAGCAGCAGCTCCAGCCGCTCCGCATACAGACGCTTGCGGATGATCGTGTGCTGCCCAATCGCGTAGCCTCGTTCCTCGCGGGGCTCGCGCCGAAATGCGCGCACTACGCGGATCCCGCCGAATGTTTCATTCACCCGCGCGTCCACGTTCGTCCGGTCCTCCTGCGTCGAACGATAAATCGGCCGAACCCGCCGCAGCCAGAGGAAGCTCATCAGCGCCAGCGGAGGGATCATCACCATTGCCCCCACCGCCAGCCGCCAGCTCAGCGCGAACAGAATGACCAACGTGAGCACGACGCGGATCAGCGCCACGGCCGGGCTGATCAGCGCCAACTGCACCAGCCCGGTCACGCTGTCTACGTCGTTCGAAAGTCGCGAGACGATCCCCCCCGATTTCATCTCCGACAGTTCCGTCAGCGAAAGCCCCAGCAGCCGTTCGTACAACCGCTGCCGCAGCCGGAAGATCACCTTGGAGTTCAACACGCTCGTGCGATAGCTGCGCAGCGAGTCCAGCGCTTGCTTCAGCACCAGCAGCGCGATGATCACCCCTCCAAAGAGCTTCAGGTTGCGCGTCTGCACGTCCCGCGGAGCCGTCTTCGACAGCAGCACCCCGTCGATAACCTGGCGGATCGCCAGTGGCCAGACCATGTCCAGCCCTGCGGTCATCAGCGCGAGAACGAACACCGCGAGCAGGGCGTATCGGTAAGGCCACAGCCAGTGGACGTACTGACGGAGGTAGCGACGGCGGGTCTGCTTGTCCGGCCGCCTGGCAGCGTCAGCCTTGTCGCGGAGCGACGCTTCGACTGCCGCGCCTTGCCGCATCCTGCGACGAAACTCGGCTTCGTGCTGTTTGGAGGAGACCGGCCGCTTCATTACCCGTTGAAGGATAGCCTGCCGCGATGGCGTTTTCTTCGAAGCAAGGCTGCAGGCCGCCGCCCATCGAGCCGAAGATGAGCGGGACGTTCCGTCTGGAGAGGTTGGAGAACCCCCGGCAAACGTCCGCCTCATCCGCCACCGGCCCACCCATTTCCCCAACCGGAACCTGGCGCGCCCTTTGCTCATTGAGGTGCATGAAGTTCGCGATGTCTGCTCTCAGCTTGCATCGATTCGCAGCGACTGAGCTTTTTCGAAGGATCACCGGCCATTCACGCCCGGCTACTCCGGACGACAGCCAGTCTGCCTCGAAACGGGAAAGGACCGAGCGCCCCGAGATCGACAATGCGGCGGAGTACGAGGTGACACCCTTCGGCCGCCGCCGCAAAACCGTCGCACGCCGCCACCGGATACTGAAAAGAACCGCCCTCGGCAGTGGCGTCGCGGCGCTGGGCTATGTCGTCTGGCTTCTGATCTGAAAACCGTTGCACACGCCCGCCAAGCCCGTATTCCACTTCAGATCAGATATTCGCCCTTTAGCCGATGCGAGAGTCTTTCAGCTCGCCGGTTGACATAAAGCTTTCGTTATGCAATGATGTTCCTGTTCGGATCGCTGCCCCATCTCAATTCCCCCCGTTCTTATCGCAGGGCAATTCAGAAGAGCATTGCGTCCCTGTACTCACGCGTTGTGATTTGATTGTCCGCACGTTTAAACTCCAAGTCCTATACCCCGCTGGCGTTGAATACCCCGGCTCATTGGCCCGCCCCCGGCGGACGCGGCGCGGCCAGTCCAGAAAGTTCCCATGGCAGATCAACTGCAATCCCGCATCCTCACCCGTTTGAAATCTGAAGATTATCGCCCTCAGCGACCGCGCCATCTCGCCCGCGAGCTGAAGGTCCACGACGAGCAAACCTATCCCGCATTCCGCGAAGCCTTGCGCTCGCTCATGCATGAGGGACGCGTGTGTCTCGGCGCGCGCGGAGCCGTCCTCCTCCCCGGACAGAGCCAGAGCCGCGATGAGTTCGTCGGCGCCTACCGCCATAACCGCCGTGGCTTTGGCTTCGTCGTCCCAACCGATCCGGGCAGCCACGAAGACCTGTTCATTCCCGAAGGACAAAACAACGGCGCCATCACCGGCGACATCGTCAAGGCCAAGATCACCAGCCGTGGACAGAAGGACGGCAAGGCGATGTACAGCGGCCGCATCACCGAAATCCTCCAGCGAACGCAGAAGCGCTTCGTCGGATCGCTCGTGCGCACCGCCGGCGAGTGGATGGTCATGCCCGACGGCAACACCTTCACCGAACCGATCCGCACCCCCGACGCCGCCTCACGCCACATCAAGCCTGGCGCCAAAGTCGTCGTCGAGATGACAAGCTACCCCGAGCGCGACCAGCGCGCCGAAGGCGTCATCACCGAAGTGCTCGGCAAAGCGGGGGAGAAGGATGTCGACCTCAAATCGGTCATCGTTCAGTTCAACCTGCCCGGCCCCTTCGACGAAGCCGTCAAGGAAGAGGCACGCCGCTCCCTCGACACCTTCGATCCCGAGCAGGAGCGCGCCGGTCGCCTGGATCTGACGCGCGAAGTCATCTGCACCATCGATCCCGACGACGCCAAGGACTACGACGACGCCATCAGTCTGCGTCAGCTCGATAACGGCTACTGGGAACTCGGCGTGCACATCGCCGATGTCTCCTACTTCGTCCCTGCCGGCTCGGCGCTCGACGAAGAGGCGCAGCTCCGCGGCAACAGCGCGTATTTCCCGGGTCACGTCATTCCAATGCTGCCCGAGGTCCTCAGTAATGGCGTCTGCTCGCTGCAGGAAGCCGTGCCGCGGTTCTGCAAGAGCGTCTTCATCACCTACGACGACGACGCCCGCCCGCTCAGCAGCCGGTTTGCCAACAGCATCATCCAGAGCCGCAAGCGCCTGCGCTATCGCGAGGCGCAGGCGATCCTCGATGAAGCCCAAATCATCCCGCACCCGCAGGGCGACCGCCGCATCACCGATTACCCAACCGAGGTGGTCGAGCTCCTGGGGCAGATGAACACCCTCGCGAAGCGGCTGCAGAAGCGCCGACTCGCCGCCGGCCAACTCGTGCTCGAATTGCCCGAGGTCGAGCTCGTGCTCGATGAAGAAGGCAAAGTGATCGATGCGGTGCCGGAAGACCAGAGCTTCACCCATACCCTCATCGAAATGTTCATGGTGGAGGCCAACGAATCAGTCGCCCGGCTGCTGAATTCACTCGATGTGCCTTTCCTGCGCCGCGTTCACCCGGAGCCCGAGCTGCAGGGAACCGAGCGCCTGCGCCAGTTTGTTCAAGTCGCCGGCTTCCGCATCCCCAAGCAACTCGACCGCAAGGCGATCCAGGCGCTGCTCGCCCAGGTGCGCGGAAAGCCGGAGGCATTCGCCATCAGCCTCGCGATCCTCAAGAGCCTCACCCGCGCCGAATACTCCCCCGAGCCCCTCGGCCATTACGCGCTGGCGAGCGAGCAATACTGCCACTTCACCAGCCCCATCCGCCGCTACGCGGATCTCACGATCCACCGCCTGCTCGATGCCTACTTCGCCGCCCGCGACGCCGCCGGCGGCTCTACCGGCAAGAAGCGCCGCAAACTGCAACTCGATGACGTCCCGACCTTCGAAGAGGCCACCGAGTTGGGCCGCCACCTCAGCTTCACCGAGCGACGCGCCGAAGACGCCGAGCGCGAGCTGCGGCAGGTCAAGCTGCTGGAACTCCTGAAGAACCACGTCGGCGACGAGTTCCTCGGCGTCGTCACCGGCATCACCAATTTCGGGATCTTCATCCAGCTCCAGACCTACCTCATCGACGGCTTGATCCGCTATGAAAACCTGATGGACGACTGGTGGGACGTCGATGAGCGCAGCGGCCAGGTCCGTGGCCAGCGAACCGGAAAGAAAATCGGCATCGGCGACGTCGTCAAGGCGATCGTCGTCCGCGTCGACACCGCCCGCCGCGAGCTGGATCTGTCGATCACCCAGCTCCTCGGCCGCCGTGGAAGATCCGCCGAGCCCGATCAATCGCCCCCGCAATCGACAAAACACGAGCGGCACTCGAAGAAAAAGCCCCACGCCAAGCACCCTCTGCGCGGCGGCGGATCACGCTCCCACCGTTCCGCGCAACGCACGCGCGGCAGGCGCTGATCGCGCTCGAATCGCGTGTCGACTCCGATCGCATAGAAACGAAAAAGGGCGGCTTCAGGCCGCCCGGTTTCGTTCTTCCTGCTGAGAAAGCCGCAGTCAATATCGGTAACGATAAGGTTGCATGGATCGGCTGCCGTAACCATAGCTGTAGTCGTCCATGTTGGAGCCGTAGCCGAAATACACGTCCGCCCGGCGAGTGTAATAAGCGAAATCAACCGCACGCCGGGCCGCGCTCAGCGCTCCCGCGGAGTAAGCCGCCGAAGTAACCCGGGCAATCCGCGCCTGCTCCAGGTTCTTGCGCACCTCCAGCAACTCCGGGTCGGTTCGCAGCGCATCATCGAACGCGGCGCGCATTCCCGAAGCACGGGCATTGGCCATGCTCAGCCGCTCCCGCACCTCCCTCACCCGCTCGTCGCTGCGGACCAGCTGATTCTCCATCAGCCGCGCGTCCGCGCTGAAATTCATCCGCGCGGTGGCCAGCGCCACGATCTCCTGCCGCACCGGCCCCATCGGCGCCCGGCGCATGCCGTACGCTGCCGAGGTCTGAATCACCTGCGCCTCCTCGGGCGCCTGCTGCGCGCTGGCGAGTTGCGCCGTCAGGTCGTTCCGTAGCGACATGATCGCCTGATATCTCGGATCATCGTTCAACGGACGCAGTGCGCGATTCCGCGCCGCCTGATACTCGATGTAAGCCGCTCGTTCTGCCTCGAGCGCCTCTTTGTATTCCCTGGAGTTGTCGAAGTTGCGCCGCGCCTGCCAGACCGCGCGGTCCAGCGCCGTCTCCGCCTCGCGCGCCACCGCACGGGCGTTCACCGCCTGCGCGTTCGCCACCACCGCGTCGCGCACTTCCTCCGACGGGAACTGGCCGTTAACGCTTCCCTGGCGCGAGCGGTCCCGGAACCATTCGTCCCCGCGCTCGTCGTTGTCGCGATAACGGTCTTCATCGCGGTAGCGCGACCGCTCGCTGCTCGGGCGCGACGCCGTCCCTCCCTCCACTACCGCGGCGAGAAACGTGAGCACCAATGGCGCAAAAAAAATCGCTCGGTCTTGGCGGGTCATCGTTGAGCCTCCAGCTGAGAAGCCGCTACGCGACGGCGCGAAAGACTTCGCGCAGGTGGGGTCGAAAAGCGCGCCAAGCCAGGACCATCCAAAACCCGGCAAAAGCCCTTCCGGCCAACCGAAGTATATCCCCACCGTAAGGCACCTGACAATCAAAGATGAGGCTTTAGTTCAAAATTGCCGGGCGCCAGCCTGAACCTAGCGTGATTCACCGAACATTATTCCAAAAAAAGACCGCCCGCCGGGAGAGCCCGGCGGGCGGTCTCGAGCACTTACTGATGCGTCGCCTACAAATCCGAAACTCGGACAGAGTCAAGCGAGAACGTCATGCTGTCGGTTGCGCTGTCGACGCGCGTCCCGAAGTTCAGATAGCTGGTCGTTGCCGACGTGTACGTGTCCGTCGACCGCCAGTTCAATGTGCCGGAGCTGAAGCTATGCCCGGCGCCGCTCTGTCCATCGGAAATGCTGGCCTTGTATGTCTGCGTGACCGGATCGGTGTCGATGACAAAGTGATATACGGTGCCGGGAGTCAGGGCGATGCCCGTGTTCACCAGCCAGCCGGGAGTTGCCGCGCCGTCGGCGAATGCCCATGTCTTGGCCAGTGCGTTATCGTTCGCCGTTCCGTACGCCGCCGCCAGCCAGGTATTCCCGGCCTGCGTTCCATGATAAGCCTGGATGTCTCCGAAAAGGTTGATCCGATCGTCAACCGTAATGAAGTTCGTCAGGTTGCTGTCCAGACGGAAATCGAACGTGATTCGATGGGCCGAGCCCGTGTCGACATCGCCGCTGGTCGAGTACCCGCGGCTGACCGTTCCCTGATGGGTGCTTGTCGACGCGCCGGTTAGAGTGGTGGTCAGGTAGTTGCCGGAGCCGCTCATCGGCGTGGTCGAAACAACGCTGTCTGCACTGATCGTTGCGTTGTCGAGATACGTCTGCTTGGTCCACCCGGTCGCCCACCCGCCGCCGCTTGTGCCGGCATACTGGTCTGCCGAAGCGGTGCCATTGCCACCGCTGAAGTCGGCGACGATCTGAGCTCCGGCCACCTTGATGTTATCAACGGAGAACGTCGTGCTCTCCCCATCGGCGCTACGTCGATCCCCAAAGTTCAAGTAAGTGGAAGTCCCTGATCCAAAGGTGTTCCCAGTGCGCCACTTCAGGGTCGGCGAATAGAACACATGTCCCGAGCCGCTCTGGCCGTCGGAGACGCTTGCGGAATAGGTCTTCGTGGCCGGATCGACGTCGATCACGAAGTGGTATGTAGTTCCCTGCGTCAGCGTCACGCCGCTGTCGAGCAACGTGGTCGCGTTTCCGGCCTGATCACCGCTGCTGAAGGCCCACTTCTTCGCCACCGCGCCCGCGTTATTGGTGCCGTACGCGACAGCCAGCCAAGTGTTCCCCGACTGCGTGCCGTGGATCAGCTGACTGTCTCCGAAGAGATTGATGCGGTCATCCAAGGCAGTAAACGTGCTCAGATCACTGTCGACTCGATAGTCAAAGCTGATTCGATGAGCTTTTCCCGTGTCAACATCGCCTGCAGTATTATATGCGCGGCCGACACTCGCCTGTTGGGAGATGCCGGTCGTGCCGGTAATCGTCGTCGAGAGATAATTGCCGCCGCCGGCCAGCGGGGAGGAGGACGCAACCGTGCCCGAAATGGTTGACGCGTTGGTCGAGGTGCCCCAGGCGTTCGCCCACCCGCTCCCGGATGTTCCGGTGTACTGATCGACTGACGCGGTTCCGGTGCCGCCGGTGAAGTTGGCGACAGTGCCGGTCGTCTGTACCGCTCGAGTCGTACCCGTCGCGATGGCGTCGAGCGAATCTCCGTTCGCATTGGTGGCCCGGACCCGATACGAATACGTGGTCGATGCGGTCAGCCCGGTATCGGCATAACTCGTCGCGCTCGCGGCCGTGGTCGTGACCGCTGTCCACGTCGTTCCATCCGTGCTTCTCTCGACCTTGAATCCCGTTTCGTTCGTTGAATTGTCCGTCCATGCCAGGTTGATCTGAGTTGTGGACGCTGCGGTCGCGCTCAGGTTGGATGGCGCAGCCGGGGCCGGCTGAACTGAGATTCCCGAGATCACCGCGTCGGCCACTACGCCATCGAACTGAAGATCCAACTGACCATCATTGACAACCACTGTTGAAGTCTTGATATCGGCCGTCGCCGCGCCGACGTCTGCCACGATGTCAAAGTCGTCGAGAATCAGGTTGCCTTCGGCGGTGACGTCAAACTTGCGTTGTCCCGAGGTGGTGAAGTTTGCCTCGGCGAAGTAGAGCTTCACGTCGTAGACGCCGTTCACCACCGGCAAGGCATAAGAGAACGTCGATCCGCTGGCGCCGTAGCGGCGCGTTTGATACAGCACCGGATCGCTGGTGCCGGCGACGGCGAATGCCGACGTCAGCACCGTGCCGCCGGTCACTCCCGTGTCGTAGCTCCACTGGTTGCTCTGGGAATCGGTGTAAAGCGTGCCGTAATCCGCCGGGGTGCGACCGACGTCCACACGATAGCTGCTCGGAGATGCCGTCGTGGCGCTGGCCACCGCCGTGTTGGCCGAGTCGCCCGACGCGTTCGTGGCGCGGACGCGATAGTAATAAAGCGTTGCCGCATTCCGCCCCGTGTCCGAATACGAAGTGACGCCGGCGGCAGTGGTGGTCACCGCCGTCCAGGTCGAATTGTCCGTGCTCCGCTCGATCTTGAATCCCGTCTCGTTGTTCGAGTTGTCATTCCAGGTCAAATCGATCTGCGTGGCCGATCCGGTCGTCGCGTTCAGGTTCGACGGCGCCGCGGGCAGGGGATTGGGAGTGACCTGCAGGCGGGCAGGATTCGTCGCGTCCTCCTTGGAAGCCAGGCCGATGCCCGGAACGCCGCTCTGCGATTGCGTGGAGACCAGCACCAGGCTCACGACATTCCGCCCGGCTGCGCGCTCGCTGTTAACGTAGCTGCTGATGTCCCACTCGTACCAACGCGGCGTGGCGTCGATGATCGTCGTGGTCGCCAGTGCGGTTGCGCCCGCGGCCGGCTTGTTGTTCCACGTGATCGTCCCTTCGCCCCAGGTCGTATCGGAAACCGAATAGATCGCGACAGGGATGTTGCTCACGCCCGTGTTGGTGAAGCTCCCGTAGAGCTGCACCTTGGCGCTGGTCAGGTTGCCGCTCACGCTGCTGGTGTCGAACTTGAGATACGCCTGGCGGGCGAGGTTGGTCGTGTCGTTCTTGACGATGAGCTGCGCCGCGGCGCCAAAGTTCAACGATGCGCTCGTGCCGTCCTGAACGTACGAATCCGCCGTCGTCGTGAGGTTTGTGGTCCCCAGCGCCGTCGTGGTCGCGCTGGCGGTGGCCGAGTTGGCCGAATCTCCCGCGCCATTGGTGGCGCGGACGCGGTAATAGAACGTTGTCCCCGCCGTCAGGCCGGTGTTCTGGAAGGTGGTGACGTTGGTCGCAGTGGTGCCGACCTGGGTCCAGCTATTGATTCCATCCGAGGATCGCTCGATCTTAAAACCAGTTTCGTTGCTCGCATTGTCCGTCCACGAGAGATTGATCTGCGTTGATGACGCTGCGGTCGCGCTCAGCCCACTCGGAGCAGATGGCGCGCCGATGCGCTGTACCGCCCCCGCGGTAACGTCGCCCGACGAGGGGCGATCCACGCCGGCGTAATCAAACCACGCGCTGCTCGAACGCTGCGAGGTGCCGGATACCGGCGACAGGTCGGCCCCGCTGCCCGTCGGCTGGAAGGTGGTCGAGCTGATCGTCACGTCCTGGCTAACGTCCGCCCGGTCATTCGTCAGCCGCGGAGTGGCAGTGTTCCATGCGCCGATGTCGAGCTGCGACGTGCCCGATTGGTTCACGTTGTCGCCCATGTTGTTCGGCGTGTTGTCGGGGTCCATCCAGACGTTGCCGCTCACGCGGCTGAAGATGCTGGCGCCAATCTCGTTTTTCACTGCATCCAGGAAGGTCCCTCCAGTACTGCCTACCGTCGGAGCCACAAACAGGTTGTTCTGAAGGACCATGTTGTGGACCACCCCGCGCAGCCAGAGGAACGACCCGCCGCCGGTTGAAATCGGCCCAAGCTTCGGATCGGAGTTGTTCGGCGTGGCGCCATTCAGATCGGTGTAGCCTGTGTTGTTGACGATCTCCACGTTATCGAGATTCGCCTGCGAGCCGCCGAGTTTCGGCTGCGCGGCGGCGTTGATCAGGACGCCATTCATGACCCCCTTGCCGGCCGGATCGACTGCCTGTCGGTCGGTGGTCTTGCGCTCGATGACGTTATTTCGGATGATCATCCCATCGATGCCGCGATCGACGTTGATGAATGTTCCAATCAGGTGATTGCTGTCATAGACGACATTCGTTGTTCGCTTGATTCCATCCCCATCGTCATAAGGACCAACGCGCAGGGGGAATGTCCGAACCGTATTGTTGTTGACGTAGACGTCTTTAATGTTCGCTCGGACCGCGATCGACTCTTTCAGATTGTTGGCTACGTCATTGTTGCTGATCAGCACGCGTTCGCCGAGCCCATGCGGGTCTTCTGTAGTTGCAAGGCCGCGGTCCGACGACCACGTCGGGTAGTCATAGGTTGGCGCGTCCGGGGTATCGACCCGCACCGTATTCTCCGTGCGCGAGCCGGAAAAGTTGTTTCCAACAACCGTCCAGTCGTTCCCCTGGATCCATATGGCAGCCTTGGCCAAATCGTGGCCCAGCGGGCGCGATGGCTGAACGTTGTCCGCGATGTATATTCCGCGGGTATAAAGCCCGGTTGGATTGGTGGCCAGGCCTGCGATGGCATCACCGATATTCAGGAACTGGCAATTCCTCACCGCCATGCTCGAACCCTTGAGCTGGATCCCGAGGGCGTATAGGTC
>JBBRCX010000096.1:0-17039 GCA_038204465.1 Tepidisphaerales bacterium | reverse complement strand
ACGTGCAGCGTGCGCTCGAGTTGGCCCACGACCTTCCCCGGCTGGCTGATCTTCGCGGCAGTTTGCGTGAGCGTCTGCTCTGCTCGCCGCTGTGCGACGCACCCGCCTTTGCCCAGCAAATGCAAAGCGCCTGCCGCGACGCGTGGCGGAAGTGGTGCGCGACGCAGGGAGCGGTTTCAGCTCCGGCCGCCCTTCCGGAGATAGATGAATTCGCCGACTATAATGCCAACAACAATCGAGGCGTCGAGCTCGCGCAAGCCGGAGATTTCGTCGGAGCCGAAGCTTTGTTCCGCCGGGCGCTGGCAATGAACCCGGACGACGCGGGGATTTACCTCAACCTCGGCAATGTCCTGGAGGCGCAACGCCGGCATGAGGAGGGCATCGACGCCTATCGCCAGGGGCTTACGATCCAGCCGGACCACGCGCAGTTGTTGAACAATCTGGGTCAGAGCCAGCAGGCGTTGGGTCAACACGATGAGGCCGTGGCGAGCTTCACCCGGGCCATCGAGATCGACCCGGAGAGCGCGATTTATCACAACAATCTCGCGCGCGTGTTTCTCGCGCAGGGTCGCAATGCCGAAGTCCTCGACCAGATTCGGCAGGCGGTGGCACTCGCGCCGCAAGACCCTGGGTTGCTCAACAACCTTGGCAACGCCGAGAAAGATGTCGGCCACATCGAGCGGGCGATCGAGATCCACCGGCAGGCGCTGGAGCTTCAACCGGGTTTCGCTCAGGCGCACAGCAATCTGGCGTTTGCCCTGCACTATCACCCCGACGTCACGCCCCAAGCGATCTTTGAAGAGCACCGCGAGTGGGGCCGCCGCCACGCCGAGCCGCTGTCAGCGAGTGCAGCGGCACACGAGAATGACCCGTCGCCCGGTCGGCGGCTGCGCGTGGGATATGTTTCGCCCGATTTCAAATCGCACTCCGTCTCGTTTTTTCTCGAGCCGCTCCTGGCGGCGCATTCAGAAAAAGTCCAGGTCTTCTGCTACTCGAACGTCGCAACGCCCGATGAGGTGACGCAGCGCCTCAGCCGGCTGGCGGACGAGTGGCGCGACATCAGCCGCCTGAGCGACGATGCGGCGGAACGCCTCATCCGCTCCGACGCCATTGATATTCTCGTCGACCTAGCCGGCCACACCGCCGACGGCCGCCCGCTTCTGTTCGCCCGAAAACCCGCGCCCGTGCAGGCGGCGTTTCTCGGCTACCCCAACACGACGGGAATGCGCGCCATCGGGTACCGCTTCACTGACTCCTACGCGGATCCGCCCGCCACCACCGAACGGTATCACGTCGAACAGCTCATTCGGCTCGATCCATGCGCGTGGTGCTACGAACCGCCGCCGCGCGCGCCCGCGGTCAACGCGCCGCCCGCCGCGACAACCCGAAGGATCACCTTTGGCTCGTTCAACGCCTCGGCAAAGATCAACGCCAGGCTGCTGGCGCTCTGGGCACAGGTGCTGCTGGCGGTTCCGAATTCCCGCCTGCTGCTAAAGCAAGCGGCGCTATCGGATCGCTCGATACAGGACGAAACCCGCGCGCAGATGAAGGAGTTTGGAATCGAGTCCGATCGCCTGGTCCTGCGCGGCTGGGAGCGGAGTCTGCCCGCCCATCTCGCGATGTACCACGAAGTCGATATCGCGCTGGACACCTACCCGTATCACGGGACGACAACCACCTGCGAAGCACTGTGGATGGGCGTTCCGGTCATCACGCTCGCGGGTGAGACGCACGTCTCCCGCGTGGGGGTGAGTCTGCTCAACAACGTTGCGCTCGGCGAGCTGGTGGCGCAGAGTCCGCAGCAGTACGTGACGCTCGCGACACAACTCGCGCGAGACCTCAGGCGCCTGACGGTCCTGCGCCAGGGCTTGCGCGAACGAGTGGGACGCTCGCCACTCGTCAACCGCCAGTCATACGCATCGCGGCTTGAAGCGGCGTATCAGCATCTGTGGCAGCGATGGTGCGCAACGCGCGGCGCCGGCAATGACTCAACGATTGCGCCCCATGAGGCGGGAGAGATCGCGACACAGAACGCACGCGGCGTCGAGCTGGCCAATGAGGGTAACTTCAGCGAGGCGGAGGCGTGCTTTCGAGAGGCCCTGGCGATTCGCCCGGGCGACCCGCGGCTTCTGGTCAATCTCGCCAACACGCTGACCGCGCAGGGTCGCGATCAGGAAGCTGTCGCCTGCTATCAGGAGAGCCTCGCGGCCGACCCACAGAATGTCCGAGGCTGGCGCAACCTGGGAAAAACCCTTCGCAAGCAGGGGAACCTCGATGAAGCCATCGAGGCCTATCGCACGGCGCAGCGCGTGCAGCCAAACGACATGGAGGCGCTGCAGGACCTGGCCGAAACTCTGCGGGAGCACGCTGATGCCGGTGCTGCGATCGAAGTCTACCGGCAGGCGCTGATCCAGAATCCCGACAGCGCGGCGCTGAACCAATCGCTCGCACGGATGCTGCTCTCGGCGGGCAAACGGACGGAAGCCGAGTCGGCTTATCGTTCGGCGGTGGCGCTTGCTCCGCAGGAGCCCGAGTTCGCCGAGGGGCTGGCCCGACTGCTGCAGAAGGGTGCGCGTCATGCCGAAGCGATCGCGGAGTTGGAGCACGCAATCGGAATTACGCCCAACGCAGCCCAGCTGTACACGGCGCTGGGGGATAGCCTGTTGGCAACCGCGCGCCAAACCAAGGCTGTTTCGGCCTACCGGCGCTCCATTCTGCTGAACGCCTTCGACGCCGCGGCGCACAGCAAACTGCTTCGCGCGATGCACTACGACCCGCGGCTGGACGCGAAGACGATCTTTGACGAGCACGCGCTTTGGGGAAAAGAGCATGGAAGCCCACTCGGTGGTAGATCCGGGAAGCATACGAACGACCGTACGCCCGGCCGGAAGATCAGGGTGGGCTATGTGTCTGGATCCGCGGCTCGCCCGGACCCATTCATTGCAGGTTTAATCGCGGCCCAGGACCCGAGTCGGTTTGACGCAGTCGTCTACGCAGATGCCGATCATTCCGAGGGCCCTGACCGCGCGGCGCCGGATGCATTCCCGTGGCGCGGCATCGCGCGTTTGACGGACGAGGAGGTGGGGGATTTGATCCGCGCCGATCGCATCGACGTGCTGATCGACCTGACTTCTCACGCCGGTGCGCGGATGCGCCTGTTTGCCATGAAACCGGCGCCGGTGCAGGTTTCGTACTTCGGCTACCCCGGCACGACGGGCCTGAGCGCGGTCGACTTCCGCCTGACTGACGCCTTCAGCGACCCGCCGCGCACCTCGGAGCGGCAGTACACCGAGCAACTGGTGTATCTCGAACCGTGCGCGCGGTTTTACGCGGCGCCGCGCGAAGGGCCCGAAGTTCATCCGCGGCCCCATGGCGCCCCCATGACCTTCGGCTCTTTTGCGCCCGCGGCCCACATCAATCCGGAATTGGTGGACACATGGTCGCGCATCCTGCGAAACCTGCCGGGATCGCGCCTGGTGCTGCGGGATGAAAGCTTTGCCGATTCGGCCGCGCGGCAGAATGTGTTGGATATGTTCGCGGTGCACGGTTTCTCCGAAACCAACGTTCAGCTGGTCCCGGCTGCGCCGCATGGCGCCGAAGCACTGGCCGCTTATCACGACATTGATATCGCGCTCGACCCGTTCCCTTACGGCCTGGGGGCGGTGGTCTTCGACGCGCTTTGGATGGGCGTTCCCGCGATCACCTCGGCAACTTCGACTCGGGCATCGCGCGGCGGCGTCAGCGTCCTTGGCCCGGCCGGGTTGATGGAGCTCGTCGCGACGACGGCGAATCAATACGTCACGCTGGCGATCAATCTGGCGGGCGATGCCGAGCGCCGCACCCGCCTGCGCCGGGAACTGCGCCAGCTCGTTTCGGATTCGCCGCTGGTCGATTCCGGAGCCTTCCACCAGAAGTTTGCTGCGAGTCTGGAAAAGATGTGGGAACAGTGGCGCAGCGCTGCCCCGTGATCGGTCAGGGTATCGGGTCGCGCAGCGAGAAAGCCTGGGTGGACCGCTTCCGTGTATCATCTCGCGGTCGTTCGAAACCACGTAAGAGCCACCGGAAATCATGTTGAGCGAGGCTGAAATTCTGGACGCGTTGGAGCGTGGCCTGGAGCTGCACCAGGCGGGCCAGGTGCAACAAGCCGCGGAGCTCTACGAGCGTGTTCTTGCCCAGGAGCCGGACAATCCTGACGCGCTTCACCTGCTTGGCGTTACCCACCATCAGCGCGGTGCTCACTCCGAAGCGGCCGTGCTGATCGAGCGGGCGATTGCGCGCGAGCCGGCGGTCGCCGATTATCACAACAACCTCGGTGAGGCGTACTCCGCGCTTACCAGGCCTCCCGAAGCGATCGCCAGCTATCGCCGCGCCATCGAACTGGAACCCGGCCGGGCCGATGCGCACTACAACCTCGGCCGGGCGCTCGTGCGAGTGGGTGAATTGCCGGCGGCGGAACAAAGCTTGCGCGATGCGCTTCGACGGATGCCCAACTTCTCCGATACCCATCGGCAATTGGGAACGGTGCTGGCGGCGCTGGGACGAAGCTCTGAAGCGGAAGCGGAATTGCGGCAGGCCGCGGCCCTGCGATCCGATGATCCCGATACTTTCATCGCCCTCGCGCGGTTACTGCATGCCCAGAAGCGGCTTCCGGAGGCGGTCGAGGCATACCGGCGGGTGGTGTTGCTTCGACCGCAATACGGGCCGGGCCATGGCGGGCTTGGGTTTGCGCTGTATGAGCTCGGGAGGCCGGAGGAGGCGGCCGCGTCCGTTGTGCGGGCAGCGGAACTGCAGGAATCAGATCCCGCCGCGCAGGATTATCTCGGAACCTGCCTCGCGTCGTGGGGAAGAGCGGAGGAGGCCGCCGTTTGCCTGCGCCGCGTCGCGACCGCGCGGCCGGATGACGCCGATGTGTTGTACAAGCTGGGAAACTGCTTCATCGTTCAGGAGAAGTACGAGCAGGCCGACGCATTCTATAAGCGGGCGATCGCGGTTCGGCCGGACCACGTCGAAACCTTGTACAACCTTGGGAATTCGCATCGCATTCAGCGCCGGCACGAAGAGGCGATCGAATGTTACCGTCGGGCGATACCGCTCGATCCCACGCGCGCAGACCTTCTCAACAATCTCGGCATCAGTCTGCAGGCGCTGGGCCGACACGATGAGGCAATCGCCCAGTTCCATAAGGCGATTGAATTGCGGCCTGACCATGCGGAGCACTACAGCAACCTTGGCAATAGTCTGCATATGCAGGGACGGCATGCAGAGGTCGTGCAGTGGTATCGCAAAGCGATCGAGATCAGGCCGAACCAGCCCGAGTTCCTGACCAATCTTGGCAACGGCCTGCGCTATCTCGGCAAGCACGAGGAAGCAATCGAGTGGTACCGGCGCGCGCTTCAGATACAGCCCAACAGTCCGACCGCGTTTAACAATCTCGGCAACAGCCAGAAGGACCTGGGGCGGCTGACTGACGCAATCGAGTCGTATCGAAAGGCGCTCGTGCTGCGCCCGGAGCAGGTCGAGACGCACAGCAACCTGTTGTTCACATACCACTACCATCCTTCGTACGACGCTCAGTCGATTTTCGAGGAGCACCTTCGCTGGGCCCGGCAGCACGCCGATCCTGTTGCGCCGCTGATTCAGCCGCACGCCAATGACCGCACGCCCGGCCGGCGCTTGCGAGTCGGATACGTCTCTCCCGATTTCCGGACGCACTCCGTCGGCTTCTTCATCGAGCCGGTTCTCGCGACCCACGACAAATCACAAGTCGAGGTCTTTTGCTACTCCGACGTGGGCAGCAGTGATGCATTCACGCGGCGGATCGAGAAGCTCGCGGACCAGTGGCGCAACGTGTACGGCGCCTCCACCGACCATCTCACCGAACTGATACGCCGCGATGAGATCGATATCCTGGTCGATCTCTCCGGGCACTCGTCAGGCAATCGAATGCCTGTTTTTGCGCGCAAGCCGGCGCCGGTCCAGGTCACCTACCTGGGCTACCCCGACACGACGGGGCTCCCCACGGTCGACTATCGCATCACCGACTCCCACGCCGACCCGCCCGGCGCGACGGAACGATTCAATACCGAGGAATTGGTGCGGCTGGACCCCTGCGCCTGGTGCTACCAACCGCCGGCCGACGGTCCGCCGGTGGGGGATTTGCCGGCGATGGGCAACGGCTACGTCACCTTCGGATCGTTCAACTTCCCTTCAAAGATCACCGACGAGATGATCGCGCTCTGGTGCGCGCTGCTGAGTGCCATGCCGCGCTCCCGAATGGTGCTGAAAAACCAGACCTTCTCCGATCCCGCGGGCGCAAAAGAGATGCGCGATCGCTTCGCTCGTCACGGCGTCGATGATGAAAGGTTGATCCTCCTCGGCCGGCAGGACACGACGCGGCAGCACCTGGAGATGTATCACCGGCTTGACATCGCGCTCGACACGTTTCCCTACCACGGCACGACCACGACCTGCGAAGCGCTTTGGATGGGACTCCCTGTGGTGAGCATCGAGGGAAAGACGCACGTGTCGCGGGTGGGGGTGAGCCTGCTGAAGAACGTCGGCCTTGCGGAGTTGCTGACGCAATCACCCGAGCAATACGTGCAGGTCGCCAGCGCGCTGGCGAACGACCTGCCGCGCCTGGCCGAGCTGCGCCGCGGGCTGCGCCAACGCCTGCAGACGTCGCCGATCATGGACCGGCAGCGCCTGACTCGCGACCTCGAGAAAGCGTATCGGCGGATGTGGGAGCGCTGGTGCGGCGGAGAGCATCGCGGCGTGCCTGAAACGTCCGAAGGATACCTGAATCTCGGGAACTCCCTCATCAGGCAGGGGAGGATGGAGGATTCCCTGGGCGCGTATCAGAAGTCGCTGGAGCTCGATTCGCAGAACGCAGACGCGATGAACAACCTGGGCAACGCGCTGCAGACGTGCGGCCGGATCGAAGACGCGGTGGCGACCCATCAGCGGGCGGTGGCACTGCGCCCGTCCTTTGGCGCACTGCACAACAATCTGGGGAACAGCCTGCGCATCGCGCAGCGCTATGATGAAGCGGCTGCGAGTTACCACCGGGCAATCGAGCTGCAGCCCGGCGCGGCGGAATACCACGGGAATCTTGGAAATAACTTCACCAGCGAGGGAAAGCCCGACCGGGCGATCGAGTGCTTCCAGCGCGCCATCGAGCTTGCACCCGACCGCGCGGAATTTTACCTCAGTCGCGCCAATGCGCTGCTGAGCCTTGGCCGCAACGACGACGCGGTCGCGGCCTATCGTCAGGCGCTCGCGCTAAAGCCGGATTTCGCCGACGCTCACAGCGGGCTGTTATTGACCCTGCATTATGCCGACTACGATCTCGAGGCGCTTCTCGCGGAGCACGTGCGATGGGGCCGGCAATATGCCGACCCGCTGACACAAGCCTCCCCTGCCCACGCAAACGATCGGTCCCCCGACCGTACGCTGCGCGTCGGGCTGGTCTCGGCGGATTTCAAGAAGCACCCGGTCGGCTTCTTCGTCGAGCCGGTGCTCGCGGCGCACGACCGCGCGCGCTTCGAGATGATCTGCTACTCCGACGTTCCTTTCGAAGAAGATGTGACCCAACAGATCAAGTCGCACGCCGACGGCTGGCGGAACATCGCGGGCATGTCCGATGAGCGGGTGGCGCGAGCGGTCCGCGACGATCGTATCGATATTCTGATCGACCTCGCCGGGCACACGGCGGGAAACCGCCTGCTCGTGTTCGCGCGCAAACCGGCGCCGGTTCAAATCAGCCAGTTCGGCTATCCCGACACCACCGGAATGGCAGCGATGGATTACCGCGTAAGCGATCCGTACGCCGATCCGCCCGGTGAAAACGACCGCTATTACATCGAAGAGCTGATCCGGCTTCCGCACGTCGCCTGGTGCTACCGTGCGGTGGGGGATTGCTCAGAGATTATGCCGCCCCCTGTGCTTGCAAGCGGGCGCGTCACCTTTGGTTCATTGAACAACCTCTCGAAGGTGACCGACCGCGTTCTCGAGCTATGGGCGAAAATCCTGCAGGCGGTGCCCGGATCGCGCCTCATCGTGATGCAGTGCGGCGAGGGCGGGCAGAGCGAGCGCGTCAGGCGCGTGCTCGTCGCGGCCGGCGTCGAGCCGGACCGCGTGCAGACGGTCGGCAAGACCACGCGGGAGAACTATCTCCAGCACCTGAGTTCCATCGACATCGCCCTGGACCCATTCCCCTATAACGGCGGCGTCACGACGTGCGACGCGCTCTGGATGGGATTGCCCGTGGTAACGCTCGCGGGCAAGAGCTACGTCTCCCGCCAGGGGGTGAGCTTGCTGAGCAATGTCGGCCTGCAGGAATTGATCGCGCGGACGCCGGAAGAATACATCCTGATCGCCCGCAGAATCGCCGAGGATTTGCCCCGGTTATCACGGTTGCGCCAGGAGGCCCGGGCGCGAATGGCGTCGTCGCCGCTGACGGACGGCGCGCGATACGTCGACGACTTGCAGAAGGCCTACCGTGAAGTGTGGCGGCGCTGGTGCGCGGGACACCGCCGACCCGTTGCGGCCCCGGGCCTTCCCGCCGACGCTTACACCGGTCTCGGGTCACGCTATCAATCCCAGGGGCGAGTTGAGGAGGCGATCGCGGCCTACCGGCAGGCGTTGTCGGTGCGCCCGGACGATGCCGAGACACTGAACAACATCGGCAATGTCCTCTACGCGCGGGGAGAAGCGGCAGAGGCAATCGACTCCTACCAAAAGGCGATCCGGCTCGACCCGAATCACGCGGACGCCCACAACAACCTTGCGAACTGCCTGTTGAACGAAAAACGCTATCCCGAGGCAGACGTCCTGTACCAGCGGGCGATCGCGCTGCAGCCGAAACGCGCTCAGTTCAAGGCCAATTTCGCGCGTAGCTTGCGCGACCAGGGGCGACATTCAGAAGCGGTCGAGGAGCTGGAGCGTGTGCTGGAGACGCGGCCGAATGACGCCGCGGCCTATTCGGACCTCGGCGAAAGCCTGCGTTCGCTCGCGCGGCATATGGATGTGATCAAGGTCTACCAGCGTGCGATCGCGGCGAAGCCGGACCAGGCGGAGTTTCACAACAGCCTCGGTAACGCCCTGCATGTCCAGGGTGGCGATGTGGAAGCCATCAATTGCTATAGGCGGGCGCTCGAGCTGAAGCCCGAATACCCACCTGCGCACAACAACCTCGGCAACGCTTACAAGGCGCTGGGCCGCCATGACGAAGCGATCGCCGCTTACCGCAAGGCGCTCTCCCTCGATCCGGACTTCGTGGACGCCGACAGCAACCTCCTCTTCGCGCTGCACTATCACCCGTCGCTCGACCCTGAACAGATCTTCGAAGAGCACCGACGGTGGGTACGGCAACATGCGCAGGCGCTGCCGCCCGCCGCTCGCCGGCACGATACCGACCGCTCGCCCGAGCGTCGGCTGCGCGTTGGCTACGTCTCAGGGGACTTCAAGACGCACTCGGTGGGCTTCTTCATCGAGCCGGTGCTGGTCGCGCACGACCATCAGGAGTTCGAGGTTTTCTGCTATAGCGACGGCAGGGCTGACCCGGTGACGGCGCGGCTCCAGGCGCTCGCGGATCGCTGGCGCAGCATCGCCGGGAAATCGCAGGACGAGGTCGGCGCGCTGATCCAGGAAGATGCGATCGACATCCTCGTCGATCTTTCCGGCTACACCGCAGGCGGACAGCGCATGTTGCTGTTCGCGCGAAAGCCGGCGCCCCTGCAAGTGACTTACCTCGGATATCCCAACACCACCGCGCTGCCGACGATGGATTATCGCATCACCGATTCCTATGCCGACCCGAAAGGCATGACGGAACGGTTCAATACCGAAGAGTTGGTCCGGCTCGACCTCTGCGCCTGGTGCTATCAGCCGTCGCCCGATGCGCCGGCGGTGGCGCGGCTCCCGGCGATGGCGGCAACGCGAGTGACGTTTGGCAGTTTCAACGCCTCGGCGAAGCTGAACCCGGCGCTGATCGAACTGTGGTCGCGCCTCCTGCTGACGGTGCCGGAGTCCCGGCTATTCTTGAAAAACAAGTGCCTTGGCGAAGCCGCCTCGCGCGATCAGATGATGCAGCTCTTCGCGCAGCAGGGTGTCGAGCCGGACCGGCTTGAGCTCCAGGGCTGGGCGCTGAGCGTTGGCGAGCACCTGGAGCAGTACAACCGGGTGGACATTGGCCTCGACAGCTTCCCATATCATGGAACGACGACCACGTGCGAGGCGCTCTGGATGGGCGTTCCGGTGGTGAGTCTGCAGGGCATGACGCACGTGTCGCGCGTCGGCGTGAGCCTGCTGAGCAACGTCGGACTCGACAGATTCATCGCGCAAACGCCCGAGGAGTACGTCCGCGTCGCCGCGGACCTGGCGAGCGACCTTCCGCGACTGGCGGGCTTGCGCGAGGGATTGCGCGAGCGAATGCGCCGCTCGCCCTTGATGGATCGGGACGGCTTCGTCCGAAGGCTCGAGTCGGCGTACCGCGCGATGTGGAGGAATTGGTGCGCGGCGACGCAGCTGTCGGCGCGCCACCAGCCGGCCTGAAAACCGCCGGCGAAACGACGGCGCTTGAACGAGTCATGTCCAGCGAGAGCGAAATCCTCCAGTCTCTGGAATCGGGTCTCGCTCTGCACAGGTCCGGGCGGCTGGATGATGCCAATGCGCTCTATCAGAAGGTCCTTGTCCACGAGCCGGACAATCCGGACGCGCTTCATCTCACGGGCGTGATCCATCATCAGCGTGGACGGCACGCCGATGCTGCCGCCTTGATCGAGCGGGCTATCGCGGCGGAAGGCTCGGTCGCGGATTATCACAACAACCTGGGCGAATCGTATTCCGCGTTGGGGAAGGTCCCGGAGGCCATCGCATCCTATCGGCGGGCGATCGAGTTGGACCCGCATCGTGCGGATGCTCAACTGAATCTCGGGCGAGCGCTCTGGCGGCAGGGTGATCCTGCATCCTCGGAGAAACATCTGCGCGAGGCTGTAAGGCTTCACCCGACGGCGATCGAAGCGCGCCGCCTGCTGGGAGTGGTGCTGGCCGGCGCGGGAAAACCAGCCGAGGCGGAACAGGAGCTCCGACAGGCTGCGGCCCTGGGCGTTTTGGATGCCGGAGCGCAGCACGATTTGGGTGTTCTGCTGGCGCAGCAGAAGCGGATGCCCGAGGCTGAGGATTGCTTTCGAAGGGCGATCGTCCTCGAGCCGCGCGATGTCAGCTCGCGATTAAATCTTGGGCGAGTCCTCGAGATACAGGGCCGCCATCAGGAGGCCGCTAATGTGCTGCGTCACGCCCTTGAAACCCGGCCTGAAGCAGTGGACCTTCATCTGGCGCTTGGGCGCAATCAGCAGGCGGCGGGGCGCCATGACGAGGCGGCCGAGAGACTGCAGAGTGCCTGCTCAGTACGTCCCAATGAAGCCGCTTTCCACAGCGAGCTGGGCATCAGCCTGCACGCCCTGGGACGTTTCGACGAAGCGATCCTGAGTTTCGAGCGGGCGATCGGTCTGAAGCCGGAGACGGCGGCGTTCCACAACAATCTTGGCATTACGCTGGAAGCGCAAGAGCGACACGAGGAAGCCATCGCGTCGCTAAAACGCGCGCTGGCCATTCAGCCGAACTATGTGAACGCCCTCAACAACCTGGCGGCAAGCTACCGGGCGGTGGGGAGGCACGATGAGGCGGTGGCCGGCCTGGAACAGGCGATCCGCTTGAATCCGAACGATGCCGCGGCGCTCAACAATCTCGCTCATGTCCTCAAAGCGCAGGGCCGCATCGCAGAAGGGATCGACGCCCTGCGGCGGGCCATCGCAATCGATCCGACGGACACGGAGCCTCACGAGAACCTGCTGCTGCTCCTGCACTACAGTCCCGAGTACGACCGCAAAACCATTTTCGAGGAACATCTGCTATGGGCCCGGCGGCACGCGGCTGTGCCTGCGGGCACCACGCGGCAGCACGCCAACGACCGAAACGCGCTGCGCCGGCTGCGCGTGGGTTACGTCTCGCCCGACTTTGAACATCATCCTGTCGCGTTCTTCATCGAGCCGATCCTTTGTGCCCACGATCGCGAGCGGTTCGAAGTCTTCTGCTACAGCCACGTCGTCAAGCCGGACGCCACGACGCGCCGCCTTCAGCAACACGCGGACCAATGGCGCGATGTGCTCGGTCTTTCAATTGAGCAGTTGGCGGACCTGATCGTGCGCGATGGGATCGATCTGCTTGTGGACCTTTGCGGTCATTCCGGGAACAGCCGGCTGCGCGCCTTTGCGCTGAAGCCCGCCCCCGTGCAGGTCACATACCTCGGCTACCCGGACACGACCGGCATGACACAGATCGATTATCGCCTGACCGATGGGCTCGCGGACCCGCCCGGCGCCAGCGAGCAATATCATACCGAGAAGGTGGTGCGGTTGCCGGACTGCTTCGCCTGCTATCGCCCGCCGGAAAATGCACCTGAGGTGGGGCCGCTGCCCGCGCTGTGCACCGGCGGGATCACCTTCGCATGCCTGAACGATGCGGCGAAGCTGAACGGCGAGGTGGTGAAGCTCTGGTCGCGGGTTCTCACAGAAGTTCAAGACGCACGGCTGATGCTCCGCTGCCCGCAGGGAACCGCCGAGGCGAGGCTCGTGCACCTGTTCTTGCAAGAGGACGTTAGCGTGGAGCGATTGCATTTTGTCCGCCGCCGCTCGTTCGACGATTACCTCGCGCTTCATCATGAGATCGACATTGCGCTGGATCCATTCCCGTTCAACGGGCATACCACGAGCCTGCATGGGCTATGGATGGGCGTGCCGGTGGTGTCACTGGTGGCTGACCGCTATTCCGGGCGAATGGGACACAGCGTCCTCACCAATGTCGCGCTGAGCGAATTGGCGGCCGACTCGCCCGATCGATATGTGAAAGCCGCGGCTGCGCTGGCGCGCGATCTGCCCCGGCTCGCGCAGCTGCGCAGCGGAATGCGCGCGAGGCTGTTGCGATCGCCGTTGACTGACGCCGTGAAGTTCACGCGCGGGTTGGAGGAGGCCTACCGGCAGATGTGGCGCAAGTGGTGCGACAGTGCCGAAGCCGGACCGTCCGGCGCCGAGGTTGCCGATCGGCACGATCAGCGGGGCACGGAACTGGGGGCGGAGAGGCGCTTTGACGAAGCCGGCGCCGCGTTCCGGCAGGCGATTTCGCTGCGCCCTGAGCGCGCGAGGTATCACAACAACCTCGGCAGCTGCCTGCACCTGCTTGGAAAAAACGACGAGGCCATCGAGTGTTTCCAGCGCGCGCTGGAACTGCGGCCTGACTTCGCGCAAGCGCTTTACAACCTCGGCACGGCGCTTGCGGCTCAAGGGCAGTACCAACAGGCCATCGAGAGTTACCGCAAGGCCGTTGCCCTTCAGCCGGCGGAGGCAACCTATCACAACAACCTTGGCTCGAGCCTGCAGGCGCTTCGGAGATATGACGAGGCAATAGCGGAACACTCGCGTGCCGTTGAATTGCAGCCGCGCGATGCAAACCTTTACTTCAATCTTGGAAATGCCCTGCAGGCACAGGAGCGAAACGACGAGGCGATCTCGTTTTACCGCAAGGCGATCGAACTCGATCCCACTCAAGCAGTGTTCTACAGCAGCCTCGGCACGAGCCTGCGAAGCCGCGGCCGGCACGGGGAGGCCTTGGCCGCTTACGAAAAAGCCCGGGCGCTGGCGCCAGCGGACGCCGATGTGCACGTGCATCTCGGCAACGCCTACCAGGATCGCGGGCGGCACGAGGCGGCTGTAGAAAGCTATCGACGCGCGGTGCAGCTTCGGCCCGATTACGCCGCCGCCGGAAGCAACCTGGTTTTCTCACTGCACTATCACCCAGGCCGGGACGCTGAGTCGATCTTCTTGGAACATCGTAGCTGGGCCGATCGGCAGGGACGGCTCGACGGATTGAGCGCGACGCACACCAACGATCGCAACCCGGAGCGGAGCCTGCGAATCGGATATGTGTCGAGCGACTTCCGCAGCCATTCGGTCGGCTATTTCGTCGAGCCGGTGTTGCAGGGACACGATCGCGCGCGTTACCAGCCGATATGTTATTCAGGCGTCGGGCGTCCGGACGAAACCACCGCGCGGCTCCGGCGCAGCGCGGGTGAGTGGCGCGAGGTCGTGGGGCTATCGGATGAACGCGTGGCGGAGATCGTCCGCGAGGATCGGATCGACGTGTTGGTCGATCTGGGCGGGCACACGGCTGCAAACCGCATGCTCCTCTTCGCCCGCAAGCCGGCGCCGATTCAGGTGACTTATCTTGGATACCCGAACACGACGGGATTGCCGACGATCGATTACCGGATTACCGATTCATTCGCGGATCCACCGGGACTGACCGAGCGCTTCCACACGGAACAACTGGTGCGCCTCGATCCCTGCGCGTGGTGCTATCAGCCGCCTTCGGACAGCCCGGAGGTGGCGGAGCTTGCGGCGCTGCGCAACGGTTACATCACGTTTGGTTCGTTCAACGCTTTCGCAAAGATCAATGAGAGGCTGATCGAAATGTGGGCCCATATCCTGCGCGAGGTTCCGGGCTCGCGGCTGCTGCTGAAGAACAAACCGTTGGCCGATGCAGGGATTCGTGAAGAGGCGGCAGAAGCGTTCCAACGCTATGGCATCGCCTCCGGGAGGCTTGAACTTCAAGGCTGGGAAGCCCGGACCGCTCGACACCTGGCGCGGTATGGCAACGTCGACATTGCGCTGGACACGTATCCTTACCATGGAACGACAACCACCTGCGAGGCGCTCTGGATGGGTGTTCCGGCGATCACGCTGGAGGGGACTTCGCATGTCTCCCGAGTCGGCGTCAGTCTGCTGAACAACGCCGGGCTGCCGGAATTGATCGCGTTCTCGCCGCAAGAATATGTTGGCGTTGCGGTGGACCTTGCCGGCAACCTGCCGCGATTGTCGAAGTTGCGCCGCGAAATGCGGCCGCGCATGCGGACGTCGCCGTTGATGGACGCACAGCGCTTCGTCCGCCGGCTGGAGTTGTCGTATCGGCGGATGTGGCAACGGTGGTGTGCGGCCGCGCCATGACCAGCGATCGGTGTCTTCTGCCTGGCCAGGCGAACCCCCTGGCGAACCTGCGGCCTGCTCTATCGTTTGTCGGGGTAAAAAGTGCTGTAGAAAAGCGGGAAGTTGCGGACCACTGTTGCCGCCACGTCTTTGCCAAGCAGGTCCCAGTAGTCGAGCGGAGGCGGCGCAACTTTGCTGCGGATCGAGTGGTCCCCGTAGATCGCAAAAGCACCGTCGTTCTCTTCCGTCTTCTGCTCCACGTTTTCGAAGTCGTGCTCGAAATAAGGTTCCTCCAGATACTCATAGAGACGCTGGAGCACCGGCTTGGGGTGGGTTGTCAGGTCTTCGAAACGAATGACATGGCAGTGACGGATGACGCCCTTCTGAATTGCATCCACAAGCCCCATAGTGGAAACCCCCACGGGGTTGGTATTCATCCAGTGCACCACGCGGTTTCCCACAGTGAGCATCCCCATCCCCTTGGCGGGCTCACCCTCGCGCCCGCGATCATGGTGCTTGTTCCTGCGGTATAGCTTCTCCATCGACGCGAGGATCGCGCGAAGATCTCGGACAAGGATGAAGACCTTGGGCTTGGGGAAGATCTCGTTCAGCCATTCGTAGTACAGCACCCAGACCCGGTTCTTGTCGATGACTGCCGGCTTGTCAGTGATGGCGCGGTAGAACCCCTGCATGCCCCCGCGACAGAAGCCGCAGAAACCTTTCCACATCAGGTCTGGGTTCTGCGCCTTGAACGCGTCCAGATCGCCAAACTGGGTGTAGGCCGAGTCGATCAGCGCGATGACGCCGCTGGTGGGGCTGCAGTAAAAGCGCGGGTTTTGGGCGAGAATATTCTGCAACAGCGTCGAGCCGGATCGCGGCATCGAACTGTTGAAATAGATGATAGGATCGGACATGTCCTGCTCCACCGGGCCGCTTTGTGATCGAACGGAGCCGCGCGGCCCACGGCTCGACGGGCTGCGCGGGACGCAGGCGAATGTCCGCGGCCGCCAGCACAAGATCAAGCGGCGACAGCGCCCAATGTATAGTTCCGTAATGCGCAGTCAAACAACGCGTGGTCAGCTCGATGCGGCTCACGCTTGTTCGAACAGACGTTGATTGCTGGCAATCGCCCATGCGGATACCCTCGATGATCCTTCGGGGGTTGGTATCGGCATGACTCAGTCGACTCATTCTGCCACGTTCCAAGCTGCGGTGCTGGAGCAACAGGCGGGAAGGCTGCCTGAGGCAGAGGGGCTTTGTCGCCAAATACTGAAGGCCGATCCACACGATCCGGATGCACTCTATCTCCTTGGCGCAATCGCCCATGAAACCGGCCGTAACGCGCTCGGCGCCCAATTGCTGCAGCAGGCAGAGGCTGCCTTACGCGCGGCGACCAAAGGCTCTGACCCTCCATCGGCGTACCTGAAGCTCGGTCAGATGCTCCATTCACGACGCCGCCATGAAGAGGCTGCGCGGTGCTATGAGCAGGTCCTGCAGATAGACCCTGGGCGCATGATTGCGTCGGTGAGTTTCGCGGCGCTGCTGCGAGATGACGGCAAGACGATTGAAGCGGCGGAAGTCCTGGAACGAGCCGCCGCGCTTTCTCTGGGCGATGCAGCCGCGCAACTGCAGTTGGGCACTATGCTGCTTCAGCTGGAGCGGCCGGGTTCGGCGCAGGATTGCCTCGAGCGCGCCGTCGCCGCCGATCCCCCCAACGCCCACGCCTTCAATAACCTCGGCCAACTCTACAAGTCCACCGCGGCCCATGAAGAAGCAATCGCGTGTTACCGGCGCGCGATTGAGTTGCAGCCGCGTTACAGGTCCGCCCACAGCAATCTGTTGCTGGCACTGCATTATCCGCCCGGCATCAGTCCCTCCGCGCTGCACGAGGAGCATCTGGCGTATGCCCGCGCGCACGCGGAAGAGCTCAGCGGGAGCATCGGCCTGCACGCCAACGTCCCCGACCCCGATCGGGTCATCAGGCTCGGCTTCGTCTCGGCCGAT
>JBBRCX010000095.1:0-17224 GCA_038204465.1 Tepidisphaerales bacterium | reverse complement strand
TGATGGAGCCACAGCAGCAGGCTGACGCCGACGGCGATGACCGCCAGCACCGCGTAGACGGTCTTTTCGGTTCCCTCGCGAAGGGCTTCTCCCCGCCGGGCCTGCGGATCGGTGCCGGGCCGTACCTGCCAGCGATACCTTCCGGCCGGCAACTCGAGTTGATCCTTTCCGACGAACGCCACGAGCTGTCCCGCGGACTCCTTCTTGAAGCCGAGATGCTCACCCCTTCGCAGCCATTGCGCGGTCAGCTCCTGTGCGTACTTCTTGTGGGGGCGAGCTCGCGCGAGCAGCGTCGACGGCGCGGTCGCCGGCCAGGTGACCGGTTGGCGGGCGTGCAACACATACTGCGCGTCATACGGCGCGGCGCGGTCGACGGGGATGGCCGAGCGATTCACTTTCGCCACGACCGCTCCACGGGGCTCGCCCGCGCACCCCGCCACCCCCACCGCCACCACCAGAACCGCGCTCATCAACCGCCTCACACGACCTCCCGCTCAGGATTCCGCCGGAAATAATGTAGCCACCGATGGGGCACCGATTCACACCGATGAAAATGCAAAAGATAGAGGGCTTCTTTTTAATGCATTGCTGTTCACGGAGGTGCGTCGGCGCCTGATCGTTCGATGATGGGCGCGTCTGCTGCTTCAAATGTATTTACTTGATCGGTGTCCATCGGTGCCCCGTCGGTGGCTAATTCTTCTCCGTAGTTGGCCCCGTGAATTCCACGATCTTGATCATCATCTGCCGATCGCGCGGGCCGTCGAATTCGCAGAAGTAGACGCCCTGCCACTGGCCGAGCACGAGCCGGCCCTTCTCCACCAGCACGATGACGCTGTTGCCGACGAGCGCGGTCTTCACGTGGCTGTCGCTGTTGCCTTCGGAGTGCTCGTAATACGGCTCCATCTTCGGCGCCAGCTCCGACAGCTTGCGAAGCATGTCGCTCTTCACGTCCGGGTCCGCGTTTTCGTTGATGGTGACGGCCGCCGTCGTGTGCGGCACGTAGACGATGACCATTCCGTCCTGAACCGTCTCCTCGGCCAGCGCCTGCTCGATCCGATCGGTCACGTCAATCATCTCGCTGCGCGATTTCGTCTTCACCTTCTCAATCCTCAACGGCAGCGGAGACATCAGGCGCTCCTCGGGTCAAGGTTATTCGCTCGGCGCCATGAAGCGGACGCGGGAACGGCGGTAGCCGTGCAGGGCCGCGAGCTCCCGGCGCGGCGAAACGCGCGGACAGCCGAACAGCTGCTGCTCTTTGCGGGGTTTGGCGCGACGCGGGCCGCGCGGCATCACCGGGAAGGGGCGGGGCATGGCGTGATGATATGCGGGGCCGATGTGCGCGTCAGTTGCAATCTTGCCTGCGGCGCCAGTGGTTGTGTGCCAAGCGAGGCCTCGCTCATCCCACTTCACATGAGGGATTCAGCTTCCGGTACACAGCGAGGAAAGTCGCGCCATCATGAGGGAGCGTCGCCCGCAGGCGCTCCTGGTACCAGCGCGTCAGGCGGTTGCGCGAGCTGACGTGATCTCCCAGGTGGTTGTAGGTCTCGAGGTGTTCGAGAACGTATCCCGGCAAATGCCCCGCAATGATTTCATGAGGGTCAATGCCGCGATCGCGGTGAAACCCGCCGGCGGTTGGGGAGCGGATGTCCACGAGCTCGGTGATCCGGTCCGCAGTGAGCGGCTCCGTGATCATCCGCTCGTCCAGCAGCCGCCGGTTCACCTCGTGTACTGTTCGCTGCTGCGCGGACAGCCCGGAGTGGATCGGACGCAGTGCGCCCTTCGCGAGGTTTATCAATCCCAGCTCTCTCAGTGCCGATGCAGCGCAGTGTTTTGGGGCGAAGAGCATGGCGGCCGCGAATTCGCGGAAGCGCATGGCTGGCCGCTGATAGAACCGCTTGTTCGGTTCGTGCCCGACGATCAGCCGCCCGCCGGGTTTCAGCACACGATCGATCTCGGCGAGGAACGCGGGCAGATCCGGGATGTGATGCAGCACGGAGTTCAACGTCACGAAATCGCAGGAGGCATCCCTCCCGCCCAGTGTTCGACCATCGAGTTTCGAGTATTCGCAGCGACACGCGAGCCCCGCGGCGGAAACGTTGCGCTCGCAAGCGCGCAGCATCGCGGCCGAGAGATCGGAGCAGATCAGCGTGTCGTCGGCCTGCAAAAAGAGCCCCACCTGAAGGGGCACGAACCCTGTGCCGGAGCCGATATCCAGTAGCCGAAGGGGCCCGGCGGACGGGGCGATGAATCGCGCCGCGATTCGCTTCCAGCGCTGTACCTCGTCGCGAAAGATTTCGGGATGGCGATTCTCATACGCCGGCCCTTCCACGTCGTGAAAGATCTCGTTGACGCGCAGCACAAGTTGTTCGTCGATGGTCTGAGGGCGGCTGGTGTGGGGGCTGGACTGCATCCTTTCGATCTCCGCGGCGGCATTGTACGGTTAGGACGTGAACGGCCATGAACTGCCGCGGCGCCGAAAGCTTCTGGCGATCCTGCTTGCGGCGAGCCTCCTCGTGCGACTGGCGTGGTGCCTCAGCCGGCCGGTGAATGCCGCTTCGATCGACGCGCTGCCCGACCAGCGCGGCTACCTCGAGCTGGCTCAAAACCTGCTGAAGGGCAATGGACTCAAGTCATTCGATCCGCGCTTCGAACAGGATGTCCATGCCGTCCGCACGCCGGGTTACCCGTTGCTGCTGGCGGCGTGCGGCGCTGCGCCGCGCGTCGTGCGCGCGGTGCAGGCGGTGCTCGATTCATCGACGGTGTTGGCGATCTACTGGCTCACGCGACGTCTTCGAAGGAGGGACGACGGCCCCGTCGCTGCTTTCTCCGCGGCGATGCTGGTGGCCTTCAATCCGTTCCTGATTTATTTCTGCGGGCTGCTGCTGACCGAAACGCTATTCACCGCGATGCTCGCCTGGGGCATGCTGCTGCTAACGTTTCGCCGCCGTTTCATCCTCGGGATCGCGCTGCTCGGGTTGTCGGTCATCGTGCGTCCTTCGGCCATGGCGCTGCCAATCCTGCTCAGCTTCATTGGAATCTGGGCGACGTGGGAGCATGACGCTGGCCCCGCGGGCCGCGCTGCGCGGGTGGGAAACGCGCTCGGCGCCGCGATGATCGCGATGCTTCTCGTGGTGGCTTTGCTGCTGCCCTGGGCGTGGCGGAACCAGGAGGTTTTGGGCGAGTGGGTCTGGACGACGACCAATGATGGAATCACCGCCTACGATGGGTTCAACCCCGCCGCCACCGGCGCCAGCGACCAGAGGTTCGTTCAGGAGATGCCGGAGCTGCAGGCGATGTCAGAAACGCAGCGTTCGCAGTACCTCTCGGTTGAAGCGCGACGATTCATTCGAGACAACCCGGCGCGTCTGCTGCCGCTGATCGCGCGAAAGCTTGCCCGCACGTGGAGCCCCTTCCCCCTCAGCGAGGAGTACGGCAAACGCTCGTATGTGATGATTGGCCTGCTGTTCAGCGTTCCGTTTGATCTGCTGGTGCTGATCGGCGTGGTGCGCGGCGGACTGCCCCGCCAAGTGGTGCTCTGGCTCGCGCTGCCGGCGATTTACTTTACGGTGGTCCACGCATTGTCGGTCGGATCGCTGCGATATCGAGTGCCCGCTGAACCGCCGCTGGCAGTACTTGCCGGGGCTGGCGCCGCATTCGTCTCGCGGGTTCGTGGTCGGCGCGCCGCCAATGCAGCGACGGAAACGGCTGCGGAAGTGTGAAAACATCGTAAAATAAAAACGCCCGGGCATCCTGCCCGGGCGTTGGGATGATCAGCGAGGGGTAAGCGGCTCCGCCGCAGGTTCACCTCACCCGCGATAGTTAGGGAATATAAACTTTCTGGCCCGCCTTGAGCGATTGGGGCGAGAGACCGGGATTGGCCGCCGCGATTCTCTGCCACTGCTTGCCGTCCCCGTAATGCTGCTTGGCGATTCGGAAGAGCGTGTCGCCCTTTTGCACGGTGTAGCTCGACCCACCTGCCTGCGCGGTTGGTCCGGGCGTGCTCGGGGTCTGAGTGACCAGCGGCTCGGGCGCGGGAGCCGGGGCATATCCGGCTTCGGCCACCGGCTGCGGGCCCGGCCTGACGTCAGTGACGGCGGCGTTCTCCTGCATGGTTTCCGGGGGCTTCTTGCTGGCGCATCCGTAACCGACAGTCATTAGCACGGCAATCGACGGGATCAGAATCTTCACGAGTGCTCTCCTTAGCGTTTTTTGTCGGCCATCCCTGGCCCCAAGGTCCATTTTCATTATCGGACCGACGCGAATCGAAGCTTGAGGGAATCTGTTTGGCACGCGACCTCCCAACACTGGCGAGGAGTGTTTGTCTCCAATTTGCGGCGATGTCTGGCAAGTCGCTTTCAGCGCGTCGCTCACACCCCCGGCAGGGGAGTCACCTGCCCGCGATGCTGCTGCTAAGATCAGTTGCCGATGCACGCATTGGTCTTCCTCGCCATCCTGCTTCTGCTTGGCGGCATCCTCGCAGCGGGTGTCGTGCTCCTGCTGGCGGTGTCGCTGTTGAGACCCCCGCGAATGACAGATGGAAAGGCGCTATGGGTGCTTCGGCGGCTTTCGCCCGGCGATCTTGGGCTGGCGTTCGAAGAGATGAAGTTCCAGGTGCGCGAGGAGCGAACGGGTCGGCCGCTGGGCATTGCCGGTTGGTGGATCGCGCGGGCGGCGTCCGCCCGGCCGGGCCGCTGTGTCGTGTTCATCCACGGTTACGCTGATGCGAAGGTGGGCGCGATTGCCTGGGCGCCGACCTGGCACGCGCTGGGATACAACATTCTTGCGGTCGACCTGCGCGGGCATGGGGAAAGCGGTGGCACCGAATGCACTGCCGGGTATTTTGAGCGCCATGACATCGATGCCGTTTTGAATTCCTTGCGCGCCCAGCGCCCGGCCGAAACCGAGGACCTCGTGCTGTTCGGCATCAGCCTGGGGGCGGCGGTCGCAGCGGCTGTGGCCGTGCTTCGGGAGGACCTGGCCGCTGTGGTCCTGGAGAGTCCGTTCGCCGACTTCGCAAGCGCGGCGATGCTTCACATGGACTGGCTTGGGGCGCCGGGAAAAATCTTCCAGCGCGCCGCGTTGCACTGGGCGCAGCGCCTGTCGGGCGCTGACTTCGGGGCCGTTCGCCCCGTCGATGGCATCGCGGCCGCCCATTGCCCCGTGATGGTGATCTCGCCGGCCGAGGATTCATTCCTGGCAACTGACGCCTCGAGGGCCGCAATGAGCAGCGCCCTGCGTCCGGAGCGCGGCGACATTTTGTGGCGACCCGATGAGAGCGGTCATCTGGGCGCCATGCCGACGAATCCGCAAGAGTATCAGCGCCGGCTGGCGGAATTCCTTCAATCCTCAGCCCTTCGGGCAACCGCCTCCTCCTCTTCGCGAGAGCCCGCGAGGGTGTAAGCGCTGCCAACAGAATCATTTTCGCGATACGCGTGGCGGCCCGCGCCTCACGGGCGATTTGCACGTATGATGGCGCGTTTCCCGCTGCGGAACGGCGGGCGTGAAAATCGCATGTCAGCACTTCAGTGGTTCGCACAGGATTTCGACGCGGCGGTTCAAGCGCGCGGTCGGGAGTACCACGCCTCGGGAGCGGTCGCGATCCTGCGCGGGCGCGAACATTCGATCCGCGCCAACGTGCAGGGCGGGCGGCGCTATCGGGTGCGCATCGAATGGGGGCACAACGACGTCAGCTACGATTGTACCTGCCCGTTCTTCCGAGAGAACGATGCGCCCTGCAAGCATCTGTGGGCGACGCTGCTGCAGGCGGAGCAGGAAAACCTCCTGCCCAACCTCAGCGAATTGGAGGCGATGAATCCGCAGGGACGTGATCGCAATCCCGCGCCGAAGGCAACGCCAGATGCCGCGCAGCCAACGCCACCCTGGAAGCAGCAGCTCTCCAGGCTGCGCGTGCAGATGGAATCTGCGCCGCCGGATGAGGTGATCGCCCCCTGGCCGGTCGATCGGCGAATTGTCTACATCGTCGAGCAGGCGGCGAGCGTCGAGGGCGGGCTGACGGTGCAACTGGGTCAGGAGCGAATTACGCGCGAGGGACGATGGGAGCGGGCGACGGGCCTGACGCTCAGCCCGCAACAGATCTCCCGCCTGCCAGAGCCAACCGACCGCCAGATTCTGCAGATGCTTTTCGGCGTACGCAGCGACGAGAGTTATCCCATCGACTTCGATGATGAGGCGCAGCGGCCGCGCCGGTTCGTGCTGCCGGACTCGGCTTTGGACACGACCTTCCGGCTGATCTGCCAGACCGGCCGCTGCCGAATGCGCAAGCTCCCGCCGGACGATGTTCCGACCGCGCTTCAATGGGACGACGGGGGCGCGTGGGAATTCTGGCTGGAAATCAAGACGAGCCCCGGCGGGCGCAATTATGTCCTGGATGGAAGTTTACGGCGCGGCGAGGAGCGCATGGACCTGGCGGAGCCGGTGATCGTCCTGCCCGGGGGCCTTGTTTTCACGAACACGCGGGTGGCGCCGCTGGTGCACTTCGGCGCTTTCCCGCTGCTTCGCTCGCTGCGCGACGGGCTGAAGCTGGCGGCGCCGCTGGAGCAGCGCGACGAGTTGATGCGCACGCTGTTCGCGCTGCCGCGACTGCCGAAGCTGGAGGTGCCGGAAGAGATGCGCTTCGAAGAGCTGCGGCCGACCCCGCAGCCGCGCATCCTGATCCGCAAGCCTTCGCGCGGCGGATGGGAGGACGATCGGCTCGTGGCGGAGCTTTCCTTCGACTATGCCGGACAGGTGATCCCGGCGCGCGAGCCCGCGCATTCGATCGTGGCGCCGGACGCCCCGCGCGTGCTGTTTCGCGATGGGCCGCGGGAAAGCGCGGCGGCGGGACGGCTTCTCGCCCTGGGGTTCCGCGAGGAATTCAGCTACGCATCGGCGAGCGGGCCCTTGCGCTTGGCTCCTTCGAGGCTGCCGAAAGTGGTTCAGCAACTGACGGCCGAAGGGTGGCTGGTCGAGGCGGAAGGAAAGCTGTATCGGCAGCCGGGCGAGCTGCGGCTGCAGGTGAGCTCCGGCATCGACTGGTTCGAGCTGCACGGCTCGGTTCAATTTGGCGAGCACAGTGCTTCGCTTCCAGAGCTGCTGAAAGCGATGCAGCGCGGCGAGAACTCGATCCGCCTGGATGACGGCACGGTCGGCCTGCTCCCCGACGAGTGGCTCCAGCGTTATGCATCGCTGGTCGGAATGGGCGAGGCGGTCGACGAGCACCTTCGCTTCAGCAAGCGCCAGATCGGCTTCCTGGACGCGCTGCTCTCGGCGATGCCGGAGTCGCGCTTCGATGAGACGTTCGCCAGGGCGCGCGATGAGCTGATGCGCTTCGAAGGCGTCGAGGCGCTCGATGAGCCGGCCGGGTTCGTGGGTGAGCTTCGCGGCTACCAGCGCGAGGGGCTGGGGTGGATGGCTTTTCTCCGCCGCTTCGGTTTCGGCGGGTGCCTCGCCGACGACATGGGGCTGGGAAAGACGGTGCAGGTGCTGGCGCTGCTGGAAGCGCGGCGGCAGATTCGGGCGTCGGCTGAGGGGAACGGCGACGCGCCGGCACATGCCGATCGGCCGAGCGGCCCGTCGCTCGTCGTCGCGCCGCGCTCGCTGGTGTTCAACTGGATCCAGGAGGCGGCTCGATTCACGCCGGCGCTGCGCGTGCTCGATCACACCTCGGCCGACCGCTCAAAAGATGCCGCTCACTTTGAAAACTATGACGTGGTGCTGACGACGTATGGGACGCTCCGACGCGACGCCGGGTACTTCAGGGACATAACGTTTGATTACGTCGTGCTCGATGAGGCGCAGGCGATCAAGAACGCCGCCAGCGAATCGGCCAAGGCGACGCGGCTTTTGCGGGCCTCGCACCGCCTGGCGCTGAGCGGCACACCGGTGCAGAACCATTTGGGAGAACTGTGGAGCCTGTTCGAGTTCCTCAACCCGGGAATGATGGGCTCGGCTTCGGTGTTCCGGGACGTTGGCGCCACCTCCGGAAAGGAAGATCCCGCGTCGCGCTCGCTGCTGGGCAAGGCGCTGCGCCCGTTCATTTTGCGGCGAACGAAGGAGCAGGTGGCGCGGGACCTGCCGGCGAAATTCGAGCAGACGCTGTTCTGCGAGCTCGAGCCGCCGCAGCGCAAGCTCTACGACGAGCTGCGCGATCACTACCGCGCGACGCTCTTTGACCGCATCGCGCGCGAGGGGATCAACAAGGCGAAAATCCACGTGCTCGAGGCGCTGCTGCGGCTGCGCCAGGCGGCCTGCCACCCGGGGCTCATCGACAAGAGCCGCGCGAACGAGGGCAGCGCGAAGGTCGACACGCTGCTGATGCAGATCGAAGAGGTGATCGATGAAGACCACAAGGTCCTGGTTTTTTCGCAGTTCACCAGCTTGCTGGCGCTGGTTCGGCAGCGGCTGGATGCATCAAAGACGGTATACGAATACCTGGACGGCAAGACGCGCGACCGTCAGCAGCGCGTGGAGCGCTTCCAGAACGATCCGGACTGCAAACTGTTTCTCATCAGCTTGAAAGCGGGCGGACTGGGGTTGAATCTGACCGCGGCCGAGTACGTGTACCTGCTCGACCCGTGGTGGAATCCCGCAGTGGAGGCGCAGGCGATCGACCGGGCCCACCGCATCGGGCAGACGCGGCAGGTATTCGCCTACCGCCTGATTGCCAAAGATACGGTCGAAGAAAAGGTGCTGCAGTTGCAGCAGACGAAGCGCGATCTGGCGGACGCGATTCTCAGCGCCGACAACAGCCTGATCCGCGACCTTGGCCGCGAAGACCTCGAACTGTTGCTTTCGTGAAATCTTGATGAGAATTAGACACCGAACGACCCGGACATGGCGTTTCGCAGCGCAGATCAAGACGATGTTCGAAGTTGCGAACAGGCGCGAAGGTTTTACGGACTTTCCGAAACTGGACACTTCAGAATTCCGTCCTCCGACAGGTTCGCAATTGACCATGTTCGAGTGTAGCCAATGACGCAGAATTCGCTCATCGCAGTTGTCGGCGCCGGGAGCGTCGGGGGGTATTACGGGGGGCGGCTGGCGGAGCATGGGCATGACGTGCATTTCCTGCTTCGCAGCGATTACCAGGCGGTGCGGCGCGAAGGGTTGCAGGTGCGGAGTTGTCACGGGGACTTTTCATTTCCGCCTGAGAAGCTGCGGATCTACGACGATGTACGCAAGATGCCAAAGGCGGACCTCGTGCTGGTTACCCTGAAGGCTACGTCCAACGACGCGTACGAGTCGCTGATCCGCCCGCTTCTGAAAGAAGACAGCGCGATCCTGACCCTGCAGAACGGCCTGGGGAACGAGCGGCGGCTTGCGGAATTGTTCGGGGGACGGCGCGTGCTGGGAGGGATGGCGTTCGTCTGCATCAATCGCCTGAAGCCGGGGGTTATCCACCATATCGATCACGGAACGATCCGGCTCGGGGAGTTCGACGGTGGTCCGAGCCCGCGGGCGACGCGGATCGCGGAGATGTTCAACGCGAGCAAGGTGAAGTGCGAGGTGCTGCCGGACCTGCGCTACGGGCGCTGGTTGAAATTGGTCTGGAACATTCCCTTCAACGGATTGGGTGCCGTGATGGACTGTACAACCGACCAGCTGATCGCCACTGAGGCGGGCGTGAGGCTCGTGAGTGAGTTGATGGCGGAGGTCATCGCGACGGCGCGGGCCGCGGGGGTGCAACTGCCGGACGGGTTGGTCGAGAAGCAAATCGAGCAGACGCTGAGCATGGGCGCTTACAAGTCGAGCATGCAGGTCGATAGGGAAACCGGGCGGCCCATGGAGATCGAGGCAATCCTCGGCGAGCCGTTGCGCGTGGCGCGGGAAGCTGGGGTCCGAACCCCTCGACTCGAAGCGGTCTACGCCATGGCGCGCGTGCTGAACGGCGACGACCCGCCTGCCGCGTGATGGCTATCGATTTGATTCCCCAGCCGGTGTTGGTCAGACCCTGTCGCGAGATAAGATACCCCCATGCACGTCGTGATCTTTGAAGGGACCCGCTGGCACAGCTTCGCGCCGCTGGCGCTATCGCGGCCGGTTTTCACGCTCGCCACCGGAATGAGCACGCTGCTGGAGAAGCAGGTGCGGCACTTGCAGCCGACGCGCCTGACGCTCTGGGTGCGTCCCAAGCAGGAGGAACATTGCCGCGCGCGGGTCGTGCCGAAAATGAGCATCCCGACGGCGGTGAATGAGCCGCTGGATGATGAGCCGGCCCTGCTGTGCAACGGGCGCACGGTGCATTTCGGAAAGTTCGAGTATCCGCCCCACGACGCGGTGATGGTGGATGAGGGTGAGATCATCCGCATCGCGCGTGTGAGCAGTCCGGGGCTATCTCCGCAGGACGTTTGGACCCGGTCGGACCGATGGCTGGGATTGCTCAAGCTGCCGCACATGATGCCGCAGAGCCGGATGGTGGATTCGCTGTGGGACCTCGTGCATTGGAACGAGGAATCGCTAATTGAAGACTGCTCGCGGCTTCTGCAATCCCCGAAGCCGAAACCGGCCGGGCCGTTTCACATGATCAACGACTCCGAGGTTTTGCTGAGCGAGGGAGCGAAGGCGGGGCCGAACTGTGTTCTGGATGCGTCGAGAGGTCCGGTGATCATCGCTGAGGGGGTAGCGATTGGCGCTGGAGCGGTGCTTGAAGGGCCCTGCTACCTGGCGGCGAATGCGGTGGTGCGGCCGCTGACGTTGATCCGCCCAGGCACGAGCATCGGTCCGGGCTGTCGAGTCGGCGGCGAGATCTCGAATTCCATCATGCTGGGGCCAAGCAACAAGGCGCATGATGGTTACCTGGGCGACAGCTACCTCGGGAAGTGGGTGAATTTCGGGTCGGGGACGACCACAAGCAACCTGAAGAACACCTATGGCGAGATCAGCGTCCAACTCGGCAGCCGTCAGATCCCGACCGGGCGGCACAAGGCGGGGTCGATCGTGGGCGACCACGTGAAGACCGCGATCCTCACGCGTCTGATGGCCGGGACGTACGTCGGCTTCTGCAGCATGCTGGCCGGGTCGGCGATCGCGCCGCGCTTCGTCCCGAGCTACACGTTCTGGAGTGACAAGGGGAAGGAGCCGTATCGGATGGACAAGGCGATTGAGGTGACTCGCCGGGCTTACGCGCGGCGCGACCGTGAGTTTAATGAAACGGACGAGCGGGTGATGCGCTACGTTGCGCAGGCGGCGCCGGAGGTGGAGATGGGGTCATTTGATTGATAGTACGGGTGTCTCGCCGAGTCGCGCCCGAGCGGACGACGTGGGAGTGAGGCATGGCAGCGATTGCGACCACGTCAGATCCACTCTAAATTTTGAGCCCATGCGTATCTTTGATGCTTCACTTTGGCAATAGCTCGCCAAGGGAGAGTGCCAAGCCCGGCAGTAGCGAAGGATGGATCAAGTCGTCTCCACGCCCCGACTGGTCGAGGCGATAGCTGGAACCGACGAGGACCATGCATTCCAGGGTCTTCTCGAAACTGTCCAGGATCCAGTAGTTGGGGACGCCGAACTCGGCGTACCAGCGCATTTTCGTCCGTCGGTCGTGCAGTTCGTGACCGGGGCTGATCGATTCGACGATTAACCGAGGTGGAACGAGCAGGCGCGTGCGAGCAGGATCCTTCGAAAGCGCCGCCGCGCGTTGTGCCTGCAGGGCTCGCTCCTCGGCTCCGATCACCACCGCGTCAGCAACCGCCATCCGTGACTCATCGATGATGATGTCCACTTCCGTCGCGATCTCCCAGGCACGGCCTCGCGCGGCTAAATGATGATCGAGACGCGACAGCAGCTTGAACAGCGCGCTTCCGCCAATGAAATACGCCGGCGCCATCATCGTGAGAACCCCCTCGACGATCTCGTAGCGCCCCTTGTTCCACTCGGCTTCGATGCGCGGATCATCCAGATCGGAAGCCGACCACCCGGTCGTTCCTAGCTCGAAAGGGCGCAACGTCGTAACGGAAGGCATCGCGGGAATTGTAACATGATGAGAAGAAGGGGGTGAACCCATCGCGACACGACTCACGGGTGTTCTATTCCACGGTAACGCTCTTCGCGAGGTTTCGAGGTTTGTCGACATTGCATCCTCGGGCGACGGCGGCGTGGTAGGCGATAAGCTGGAGCGGCACGACGCTGAGCAGCGGCTGAAGCGGCTCGGGCGCGTCGGGGACGTAGATGACGTGGTCAGAGTAGCGGCGGATGTGGGTGTCGCCTTCGGTGGCGACGGCTATCACCTCGCCGCCGCGGGCGCGGACTTCTTCGATGTTGCTGATCACCTTGTCGTACTGCACGCCCTTGGTTGCGAGGAAAACAACCGGCATGCCCTGGTTAATCAGGGCGATCGGGCCGTGCTTCATCTCGGCGGCGGGCATTCCTTCGGCATGGATGTAGCTGATTTCCTTCAGTTTCAGCGCCCCTTCAAGGGCCACGGGATAGTGGTAGCCGCGGCCGAGGAACAGCCAGTTTTCTCGATCGCAGAAGACGCGCGTGAGGTCGCGGATCTGCTCGCTCTGATCGAGCACGCGCTGCATCTTCTCGGGGATGGCGCACAGGCCATCGATGATCTCCTGGCACTGGGCCTGGCCCATGAACTTTCGCCGCCCGACAAACAAGGCGAGCATGGTAAGGACGCAGCACTGGCAGGTGAATGCCTTGGTGCTGGCGACGCCAATTTCCGGCCCGGCGTGAAGGTAGATGCCGCCGTCGGTTTCGCGGGCGATCGTGCTGCCGACGACGTTCACCACGCCAAGCGCCAATGCGCCTTTTTCCTTTGCCTCGCGAAGGGCGGCCAGGGTGTCGGCCGTTTCACCTGACTGGCTGATCGCGACCACCACCGTCCCTTCCTCCACGAGCGGGTTGCGATAGCGGAACTCGGACGCGTAGGTGCATTCGGTCACGACCTTCGCCAGGTCCTCCATGAGATAATCGCCAACCAGCCCCGCGTGCCACGCGGTGCCCTGGCCGGTCAGGACATACCGGCGGGCGCGGACGAGATCGCGCGTGTGGTCGGCGATGCCGCCGAGCACGATGCGGCCCTCGCGCTGCTCGGCGCGGCCGCTGAGGCAGTTGCGGATGGCGTTGGGCTGCTCGAAGATCTCCTTGAGCATGTAATGCTCGAAATCTCCGAGCTCGTACTCCTCGAGTTTATTCTCCAGTTGCGAGATGACCGGATTCACCTGGATGTCGTCGACCGTCATGGTGCGGAACTGATCGGGCTTGAGGACGGCCATCTCATTGTCATTGAGATAGATGACCTGCGTCGTGTGCTCCACGATAGCGCTGGCGTCGGAAGCGACGATGTATTCGTCCTTACCGACGCCGATGATCAGCGGGCTTCCCTTGCGTGCGACGACGAGCGTGTCGGGCTCATCGCAACTGAAGACTGCGATGCCGTAGGTGCCTTGAACTTCGTGCAGCGCCGCCTGCACCGCGCGCTGCAGCAGCGAGGCGTCGCCGACGTGGTTCTTTGTCTTGAGGTCGGCGTAGAGGTCGCCAATGAGGACGGCCAGCACTTCGGTATCAGTCTGGCTGGAGAAGGTGTGGCCCTTCTCGGTCAGGAACTTCTTGAGCGCGGCGTAGTTTTCGATGATGCCGTTGTGGACCAGGGCGATGCGTCCGGAATTGTCGGTGTGCGGGTGGGCGTTGGATTCGGTCGGAGCGCCGTGTGTGGCCCAGCGCGTGTGGGCCATGCCCAGCTGCGCGGGAGGCAGGGCGCCGCCGTCGTGAAGGGAGTTCTCCAGGACGCTGATACGGCCGACGGCGCGGCGGACGTGCAGGCCGCCCGCGTCATCGATCACGGCAATACCGGCCGAGTCGTAGCCGCGATATTCCAGCCGCTTGAGGCCTTCGATCAGCAGCGGTTGCGCGATTTTGCGTCCGACGTATGCGACGATTCCACACATGGATGACCTCCCCGGCCTTCGATCACATCCCCAATTGATGGAAGCGGCTTGGGCTCGCCCTTATGCTCTAATGTACGACGTTTCGGGGCCCGGGCAACCGCCGGTCCGATAACCGATCGGCGGAGCGTTTGCCATCGTGGCGCCGCCTGCAGCTATCTTCGGGCAGGCGAGGCCTCGACTTCGGAGCGGGATGGACCTCTTCGGTGACGTTCGACGCAGGAACCTGGATCGGGTGGCGCCGCTGGCGGTGCGCATGCGTCCGCGAACACTCGAGGAATTCGTGGGGCAGCAGCATTTCCTGGGGCCGGGAAAGCTGTTGCGGCGGATGCTCGAGGCGGACCGGTTGACCAGCGTGATCTTCTATGGCCCGCCCGGAACCGGGAAGACGACGCTTGCCCAGATCATCGCCAACTACAGCAAAAGCCATTTCGAGCAGGTGAACGCCGCGGCAGTCGGGGTGAAGGAAGTGCGGGCGATCCTAGACGCGGCCAAGGAGCGGCTGGGCACGAGCGGCGAGCGGACGGTTTTGTTCCTCGATGAGATCCACCGCTTCAACCGCGCGCAGCAGGACATTCTCTTGCCGGACGTCGAGGCGGGGTATGTGCTCCTGGTCGGCGCGACCACGGAGAATCCCTTCTTCGCGGTGAACTCGCCGCTGATCAGCCGAAGCCAGATCTTCCAGTTTTCGCCGCTCGCTGAAGAGGACATTCGCGGGCTGGTGAACCGGGCCGTGCAGGACCCGGAGCGGGGTTTCGGGAAGCTAAAGATCGAGATTGACAAAGAGGCGGTTGACCTGTGGGCAACGATGTCGGATGGCGACGCGCGGCGCGCTCTGATGGCGCTTGAAGTTGCGGTCCTGTCGCAGGTGCAGGGCGCGCGCGATCCCTCCGCGGCGGCGGCAACTTCGGGCGTAGGGCCCAAGCCGCTGCACATCACGCTCGACATTGCGGAGCAGTCGATCCAGCGTAAGGCGATCGTGTATGACGGCACCGGCGACGAGCATTACGACGCGGCCAGCGCGCTGATTAAAAGCATGCGCGGCAGCGACCCGGATGCGGCGGTCTACTGGGTCGCGCGGATGCTCGAGGCGGGAGAAGACCCCCGCTTCATCGCGCGGCGGATCGCCATCCTCGCCAGCGAAGACATCGGCAACGCCGACCCGCAGGCGCTGCTGGTTGCCGCGGCCGCGTTCGACGTGGTGGAGAAAATCGGCATGCCCGAAGCGCAACTGACGCTGGGGCAAGCCGCCATCTACATGGCGACGGCGCCCAAGAGCAACGCCTCCGCGATGGCGATCTGGTCGGCGATACAGGACGTCCGAGAAGGCCGCACCCTCCCGGTTCCGATGCACCTGCGCGATACCCATTACAAGGGGTCGGGCCGGCTGGGGCATAAGGGTTATCAAAATGCCCACGACTTCGAGGGCGGATTTGTGGATCAGGAGTATCTGGGTGTCGATAAGACCTACTACGAGCCGACGGACCGCGGATTTGAGGCCGAGATCGGGCAGCGCCTCCGCCGGCTGAAGGAGCGAACTGCCCAGAGTGCCAAGCCGCCGGGCAATGCCAACGCTGAGCCCGGCGGAAAAACTAGGCAGAAGCAGCCTCCTGCGAAGGAATGACCGGACCAATAACTTCCGGAATTCCTGATCGTCCAACGCTTTTGTGTTGCTTAGCCCGCGCCAAAGTCATTAGAACTACAAACCCTTGTAATGGAACGGACGTAATGAGTGATATGAACAGCAAATCGGCCCTCCGCCGCCAGCTCAGGGAGAAGCTCGCGGTCATGAGCGAGGCCGATCGCCATGCCAAGAGCCTCGCCGCCTGTCGGCTCATCTGCAGCAGCCCCGAGTTCGATGCGGCGCACGTCGTAATGCTCTACCTCAGCACGCCGCACGAGGTCGACACCGCTTCCCTTGCCCTCAAGTGTTGGCAGGCGGGCAAGGCGGTCGTGGTCCCCAAAGTCAGCTGGGATCAGCGCCGCATGCTTCCGGTTGAAATCACCAGCCTGCAGACCGGCCTCACCACCACCGGCCCCGGCGTCCGCGAGCCGGTCGCCGGCAAGCCTTTCCCCGTTAACGTCATCGATCTCGTCATCGTCCCCGGCCTTGGCTTCACCGCCACCGGCTACCGCATCGGACGCGGAATGGGGTTCTACGATCGATTCCTCGCGCAGTCCGAATTCATCGGCGGATCATGCGGCCTCGCCTTCGACGAGCAGGTGGTCGATCAACTGCCGGTGCTTGACCATGACATCCCCCTCAGTATGCTCGTGACCGATCGCGGAATTCGTCGCTTCGCCTCGAACTGCATTACCAGGTAGCCGCTGGTCATCCGCAGCGCGTGGAATTCTTCACGGCCCTCGGATATTTCACGACCAGCGAAACGGAGAACAGGGAGGTTCTCGATGAGATATTCACGCACGCGCACCAGCCGCACACTGATCACCCTGCTGGGCATTACCATCCTTCTGGGTCTCGTGGCTTACCTGCACAACGTCGCCAGGTCGCACGCCGCGCAAGCGCAGGCGGAGAAACCCTCGCGCATCGCCGAGGCGAATCTCGCGGAACTTCCCGCGCCCGAAACGCCCAAGTCGCTCGCCGCTCAACCGAAACTCGTCGCCGAAGCGCCCACGAGCGCACCCGCCGCTGCCCCCTCGACGCCGGCGGCCGCCACACTCCAGCGGCAAACCTACGCCGGCCCGGTCGGCGATGTCCTGGCCAATGCCCGCGCCAAAAAAGAAGCGGGTCACCTGATCGAGGCCCGCGGCGCGCTCAATGATGTATTCGTCGCCGGCCGGCTCAGCGCCGACGAAGCCGAGGCCGCAAGACAGCTCCTCTCCGAAATCAACCAGGCGGTCGTCTTCTCCACCCGGCGGTTCGACGACGATCCGGCCGGCGGAACGTACACCGTGCAAAAGGGCGAAAGACTCGAGAAGATCGCCGCCAACCACAACGTCACCTGGCAATTGCTCTGCCGTTTGAACGGCCTCTCCGATCCCAAGCGCCTTCGGGCCGGCGCCGCGATCAAGGTGATCAACGGGCCCTTCCACGCCGTCGTCAGCAAGAGCAAGTTCAACATGGACATCTACCTCGGCTCCCCCGCCGAGGCCAACGCCCTCTATGTCACCAGCTTCCCCGTCGGCATCGGCAAGGACGACTCGACCCCCGCCGGCGCCTGGCAGGTCGGCGGCTCAGGGGGAAAGATCATCAAGCCCGTCTATTACAGCCCGCGCGGCGAAGGGGTGATCGCGGCCGACGATCCCAAGAACCCGCTCGGCGGCTATTGGATCGGCCTCACCGGCGTCGACGGCGCCGCGCTCGGGAAAACGTC
>JBBRCX010000094.1:0-17656 GCA_038204465.1 Tepidisphaerales bacterium | reverse complement strand
GATGGGCTCCATGGGCAGCGTCGTCGGCGAGATCGTTACCCGCTCCATCGAGACCGCCACCGAGCGCAATCTCGCCTGCATTGTCGTCTCCAGCTCCGGCGGCGCCCGCATGCAGGAGGCCGGCCTCTCGCTCATGCAGATGGCCAAAACCAGCGCCGCCCTTGCGCGCCTCGACGAAGCCGGCGGATTGTTCATCAGCCTCCTCGCCGACCCGACCACCGGCGGCGTCACCGCCAGCTTCGCCATGCTCGGCGACTTCATCATCGCCGAGCCCAAAGCCCTCATCGGCTTCGCCGGCCCGCGCACCATCTGGAACACCATCAAGGTCGAACTGCCCGACGGCTTCCAACGCAGCGAGTTCCTCGAAGAGCACGGCTTCATCGACTTCGTCGTCCACCGCAAAGACCTGCGCAGCGAAGTCGCCCGCCTGGTCGACTTCTGCGCCAAGTAACCGCGGGACCGGATGGCCGGCAATCCCCCCGCCCTCCATCCCGCCTCCCCCCGGCACCATCGGCGGAACCACGATCTGACCCAGCGCAACTCTCCGCCACCCACCGACGTACCAGCCTCTTTCGACGCCGCAGCGCCCGAACCCGTGTTTTTTCGCTGTTTTCCCATCCCAACCCCATCTTCTCCCCAAGCCGCCCCCATCCGGCTCCCATGAAACCCCCAGTCCCCCGCCAGCCGTCCTCCATCGCTCCACCAGTCAGGTTCAATGTGCCGCCCACTCCGGCGCCAACGCCTCACCACATCTCGCCGTCGCTTCCCCTGCCCAACCCGTGCGCCTCCCGGCCCCACCCCAGAAGAATTGTCCAAGAATCGCGGTTCCAGAAACCTCACCAGCGCAAACACACGCCTGACAAACCGAACGCCGTTCGCCGAGCGACGATCCGGCGGCGCCGCGATCCCTTGCGTCACACCCACCAGGCTCCTAAACTTCTCCCCGTCGCGAACAGCGAATCCCGGGGTGTAGCTCAGCTTGGTTTAGAGCGCTTGGTTCGGGACCAAGAGGTCGAAGGTTCAAATCCTTTCACCCCGACTTGACGGGACATGGAGCCCTTCGACGAGCATGTCGAAGGGCTTTCTCATTGCGGGGACGAGACTTGCGACTTCGAGCGAAAAGTTCAAACAGATCATTTCGAGGATCTGCCGTTTTTCAGCGTATTCCGCCCCAAACCATCGCTCCGTCAGACCTTGCGAAAGTTCAAATACCTTCTGCGCCAATTCGGCGCTTTCATCGCGCCGGCGATGCGACGCCTCGAGTTGCAACGTGAGCGTGGCCAGGCGGTCACGAAGCTCCACGTTCTTACGGCCAAATGTTTCGGTTTCGATCTCGTCCAGCAGGCGCAGGTTGGTCAAACGCGTAGAGATCGAGGCAGAACAGGTCAAAGTCGTGTATCGGTAGACATCTGCCCTGTTGAACGCGGCCCCGAAAGGGGCGCTTTGCACTATTGTTGGAGGACTGCTCTCCGTCGCGCGCGGGCTATGCTGAATAATCTGGGCTATCCTCGGTGGACACGAATGCCACTTGCCGACAGGAAAGCGGTTGTGATGAATCAACCCGGCCCCACAGAGCTCGATGGCCTGCGCGCCCAACTGTCCATCCCGCGCGTCGTCGCCCAAAGCCTGGGCGGGCGCTGCTGGTTTCCGGACCTGCTTCAATTCAGCACGGGCGAGTTAATGCTGAACCACAGCCTCAACGCCGACTCCAACGGCAACGACGCCAACGCGCAGGCGGTGATGATCTCCAACGATGGGGGGAAGCGTTTCGACTTCGCCTACGACGTCAGCGGTTTCCACAACGGCGGAGGCGAGGTTCGCCTTAGCCTGCCGGACGGCCGCATCGTCGGCGTCTCCACCTTTCTGAGGCCCGACCCGCCCACGCAGTCGCGGCGGTTTGTCGCCCACCGCTGGACCTACGACCGCGGCGGCAAACGCTACATGGTCGAGCCCTGGGGCGCAACGGTCGAGGGCTTGCCACGTGACCCGGAGCCGTTGGGCACGACCAGCCGCACCTGGTGGTCGCGCGTTAACTGGTTCGGCGACGTCGTACCGATCGGCACACGCCGCTGGGTGACCACCCTTTCGTTGCGCCACGCGGGGGATCTTCTCGAAACGACCGTTGCGCTGGAGTCCGAAGATGAGGGGCGCAATTGGCAATATCTTTCCACCATCGCGGCGGCCGACTCCATCCCGGATGCGGCGGAAGGCTTTGACGAACCGTGCCTGATTCAACTGGAGGACGGAGACCTGATGTGCGTCAGCCGGGTCGGCTGCGGCGAAGAGCAAAAGCTCGCCCGCACCTATAGCGCCGACGGCGGTCGGAGCTGGTCATCCATCGATCGACTGCCCGCGTACAGCGTCGCGCCGCAGATTCTTCGCCTGACTAACGGCCTGCTCGTGCTCTCGACAGGCCGGCCAGGCTTGTCCGTGTGGGTCAGCGCCGATCCTCGCGGTGTCGGCTGGCAGGCGCTGGACATCATGAATCACCACAACGCGCGCTGCGGGCCGGGCCAGCGCATCCAAGTTGACGCCGGCGCGCCGATCACGGACCACCAGACAACCGCTTACACCGCGATGGTCGAGGCGGCCCCCAACCGCGTCTTGCTTGTCTACGACCGCATCCCCTATGGCTGGAATCCCGCGCCGACGGGCGCGACTGACAAAAATCAGATCTATCTGTTGGAGATGTCCCTCGAGCGACGGTGAACGCGGCACAATGGGACGCGAGACGATGGATCACCCCGGCTTGGCCCCAACGCACCCGCCGCGGATTTCGGCCCACGAACAGCTCGGCCGCTCGGCCAAGCCGGCGCACACCCTTCGCGTGACCGCCGCGTTCGTGATGACGCTACTCGCCGGCTACGGGCAGGTGCTCGCGATCTTCGGGGCAACGCTGCAGGCATATTACGGACTGACGCTGCGGCAACTGGGGCTGACCCTCAGCGTGGGCATGATTCCTGCCGGCATCGCGGCAATCCTTGCCGGCGCGGCTACGGCGGGCTGGGGACCGCGCGCTGTGCTGCGCTGGTGCCTGGTCGGTGTCGCCATCGGGGCCGCGCTGGTCGCTGCGGGTCAGCGCTGGGGCGTCATGCTGATGGGCGCCGCGCTGTTGAACGGCTTCTACAACGCCGTCTATGTCGTTAGCCAGCCGTACCTGACCAGTCTGTTCCCGACCCAGCAGCGCCGCGTGCTCGCGCTGTACCTGGCCACTATCGCCGCCGCCGGCGTGCTGTTTCCACTGCTCGCGCAGTGGTTGCTGTCGGTCCATGCGCGAAACCCGGAGGTCGCGTTCGGCTGGTTTCTCTATCCGCCCTTCGCTCTGATAGCGGTGCTCACACTCTTCGGCGCCGCGCTGTTCCGCCGACGCCCGGGTGAGACGCCGACCGCACCGACGCACGTTTCGGCGCGCACGCTTCATGGCGGCGGGCGGAGCGCGCTGCTGCTCGCGGTGCTCATTCTGATTGGATCCGCCGACAACGCAGTCTCCGTCTGGCTGCCGCGTGTGCTTCAAAGCTCTTCCTTCGAAACTTTTTCGCGCCTCATGAAACCCGGCTACGTGATGGCCGCCTTCTGCCTCACGTATATGATCGCCCGCACGGGGCTTTCATTGTTACGGGAACAAACCGGCCGCCGACTCTTCCTCGCGCTGCCGGCGCTGCTGGGCGGATGCGTCTTTCTCGCGGGGGTGATGCTGCACACCGGCGCCGGCATCGCGGCCGGCGTTATCCTCGGCTCGTTCATCTGGTCGCTGCAAGTCCCCGCGACGCTCGGGATGTTGTCGGTGCGCGAAGGCCCGCGCTTCGGATGGGCCGTGGCATTGTTCGGCGTGGGCGCATCGATCGGCGGTTTCGCGGTGACACAAGCGATGTCATCGATCGGCGACCGCCTTGGGGACCTACAACTGTGGCGCATTCTTCTCATCCCCGGCGCGATCTATGTGACTGCCGGGGTCACAGCGGCCGCGTGCGTTTGCGGCAGGCGCGCCTAAGGCTAAATTACTCAAACTCAATTACTCAAACTCAGCGGTTCTCCGGTGCTTTCCAGCGACCCCGGAGAGGTCACGTTCTGCCACCGCTCAGATATTGGATGTTAATGGCGGCCGCACCGGTCACAAAAAGTTCAATTGGTGTCTCGTCGCCCCGATTAGCGAGACGAAGTCTCACGCCAGAAGCCCTGCGGACATAACTCAATTCTAAATAACGACCTGCGATGGATGGCGCGGTCCAATAAGGCGGGAGTCTTGGTCAAATATCAGGACTTACGACGACCATGTGGCAGGATTTGAACTCCACAGGACTGAGTGGCGCGAGGGGAAAATGGCACAGCGTGCATGCGGGCGTGAAGGCGGCGTAGTGCTTCGCCGCCTGCCGCTTTTCTTCATCGCGGCAGCGAAGTCGGCGGGCGGCTTGGGTGGCGGCTTGCTGATCGATGTCGCGCTCGGTTTGGTGAAGCAGAACGGTAATGGCCGGTCCAGCACGACGCGTGAAATCGGTGTAGAATGGCCCGCGAATGGACGATGGAGGAGAAACGTTTACAGAACTTCCCTTATGCGAAGTTGCCGCCGCGCTCCGCACCGGCAGGCTTCGCGCGCACACCGCGTTGGGCGTCCTACGCCCGTTTGAAGCACCCTCGGAGGTGACCGGTGAAGAAGCATGAGACAGCCGAAGGCAAGCGTGCCTCCGAACTGATCGACAGACGAATCGAGGAGCTGGGGGGTTGGCGAGGGAAGGTGCTGGCCCAGGTCCGCGCGCTCATCCAGAAGGCCGACGCGAGAATCGTCGAGGAGTGGAAGTGGAGGGGAACTCCTGTCTGGTCTTGCGACGGGGTGAGGGGGGGCATCGTCTGTACGGGCGAGGCCTACAAGCAAGTGGTGAAGCTGACATTCGCTCGAGGGGCCAAGTTGAAGGACCCCGATGGATTGTTCAACTCGAGCCTTGACGGGAACACCAGGCGCGCGATCGACATTCACGAGGGAGAGAAGATCAATCAGGCCGCGTTGAGGGCCCTCGTTCGGGATGCTGTGGCACTGAACTCATCTAGCAGTAACAGGCGTTAGCGCCAGGGCTTAAGCCGCGATCAGCGCGATCGGATTCGAGCGGGGCACTTCGAGCCGCGCTTGCTTTTCAGATATAGATCGACTGATTTCGTACTTCCCATCCGACGCTGGCAGATACCGCCCGGCATTCACTTCTTCCAACCATCATTTCACACCATGCAATGAAGTACCGTGACCTGCTCAAACAACTTCACGACGACGGCTGGCAGCACATCCGCACCACCGGCAGCCACCTGCACTACAAACACCCGACGCAACCCGGCCTCGTGACCGTGCCTGCTGGTGGCAAGCTATCCCATGACGTTGCCCCTGGCACTTTGCGCTCGATTCTTCGGCAAGCGGGGTTAAAATGATCCGCGTGGAATACACCGTCATCATCGAACCCGCCGACGACGGCACGTTCAGCGTCTACGTGCCCGACTTGCCCGGCTGCGTCTCCACCGGCCGCACGCGCGACGAAGCGATCGACTCCATCCGCGAAGCCATCGCCGGCCACATCCAAACGCTCCGCGACTTGGGCGACCCCGTCCCGCCGCCACGCTCGCAATCGCAAGTCGTCGCGGCGTGAAACCGAAAGCAGGCGGGCGCGAGACGATCGCGCCCGCCTGCGGTTGGAACCATGCGCTGCGATCTTCATGCCAGCCGCGTTCGACGCACCGCCGCCTTGGATGTTGGTGGTGAGCTGGCCTGCTCGCACGATTCCGCGATCGATTTGAGTGAGCCCCCTTATCCTGCCCCAACTGTAGGGACTATCAAAGCTCACCTCTCCTGCGCCCTGAGCTGGATAGTCTCGTCGTACGCAGCCTGAAGTAGCAGCTTGTTCACTTCGCCGCACCATTTCCCCGCGAGGCGCTCATGCGACGTCTCGATCGCACGAACTTCCAGTGCAACGGTGATCTCGCGCAGATGCTTGTCCGGTGAGACTCGGAATCTGCGACTCCCTGTTTTGGACTTCGTGGTGCCATTCCACACCCTGAACCACCGCCCGTTCTTCTGAAGGATGATGCACGGGCGCTTCTTGCCCTCAACGCAAAAATTCTGAATCCATTCTTCTTCGCCGTCTTCCTTGCAACGGCACGTCCCAGACCCGACACACTCCGCGGTGTCGGAATGAAGTTTGAAGAAGTACGCCACGTCACCATCGGACCAAGTGCGGGTGTCGGTGTCGAACGGCATAAGCTACTTCCCATCCGAGTCAGGCAGCGGACCGTACATTACGTCCATCAAGCGCCGTGATTCGCTGAGACTTGTATCCAGGAAACCGGCGGGCCAGTTTTTCACACGACCTTCCGTATCAACTTCCAGTGGGGCGATCCGTGCCTGATCGAAATCCTCGTCGACGCGCTCCAACGCGCAAAAGTAGATTCGAGCAACCCGCTCGGGAAACCGAGGGTCCTCTTCCAGCATGGCCCGCAACACGCGCCGGATGACAATGTCGCTCTGAGTCTCGATCACCACGATTCGGCCTTGTCCCTCACCGGCCTGCTTCATGAGGAACTCTGTGAGTTCGACCTAAAGCGAGGGGTGAAGATGCACTTCGGGGTTCTCCAGGAAGAGGGCTTCGTGGCGTTGCATGAGGCCGACTTGCGCGATGATCGGGAACAACTGATGAAAACCGGCGCTGAAGCGCGGTGGCGGTTGTTGCTCCCATCCGAAGGACCGGTGCGCGAATACGGCCAGCGCACTTGGCTCAAAGGAAACGTCCGGATCGAGCTCCCCAGACTCCGAGCGCACCGTATCAACCGGACGTGGCGCCTTGCTCTCCAAGTAGCCCAGCGGTTCCGGACCGGCGTCTTCGTGAATGAGATCGAGGATTGGCGACTTCGGGCCGCGTGCGCCCGAATACTGGCCGATCTGAATCGACAGCAACTTGTCCAGCCATTGTGAAACGAATCCCTCAAAGACGTAGCCGACGGAGTCGTTACCGTCCGGCTTTGCGGCGGCGGGCCGCGACCCAGCGTCGCCGGGCGCGACTGTTCGGATCATGCGGTTGTAAGCGAATTCTCGGAACAGTCGGAGCGCGTTGCTGCCGTCTTCGCCGACGTGACGGGTTTCGAGGGCCAGTCGCTCCGCCTCGACTCGCCGCCGTCGAGTTTCGTCGCTCTCATCGAAACGGATCGAAGCCACGTCTTGAACTTGTTGTAGGGGGCGGATGGCTGCGAGGTGGAAGACGCCTACCGTTGCGCCCGCAGTCACTTGGCGAATGAGGCCGATGGCGTTTCGACACGCTTTCCGGTTCCAATCCATGTCCGACGGTTCGACGTCAAGTTTACGTGGATCAACGCTCGACACCGGCGAGAGTGCCCAATCGTCGACGGAGCCGCCGCGGCTGAACGAGCCGGAGCACTCGAAACGGTACTCGCCATTTTGACCAAGCGGCCGATGGAACCAGAGGTGGTGCTGCCCGTTAACGATCAGTCGGACTTCGTCGTGAAGTTGCGTCGGTTCGTCGTCGCTGGCGATCTGAGGATGCGTAAAACGAAGGGAGATGTGGGTGCCCTGCGGGATCAGGCCGGACCAGAGTATCGACTCAACGGCATTGCCGTCGGCATGGCGCTCGTGCGGCAGATGACAGGTGAAGTCCGCCACGGTAACGACGTCCAAGCCGATCGTTCCCGCCGGTAGCGCATCTTTCGTTTCTGCGGGGTTCTCGGGGTCACCTTTGAGGTAGAGACGCGCGTTGGTGATATCGATGTCTGACACCGAATGGCTAATCGACGCTTCCCACGAGAAAGGGAAATCCTCGCGTTTCAACGATTCACTGAGCAAGTCGAGGGCTCTGAACCACGTTGATTTTCCAGACCCGTTCTTCCCGCAAAGTACCGTGATCGGCCGGAGTTCCAAGCGCGCGGTGTTGTAGTATGGGCCGAAGCCTCGCAGGCTGAGTGATTCTAGCCGAAAATGCGATTCCATCGGGGGATTTCATACCATGCGTCCCAATCGCCGGCTAGGACGCTCCGGCCATGATCACGTCATTTCATGACCGGATCGAGCCGATGAGATGGCATCATGCGCGCCCTCTCCATCCGCCAGCCGTACGCCGAGTTGATCCTGCGGGGGATCAAGACGGTGGAGTACCGCAGCCGGCCGACGCGGATCGTTGGGGAGCGGTTTTACCTCTACGCCAGCACGGGCTGCGGCGATTGGCGGAAGGCGGCCGGGCGGAAGGCGTGGTCGCTCGATCTGGCGATGCCGAACGCGGATGCGGGGACCGCGCCGCCGCCGTGGATGATCGAACTGGCGAATGGCCTGCGGCTGTTCCCCCACGAGTTGCCGACCGGCGTGATCGTCGGGAGCGCGGTCATCGAAAAAATCACGCCGCGCGACGACGGGAATGTTTCAGTGGGATCTCGCGAATGTCGAGCGCGCGAAGCGCTTTCGTAAACCCAAGGGCCATCCTCAGCCGGTGTGGTTCACGCCGTTCTGATCGCCGACTGATCCTGCCGTCCTGTCCGGCTATCCCCTTCGGCTGCGTCGCGGGTGTTGCAGTCGATTGCGGGCGATTGTGTTAAGGCAACACAAACGCCCTTCTGCGAAACGTGTGAGTCGTGTTTGCGGTAGGTTGCTGGGGCGCGGATCGCTTCCAGTTCATGGTTTTGCCGCCTCGGAAATGCGCTCGACTTGCAACCGACGCCCCCTTTTCGTCAGTGGGCCGAAATCAACACACATCAGGGAGGCAGAACGTCGATGACGCTGTCGATTTTGGCGACGAGGGTGCCGCGCGTCGTCGTTGCGGTTGGGCTGAGGGTGGGTGAGGGGTAAGCGGAGTAGACGGTAATGTGAACGAGGTAGCTGGCGGTGGTGGCATAGCGGTGCGCGCCGTCAACGGCGTAGGTGGGAACGATGCCGGCGGTGGGCAGCGGGACAATCTTTGCGGCCGACTGCGTGCCGTCACCCCAGTCGATCACTGCCTGCAGGGTGGACGCCGCGCGCGTGGTGCGGAAGAAGCCGAGCCGGGCGGTGAAGCCGACGCCGGCGGTTTCGTTCAAGGTGACGCCGCCGTTGGCGGCGATCACGTCGGCCTTGCCGTGGAACGAGCCGATGAGCCGCGCCGGCGCCTCGGACCAGGGCGGCGGAACTGCCGACACCACCACCTGGATGTCGCTGCTTCCGACGGCGGCGTAAGTGTGAGCGCCCAGGACGACGATGGACCCGTCGGACCGGCGGACGTACTTGGCGTCGGAACGCTTGGTCCCGTCGCCCCAATCGATCCCGCCCTGAAGGGTGTACCCGTTGGGCAGAGCCGGCAGGCCGCGAATCGTGCCGATGACGGCGCGGAAGGGTTGGCCGGTTATCGCATGAATCGTTGTGCCGGTGAGGACCGGTGCGGTGGCGGTGGTATCACTCGTGGTGGAGGCGGCCGAGGCCGGCGGCATCGGCGTCGGGGAAATGAGGGTCGCCGTCGGCACGGCGAGGGCAAACAATCGGCGGTCTTCCAAAGACTCGATCAGCGGGCATCCGAATCCGTAACGCGATTGACGAAGTGACGTGCTCAATGGCTTCTCCTTCTCGAGTGTGTGACCACTCAAACCATCGGCCACGTTGCCAGTCAATACCGATCGGACCGGATTCAGACAAGAATTTTTCGGACGCCTTTGCCGCCCTTTGCCACCGCCTTTCCCGCCTGAAAACGGCGGTGGGAGTCCGAGAACGGGGGAATTGCGGCCGGGAGATGGTTGAACTGTGGCTTTGTCTTCGGCACAGGAGGCGTAGGGTTCACCGTGCGGCTTCGCCGCCGTGGGAACACTGCTGATTTCCCGGCACAAACGGAATCAACCCCAAACAAAACGCTTCTTCTTGCACTTCGTGCGGCATTGAACGAGCGTCCACGATCAACCCGTTAACCTGAATCAGCCACGCCAGTGGATTTCTCTCGACCCTGCTCGCCAGACTCCATTCCACATCGAACGGACGCATCTTCATCAGGTCGCGAATCTGCTTGCTGCGAGCCTGGCCCGTCGCCATCGAGACGGCAAAGTGTTGGTCGATCTCGCGCGACTTGACGTGCGGCGTCTGGGACGAGTCGTCAAGGAAGTTGACCCATCCGATGGCGCGCACAATTCCGCATGCCCACGAATTCGGTCTGCCGTTTACCAGGGGTGTCGGTCGCTTCCGCGCCAAGACGCCCAACAAGCGGAGGCAGTGGGCCCGGTACTCCGCATTCAATCGCTGCGCGCAAAATGATTCGATCAGTGAAGCAATGGCGTCGTGGACGCCGCGTATCTTTGCCGGTATAGATTGGCCGCGAGGCATTGTCTCAACATCGTAGCGAGATTGCTCGACGGTGGAAACGCGTAACCCCATCGGCACAAATCGGCCACAAACCCCCGCACGCACGCTGTGGAAAGGAAGGACCCGTGAACGACAAGGAAAAGCGTCGTTGGCAGCGGAAGGAGAAGAAGCTGCGGGGCAGGAAGGCATTCACGACAGCTGCTCTGCCGAAGATCGCATCGCAGTTCGGAATGGAACAGGTGATGCAATCGATGTTCGGCGGGCAGCGCGACACAAAGTCTGCGGCACAAGACCTGGCGTACGGGGCGCTGGAGGCCGCGACTCCCGAGCGGGCACTGCATTTGGCGAAGCAGGCCCTCGAATTAGACCCCCGCTGCGTGGACGCGCTGCTGATCGTAGCCCGCGCGAGCAAGCAGGGCGGCGAAGAGTTGATGGAAAAGGTATGCGCGGCGGTGCGTGTCGGCGAGGAAGACTTGGGCAAGGATTTCTTCGATGACAACCGCGGATACTTCTGGGGGGTCCTTGAGACCCGTCCGTACCTGCGCGCCAGGGCCTTTCTGAGCCAGCTCCTGGCGAAGACCGGAAGGGTAAACGAAGCGGTCGAGCATCTTGAGGCAATGTTGGAACTGAATCCGAATGACAACCAGGGGCTTCGTTACACTCTGCTGGGGCATTATTTGATGTTGGACCATCTGGATGACGCGAAACGGCTTTTGCAGCAGTTCGACGACGACGGCAGCGCGATGTTCGCCTGGGGTCGGGTGCTGCAACGATTTCTCGCCGGTGATCACTCCGAAGCGCGTGTCGCCCTGACGGAGGCGCGTGAGTTGAATCGCTTTGCCGAGGATTACTTGAGCGGGCGCAAGCACCTGCCCGAGCAGTTACCCGGATACTATGGGATCGGCGATCAGAATGAAGGCATTGTCTGTGCCGTTGAATTGGGAGACGCATGGGCAAAGCATCCAGCGGCCGTCAAATGGTTGAAGGCGGCGCGGTGAGAGAGCGGTGGCGATACCGTCCCAGGAATCAATCCGGAGTTTTCTGCTCTTCGAGGTGCAGCGGTTCGTTGAGCATACGCGAAAGATTCGCGCGGTCCGCCGAATCTCTCATTGTCTCATTGACAACCGAGAAGAGTAATCCAAAGGGTGCCCTTACGGGACTGCTGCAGACAAATGTACGACTGTCCCGACACGCGTCTGCCGGGACAATCAGAGAGCGTAATTGACGAACAAGTCTCTATTCGACTTCATCCCCGAGGATCAGCAGAATTCGTACGAGCGCGCGGTCGCGTTGTGTCTCGACCGCGACGAAAATGTGCTCTGGTGGTACCGCAACCTGGTTGGTGAGGACAGCTTCGGCATTCAGGGCTACCGCCGGCACCGCTTACGGCCGGACTTCGTCGCGCAAGGCAGAATCAGCAGCCGCCCGCACCATTTAGTTTGGGTCATTGAAAGCAAGGGCAAACACCTCAAGGGAAACGAAGACTCCGAGTACAAGCGCGACGTCGCCCGCCTGCTTCGCCGGCCCGGTACGCCTTGAGCAACTCTTTCGCCTGCTTGCGCAACTGGGCGAGGTTCGGCTGCTCGGGAAGAGTGCGCGAAGGCGCACAGGGAGGAGGATTAGACATGACGACCCTCTTTCCGCGGCTGTTGGCCGCATGGCTCGGTGTCCGCGTCGCGAACCGAAAGAAGGTAGGGAGGCGTTCAACAGCAACGCACGAGTCAGGTGGGCTCAGCCCTTTCCGCGGACACAGCAGCGCCCTGCGCGCCTGGCTATAGCCTACCAAGCCGGTGGCCTTCGACAACAGGGAGGGTATCGGTGGCCAAGGTCGCGTCGAGAACCGACGGAACTGAGTCTCATTTCGCAGGTATCATGCACCGATGCAAAAGATCACACCGTTCTTGTGGTTCAACGGAAACGCCGAAGAGGCAGTCAATTTCTATCTTTCCATTTTCGAAGGGTCTCGAATCGTAAACGTCATGCGTTACGGCGACGCCGGGCCGGGACCAAAGGGGACCATCATGACCGCGACGTTCCAGCTTCAGGGACAGGAATTTATCGCGCTCAACGGCGGACCCGAATTCACCTTCTCCCCGGCCATTTCCTTCTTCGTGAAATGCGCGACTCAAAATGAAGTAGACCGCTATTGGGAGAAGCTCGCCGATGGCGGAGAAATACAACAGTGCGGCTGGCTCAAAGACAAATTCGGCGTCTCCTGGCAGATCGTGCCCACCGCCCTTGGCGAGATGCTGCAGGACAAAGACGCCGAGAAATCAAAACGAGTAATGAGGGCGATGCTTCAAATGAAGAAACTCGATATCGCGGCCCTGAGGCGAGCGTACGAACAGGACTAGCCGATCAAACCAACGCTGATGCGAACCATTGAGCCTGCTCACCCTCATTTCCGAGCAGAAACGCAGAAAAGTTCGGCTGGCGTCTTGTCGCCCTGATCAAACAATGGGAAATCCGCCCGCACCGGCGTTGCTTGAATCGCAAACAGCATACGTCCCGGGTGAGCTGTCGCGGGTGTTTATGCCGCGGTGAAGGCATCGCCTCTCAGGACTGGGGCGACGGTGCTGACGTTCAGCTGGGCGGCAAGCTCCACGTCACGGCCGAAGCCGCGCTCCACAAGTTCCCGGCCGGATGAGCATAAAAGGAGCCGGGCGCGCAGGTCCACGGCGAAGTCTTCAAAGGCAGCGACGGCTAACTGCGCCTCTGGCGAACGTCGGCCCGGTAATGCCCTAAGAACTGCGCCTGCGCCGACCAAATCTTCGACGGCCGGGCGCAGCGTTCCATCCGGCCACCGCTCACCCGCCGGGACGACCGCGATCCGCTTCCCGGCTTGCCGCGCCCACGTCGCGACGGCCGATGCATTACGCAGGCAGCCCGCCAAGACCACCGCTCCGTTCGAGATCGCAGCGAAGGCAAGGCTCGACCCATTAGGCGACGGCAGAACGAGGCGAAGCCCTGATGGTACGTCGATGAGTGAGGAGGGCGCCAGCGAATACTTGCCCTCAAAACGGTTGCGCGGGCTGGCAAGCTCGGCGTTCCGCTCGCGAGCGTACTGGCTGGCCGAATCGTCCTTCCAACGATAAGGCAGGACGGTCGCGCCGCGGCCCAGGGCCACGTCAACACTCGTCGTGAACGAGAGGACATCGATGACGACGATCACGTCCGGCGGGGCGAGTTGCTGCACGCCGCACAAGCCCCACTCGCAGCAAAGGTCGAACTGTCCTTGATCGAAGTAAACCATTATCGTTGTCGCATCAGATGAGGCCGTTCACCTGCCGGGCGGGTGCACCGCCGACCCTCAATGGACAATGATCATACCTCCCGGCGCGAAACGCCGCGTAACCTGTCCGGGACGTGACCTTGGAGTTCTCGCGATGGGATCTGCGGGCACGGATCATGACCAAGCAGTCATTGACCGCTGGTCCAAGCGTCTCGGCGACTTCATCCCCGGCTTCTTCGCACGGTCGCCCGCGCTCCGCCTCCTCAACGATCGTTGCGCGGTAATCCTGCACGGATCTACCACCCTTGGCATTGATGATGCCTTCTCCGATCTCGACCTCTGGTTGCTGGTACCCAAGGAGACATTGCAGCAGGCAGAATCGATCGCGGGCACGCGATTCTTCAGCTTCACCCTGGACGGCAAGCAGGGCCACTTCAATCTCGAGGCAATGGACGAGGTGGTTCGGCGCGTGCAGAATTGTGACTTGGAGCGCATTGCCGAACTGCGCCAATGCCAGATATTGGCCGATGCCGACGGAGTGGCCAGCGAGTTGGTAGCGAGGTCGAGGCAGCCGATGAGCGAATCTGTCCGGAGAGCGTGGTTCTCCTACCACTATGTGGAGATGCGAGGGGCTCACCGCAATTGCGACAACCCGATCGAGCGCGGCGATGCGCTGGTATTTCTCCAGGCACTGGTGCCCACGCTAAACCATTGCCTGAGGGCGGCGATGGTGCTGGACCACGAACCGTATCCGTACATCAAGTGGCTCAGCCGGGCCGCCAGTCGAACCCCCACCGGCCGGCGGTTGGCGCCGCTGGTACATGACGTTCTAGACCTGCTGGCAGGGGACGCATTGCGACATCCCGGGCCAGAACGCGGACACCCGCTGGGGACAAAGCTGCGGGAAATGCGGCAGGTTCTGGTTGACTGCGCCCGCGCCGGCGGGATTGATGAACCATGGCTAGACCGTTGGTGGGTGTACATGACCCAGGCAGCGGAGGGGATCCGCTCGGCGACTTGGTGAGTCTCGTGCGCTGGTGTCACTCCCATTAAAAAATGGGAAGTCCGCCCGCGCACCGGGTTTGCTCCGAATCGCAAACAGCGTATGTCCCGGGTGAGCCCTCACGGGTGTTTATGCCGCAGTGAAGGCATCGCCTCTAAGGACTGGGGCGACGGTGCTGACGTTCAGTTGGGCGGCAAGCTCCACGTCACGGCCGAAGCCGCGCTCCGCAACTGCACAAGCGCATCAAACAATGACCAGTGCCCGCGCGAAAACGATTGCGATTAAAATGGGAGAACCCAGATGAGCCGTCACTCGATTACCTCTCAACCCGCCACGCCGATCCCGGCGGACGATCTCCGGCGTGATTTTCGAGTGGCCCGACCCGAAACAGACTCAACGCTGCCGCACATTGGCCTGGTCGGCGACACCTATACGCTTCTATTGACGGGCCGGGACACCGATGGCCGGTACTGTCTGATCGACATGCACATTCCGCCGGGCGGCGGCCCGCCGCTGCACCGGCATGACTTCGAGGAGTCTTTCATCCTCCTGCATGGCGAAATCGAGGCCATCTTTCGCGGCAGGAAAACCGTCGTAAAGGCGGGTGAGACGCTTAGCATCCCGGCCAACTCGCCGCACTCGTTCAGCAACGCGATCGAATCAACCGGCCCGCCCGCTGTGTATCTGCGCGCCGGCGGGGCAGGAAGAATTCTTCGAGCAGGTCGGCGTGCGAGTCGATGCCCGGACCGCGCCGCCGCCTAGGCTGGATGAGGCCGCCCAGGCCGCTTTCCTAGCAAAGGCCAAAGCACTCGCGATCAAATATCGCACACAACTGCTCGGCCCTTGACGCCACGCCCGTCCCTCACTTCGTCATGAACCAGGCGTGAAGACCGGCTTGCGTCCCGCTGCGCGTCGCGCATCGGCGACCTGTCCGCGGTGGCCCATGTGGTGCAACGCGATGACCAGGAATGTCTCGCCAGCCGTGCGAAGCACCTCTTCCAACCCGCGTGGCGGGGACTTTGTCGGGCGGTCGAGCCCCGCGTCACCGATCTGCTCGAGAATTTGAACATTTCGGGCATGCAGATCGCGGTAGGTGCGGAGCACCTCGTCGAAAGGCGGATAAGCGGCCGCGTCCGACTTTGGCTCCGATCCCGGCCCGAACAGTGGCGCCCAGTGGGCCACGGGGTTCGGCTCGCTGAACAGCACGCGCGGAACGTTGCCTTCAATGAACGTGATGTGCCCAAGCACCCACAGCGGGTGATTTCCGCCACGTGGCGTGGGTTGCGTGAGCGGCGCATCGCGCATGTCTTCGATCAGACCGACGACGCTTTTGTCACTGAGCTGCATCGCCGTTCGAATCAGGTCGATCGCGTTCATCGCTTGCTCTCCTTCCGGTGGGAGCTGCCGCGTCGCTCCGCCAATTCCCGAATCCGCTTGATCCAGTGTTCCCAGCCGTCAGGCATGCCGTCGCGGTGCTCCTGCGGGATCAGCCCTATCGCTTTGTGCGTGAATTTCAGGCGCGTGCCGCTGCCCTCGGCGCTCAATCGATATTGCACGTGGTTGATCGCCGGATACGACATGGGCATCGGCCCGCAGATTTCCAGGAGCGTCGGCGGCTTGATGACCTGCACGTGTCCCCAGAAGTGGCCGGCGTTGTTCCCAAGGTCGCGGAACCAGCGACCGCCGGGCCACGCCTCGAGCTTCAGCGGCAGCGGCTTGCCGTCGGGCATCTGGCTCTCCGGGCCGAGTTGGTCCAGCATCGCCTGGAAGACGATTTCAATCGGCGCGTCGATCAACTCATCCTTCCTGATCTCCATCGTCTGAACCGCTTGCTCTTCGATGGTCGTGGGCATGGTGACATCTCCTTTCATGGTTTGTTCGGTTGGGAAGACCCCTCGCGGGCCTTCTGTTCGGCACGCTCCTTGATCCGGCCGAGCTGGTGGCTCCAGAATCGCTCGTACGTTTTGACCCAGTCGTGTACGGGTTTGAGCTCCCTGGCGTTGAGCCGATACATGCGCCGTCGGCCGCGCCGGCTGACGGAGACGATCCGTACGCTGCGCAGCACCCCAAGGTGTTTCGACACCGCCGGCTGCGGAAGTCGCAGCGCGCCGACCAGGTCTCCCACCGCCCGTTCCCCGGCTCCGGCCAATAGGTCGATGATTTGCCGCCGCCGCGGTTCCGCGATTGCGTTGAATGCGTCTGTGGTTGTCGGCGCTCGTGCCATATCGACATAATATTCCCATATAGGAATGTGTCAAGCGCTATTTTGCTCTTCCTTCACGCCACCGGCTCGTAGCACAGAAAGACCTTCCCATTGCCGAAGCTCCGAGTCTTTGTCAGCTTCAGGTTCAGCTTCTCTTTGAGGCCGTCGAACAGCGTCTGCCCCTTGCCCAGAACGTCGGGATTCACCACGACCTGGTATTCGTCGATCAGACCCTCCTGCGCCAATTGCGAGACATAGTCTGATTCAGTTTCTTCGATCCCCCAAAAGGGTACTTCAACCCCGCCGGCGCAACGTCACCTCGATGCTGCCGGAATTGTCTGTCAGCGATGCCGGATCATCGGCGGCCTTCATCTCGACCACGCCTTCGCCCGTGACGGTGAAGGTGGCTTTGGAACCAAGCAACATCTCCTGGCCGTCAATTCGACCGATGAGGGCGCCCTGACCCTTGCTTCCGGGCCTGCCGTCCGCACCCCAGGGTTTGCCGGCCATCAGGATCCATTCGCCTCTGGCTGCGACGTCATACATTCCCTTCGGCAACTTCGCCACTTGCTGCCAATCCAATTTCGCGGACACGGTCACTTTGATCCTTTCACCGTCGAGCACATCGAGCTCCGCCTGGAAGATCGTCAGCCGCTCCGCGATCGCCTTTGCTTCATCGAGGTCGTTGGCGGCCATCACAGTCTTGTGCGCGATCTGCAGATCCTTCAGCACTGACCTGTCTGCTGCGGCGATAGCCTTGCCCCACGCCTCATCCGCAGCCGCGACGGCCTTCTCCCGTTTCCTGATGGCTTCTCTCGCCGCGGGCGATCGTGGCCCAGGCGCTCCCGCCGCGCTTGACAGAATCGAAGACAGAATTAAAACGATCGATGTATTGCCGCGCATATCGCTTCCCTTTCAAACGTGAAT
>JBBRCX010000093.1:0-18175 GCA_038204465.1 Tepidisphaerales bacterium | reverse complement strand
TCGAGCCGCGTTGCCGCAAGCGGCGGCCCAAGCAGTACGACCTGATGAACAAACCGAGAGACGTATTGCGAAAAGCCCTGAAAATGCGGAGCAAAATGGGTTAACTTAATGCCATTAACTCCCGACCCCCTTCCGGAATCCCGATATTCCCAAATGAATAGAACGGCCAAGCCAGCGCAGAAGCTTATTGAAAACCAATACCCCCATGATCGGTGCCCTTCTAGCTTTCGCACCGCTTCATTGGGCGGCTTGCGATGTCCCGCAAGGTTCAACTTAGCTTGCGGTATGGGGACCGCGACGGGGATCGGCTCCGCTAAGAAGGCCTTTTCTTCCGGCTTGTCCGAGACCGCGCGTTCTGGCGATTGCATGCGCGCGAAGATATGGGCGTTCGCGTCGATGGCCGAAGCGGTAGGCGGGGAAGCATTACGTCGCGCTTTGATTTGGCTTGCGATTACTTCCCGCTTCCCGTCCCGCTGGCGTCAACGATCCGCCGCCGTGAAGTTTGTTAATCAAAGGCGAAGGAAGGCTAATGAAAACGTCCCGACTTTCGCCTTTGCCTTCAAACCCAGCAGCGCGGCCGACTTTCTCAATGTCGAATACATGCCCCGATCTGGGCGCGGCTTCAAGCGCGGCAATCAAGAATCTTTCCTGTCTACTGGTTAGCTTCATCGCTCCATTCTCGCGCGCCGCAAGTGCAACAGAAAGCGGATTCAGGGCAAGCTAGCTTCCTTGCGGTGGGTTCTGTTCCCGCCCCTTCCGCTGTCGTTCTTCGAGTGCAAGCCGCGCTTGAATCCCCTGTCGGTCAACTTCGTTAATTAGTTCGCGGATGATCAGAAGCAGAACCTTTTCGGATTCCGCGCGCCGCTCCAAAGCTTCCGCATCCCCACGAATGTCCCCATGCTTTCGCGCATTTTCCGCGTTATGCGAATGCATGAAATGTTGAGACGCTAATAGTTTTTCGACGGTCGCAATGATGCTTACCGGGACGTCGCCGCTGTTCTGAATTAGGTCTGCGATTTCCTGATAGACCGTACTTCGGTTTGCCGCCCCCTGATCGAACGCGCTGCCCTGCGCGTGCATGTAATGCCAAGCTGCCAAGTCGAAAAACAGGAACGTCAGCAGTTGCGTCGGAAGGATTTGGTTTTGCTGACAATGCTTCTGGATGACCTGATGGATTTCCTCAACCGTCATGACTTACCCTTGGCCTTTTGATCGACTGCCGCGCAATCGGCTTCCTTGCGATAGGTCGCTTCGCGGGTTCGTATTTCAGCCGCCGCTAACACTCAAGCAACTCAAACACGCTTGACGGATTCCTCGCGGATCAAAGCCCGCGATCGTTGGATTCCATGTCGCGGCACCTGGCGCGAAGGCCCGGCTCCCTCAGCAGCATGGAATGCAGGAAGGACCAGCAGTACACCAGGTGGCCTTCGTAGCCCGCCGGGTTGCCGCTCCAGTCGTAGACCTCGGCCCCGCCGCCCATCTGGTCGACGAACCCGTTCTGGAAGCCGCCGCCGTTCGGGTAGACGCCTTCGCTCTGCCGGCTCAGCATCGCCTCGAGGATCATGTCGGCCTGCTCCGTCATCCCCACGAGGTACAGCGCGTTCAGGAAGTAGGAAGTGTTGCTCACGCCGCAGCCGCCGTTCAGGAATTGCTGGAACTCGGTGTAGTGCTCCATCTCCTGGCGCGGAACCGGCCGCAGGTTCAGGGGAACGCCCAGGTCGAAGCGCCGGAATCCGGTGTTCTCCAGGGCTTGCCAGTACCGCTCGAGCATCGGCCGGCCTTCGTCCTTGCCAATCACCCCGTAGTCGACCGCGAGACTGGTAGGCGCATCCATGTGCAGGTCGTGGAGCTTCCCGTCCAGACTTCGCCAGAAACCGAGCCAGCCCGTCTCTTGGTTGAAGAACGCCCGGCGGAAGGAGCCCTTCAGTCGATCGGCCAAGCCGTGAAAGCGCAGCTCCTGGGCGCGTCGCCCGAGCTGTGCCTCGAGATCGGCCATCCCGCGCCATGCCCGGTACGCCAGGACGTTCACATAAGCGTTCTTGTGGCCGCTCGAGTAGCAGTCCCAGGCGCAGTCCGGATCGCGGGGAGGCCTGGAGCCGTCGTTCCCGCTCTGCTTCGACTCGATCAGACCGTCGCCGTCGACATCGCGTCTCTCCATGTACCTCGAGAGGCGCTCCAGGCTGCCGATCCGGCCCTCGATCCACTCCTTGTCGCCGGAGGCTTTCGCGTAGCACCACGCCCCGATCAGGACGGCCGGGTTGGAGTCCATCACGTTCTGATTGATCCCGCCGGCGGTGTACGCCACGAGCCCGTCAAGGTCGGTCTTGTGGTCGATCCAGTACTCCACGGAGCGGCGCAGGATCGGCGCCATCGGTACGCCTGGAGCCAGTTCCGGAACCAGGAGAGTCGCGTCGCCGAGCATGTACAGGACGCAACTCACCGGGTCGCTGAGCACGTTGTTGGCCCACACGCCGATCACCTCCGTGCTTCCCCCGGAGGCGCCGCAGCTTAGTTGGATGAAGTCGAACCATCCCCGGCGGGCCGCGATCCAGCGCCGCGCGTCGGTGTACCCGGCCGGCATCGACAGCACCACCGCAGAAAAGAGAAGCTCGATGGCCGAGCCTCGAGCGGACACGGGAAGATCCAGCGTCACCGTGACCCATCGGTCCTGCCTGCTTCCCTCGATCCGCCCCGTGAGATCCGGGACCTGGGCGCAGGTGAGCAGCATCTGCCCCAGGTCCGGAGCGCTCAGGATGGCGGGAAGATGAAACCTTCCGTCCGCCGTCCATCTGCTACTGATGATGGAGGTGACCGCGGTCCGCGGCTCGAACGGGAAGACCAGCTCCACTCTGTCCACGCCGCTCTGGATGTCCGCTCCCCACGACAAGCGCATGCTCAGTGCGTCAGCGCGAGCGGCGATGACCCAGTCCAGCCGCGCGCCCTCCGCCGTCGTCAAGTCGTACTGCGCGGTCCATGGGTCCGGCGCCGTGAAGCGAACCTGCGGAGTCACCACCTGCCCCTTCCCGCTCAGGCGCAGCTCGACCGGGGACTTGAGGAGGTTGACCTTTTCCCGCCCGGTTGCTTCCGTATCCCAACCCAGCTTCTGCAGGCGCGCCGAAGCCCTGTCCGCTTCGAGCCAGAGGAACCCCTTCCGCTCGATTGTGGTCACGCCGGTATCGCTCTGAGGCTTCACCATTGGAACATTCTGTGTGAATGCGGTGGCTGCCAATTCGTAACAAATAGCCCAGCCCTGGAGCTACTCCTCCGACTCACACGCCTCGATATCGAATTCAATGTCATCCACGAGCGGCTGCAGTTCGCGAGCGCCATGGACCACTCGGAACACTTCTATCCCATCGGGCACTACACGGAAGAAGATCAGATAGTTTCGGTATGGACGCACCGTCGTCACGCGCAGGCCCTCAAGCCGCGGGTCGGGCGAACTCCAGTATCGGCCAATGCCCGGCGCGTCGAGCAGCGATCGGATGGAACGCTCGATCGCGTCGAAAACCTTCTCTGCCGCATGAGGACGCTGTGCATGAACGTAGCGGTAGATATCAATGATGTCGTGCCGCACCTGCGCGGTACGGCGGATCACGCGCCTCATCGTTTTGCGCGCCCGCGTTTCGCAACCGCCGCTTTGGCGGCTTTGCGAATCGCCGCCCAGTCTGAATCGTCCATCACGATCTCGGCGCCGCTTCGCACCGCATCGACAAGCGTCTGATCGAGCTTTCGCCGGGCGTCGCGCTCGCGTGCTCGCCGGAGCACGTCGCGCAGGTACTCGCTGGCGGTGCCGTATCCGCCGTTCTTGACCTGCTCATCCACCCATTGTCTGAGATCGCCAGGAAGAGAGACATTCATGGTGCTTCGCACGGGGCGAGTCTATCCGAAATTCCACCGTGCTGCAATTTGTGCCACAAATCCGAGCGCAATGCCCCATCCAACGGGCAGAATCGAAGCAGAGTTTCAAACTACTTTCCCGAGTCAGCACGTCGCTGATCACTGCGGCCTTCAGCCCCGATGGGAAGGTGCACAGCAGCCTTTACATGCGGCAGCACGGGGCCAATTGCCACGAGCACAGGAAAAGCGCAATCGGATACGTTCAGATAGGGGCTGGAAGAGTGTGTGCCGTACGGGCCGGTGACGGTAATACATTTGGAATCGATCGCGACCTTTATCCCGTTGTACTGCAAGCGCGCCTCAATGATCCCCAGTTGGGAGGGTGGCACAAACTCGAATTGAAGGCGAGTCACTCGCGCAGCATCCGAAATAGTCAAACGATTTTTGACGAATTGCACGTCCCAAGCGTCTACCGCGAACGTAAGCTCATTGTCTAGTATTTGAAGCAGCACTCGGTTGTTCTCGTCGTAAAACGTGGCGGTAATCAGAAGATTACCGTTGTCAAACTTGCATGAGATTATGGGCAGTCCACAAATCGTCAGGAGAACCTGCTCATTGATCGCAGCTTCATTCGAACTTGATATTGCAACGGTCGCGAAGTGCACGAGGACGGCAGGTCCACTGAAGTAAAGCCGTTCGGTCCCAGTCATGCCGCCCGAAACATTGTTCGGCTTTGCGTTCGCGGCATGAACCTGTTGCTCAGGCAGTAAACCAGCCCCCGCACGCCGGTGGTCGTTGTCACAGAGCAGCGTAATGTCCGACTCGACGTGCTTCCGGGCTTTATGCCACGGAGTCATGTGATGGTATTCAAAAATAGGGAGGCCGCACATCACACATCCAAATCCACAGCGCCGACGTATGTTTCGTTTCATCCACAGGGGAATCTTTCGGCCGAGGCAGGAGCAAGGTGCAAGGGTCATGCTTTCCACCGAGTTTTATTGGCTCAAATCCTCAACCCTTGGCGGCAGCCGCCTCAAATCCTACAATCTCCGCGCTTGTAGCCGCATCTAACCCGCCATCATCCGAGAATTCAACGTGCCGGAATCAAACTCCTCTCGCCTCACGAAGCCGAGCGTCGGGTTGGCCGGCATGATGAACCCCGGCTTGGCGCCGTCGACGCCGGTTCGGAACGAACCGGAACGGTCCGTATCGATCACGTGCCCGGCGTCGTCATAGGTGAAACTGATCGGAAGGGACGCAAATCAGACGAGGGATTGAACCCTCCACCCATCCTCGCTCGCGAAGCGTATCACCGTCAGCAGAATGGTGACAGCGATTTTTTTTCGATGACGTTTTCGAAACCTTCGGAGTCGCACTTGCCGCATCAGAGGGCAGGCTGCGCGGACTCGCGCGAACACTCATTCCCGATTAGTGCTTGCGGCCGGCTTGCGCGCCGTCGCTGCCTTGCTCGCTCGGCGCCACAGATACCACGTTGCGATGGTCCGGTACGGCCGCCACAGCTCGCCGCGCTCAGTCAGTTCCGCGGCGCTGGGTCGCTCCGGCAGCCCGTACGCTTCACGCACCGCTTCACGGAGGCCAAGGTCGTCGACGGGGAAAACGTCGGGGCGGTTCAGCACGAAGATCAGGAACATCTCCGCGGTCCACCGGCCAATTCCCTTCACCCGCACCAGCGAATCGATGATCGCTTGATCGTCCATCGTTGCCAGCCGCCGGGTGGGAATCTCGCCGTCAACGAAATGCCGGGCCAGGTCCTTCAGGTACACGGCCTTCTGTCGCGACAGGCCGCAGCGCCGCTGCACTTTTTCGTCCCCGTTCAGGAGCGACAGGACCCGCGCCGGCGTTGGCCGGCGGCCGGGGAACTCGTCGCGAAACCGGGCAAACAGCACGGTGGCGACCGTCGTCGAGAGTTGTTGCGCGTAAATCGCCTTGCACAACACCACGAAGTAATCGCGCCGCCGCTCGAGCGTGCAGGGCCCAACCCGGCGGATAATCGAGCGCAGCACCGGATCCGCGCGGCGCAGATGCCGTTCGGCCGCGCTCCAATCGCGCCCTCCCGGGGGGCGTAGGAACCACATCGACCCATCCTTCGCGCGCCCGCCGGTTCCGTCAAATGCCGCAGCGGCGATTGAACCTGGGCGCCGACCGCGCACGACATTGGCACTTGGCACCCGGTGCCTTTACAATGTTTAATGGACCGCACGAACAGGAGTCGCCATGTTGACGCCGTTGAAATTGAACTCGATTGACCAGGAACACCTGCAGGAACTCTACGATTCAGCCGGCGTGGCCCGCGACGAACTGCCCTACACGGTGGAGTTTGAACAGATCTGCCAGGGGTTCCAGGACCGCACCTTCAAGAATGCAAGTCCCGAGCAGATTTTTGCGGCGATGATCAAATACGTCCGCAGCAGCAGCAATGCCGCCCGCGAAGTGGTGGCGAGTCCGCTCAATGAAGATCAGCTGAAGCAACTTAGAGCGGTACTCTCGCGCCACCTGATCGGCGGCAAGATCCTCCCCTATGGCGATGAGTTCAACTCCGCCCGCGCCGAGTTCAACAAGGCAGCCCGCACGGACCTCGGCGAGCAGAACTTCTGGAGGTCCATCCAGCGCGCTCAAGGCGCCAAGCGCCGTCCCCCCGCCAGAAAGAAAGTCGCCGCCGCGGCGGCGGTTCAGGAAGATGCGGAGGACGGCACGGAGTGAGGTGGTTTTCGATTTTGGATTTGCGATTGCGATTTTCTATTTTGAGAAGCCGCGATTCATGAATAAGGGCGGCTTGCGCTCTGGGCCTTCGTTCCCTAGGCCGTTTGCGCGGGTTGGACTTTCTGCTTGATGGGCGGCGCGGTCCACTCGGGGATCTGCGACCATTTTCGGAGTTGGTCCACTTCGTTGCGGGCGATGAAGTCGCGGAAAGTTTCGACCTCGCCTTCCGTGTCCTCGATGCGGTTCGCCTTGTAATTCTCCACCAGCGCCTGAATCACCCGCTGCACGAGGAACGCGGGGACTTTGCGGACCAGTTCCTGGCCAAACTCAGGGTTCTCGCCCAGGCACCCGCCCACCAGCACGTTGAAGCCGTCCGTCTTCTTCGGATCGTCCAGCCGCGGCTCGGCGCCCTGTGATTTCAGCTTGTCGTCGAGCGGCAGCGGGATGCCGGTCAGGCCGATGTCGCAGATCTGGTATTGGGCGCAGGCATTCGGGCAGCCGGTCACCGAGACCATGATCGGCGTGTCGAGATCCACCTCGTCTTCCAGGTAGCGAAGAATGCGGTTCGCGCGCTCCTTGGTTTCGGCGACGGCGAGGTTGCAAAACTCCGTGCCGGTGCAGGCGATGAGCGATTCGCGCCAGCGCGGCGCTTCGGGCTTCAGCCCGGCCTGTTCAAGCTCGCGCGACAGCGCATCCACGTTCTGCCGCGGCACGTTGGGCAGCAGGATGTTCTGCTTCTGGGAGAGGCGGACCTGGGCCTTCCCGGGCGCCGCAAAACGCTCGACCAGCTCAGCGACGGCGATCATCTGATCGCCAGTCCAGCGCCCGCGGGCGATCGGCACCCCGACGAAATACAGCCCATCGCTCTGCTCGCCTATGCCCATGTGGTCGGTATGTAGTGCGCCGCGGGGATTCACGATCACGTCATCGTGCTCCAGCGAGTAGCCCAGCCGCGATTCCAGCTCGTCCCGAAACCACCGCCAGCCTTTGTCGGCCACGAGGAACTTCAGCCGCGCGCGGTTGCGCTTGTAGCGCAGCGAGTCGGCGTCGCGGAAGATATGGCAGACGTGGCGCAGAACGTCGGGCAATTGCTGCGCCAGTTTCTCCTCGGGGATGAAGACCCGCAGTCCTTCCGCGTAATGCGGCGTGGACGAGAGCCCGCCGCCAACCATGACGCCCAGGCCGCGCTGCTCGCGCCCGTCGCGGTTGCGAATCACGCCGAAGGTGCTGACGTCGTTGATCTGCGGCTGGTGGCAGTGCAGCGGGCAGGCCGACACGCTCGCCTTGAATTTGCGCGGAAGGTTCGAGAATTCCTTGCCGCCCGCGCGGAACATGTTGGAAAGCTCCTGCACCAGCCCGCCCAGCGGCACGATCTGGTTCTTCACCACCCCATCGAGCGGGCAGGAGGTGATGTTTCGCGGCGTATCGCCGCACGCGAAATCGGTGTAGAGGCCAACCTTGTTGTAGATGCGCTCCAGCGCATCGGGGAAGTCTTCGATGCTGAGCCAGTGCAGTTGGATGTCCTGCCGCGTCGTGATGTCGCAGAACCCCCTGGCATATTGATTGGTCAGCGCCCCGATCTCACGGCACTGTGCTGGCGTCACCCTGCCACCCGGCAGCTTGATTCGCCACATGAAATGGCCGACATTCGGCTTCTGCTGATAGATCCCGAACCAGCGCATCCGGGCGAAGTCTTCCTCGGCGATAGCCGCGAAGCCTTCGCGGGCATATCGAAAGATGTCATCCCACACGTCCAAGCCATCTTTTGCGTGCTTGACGTGCTCGTTCTTGGCCATCGCCGGGTCGAAATTCATGGCTGCTCCGAAGCAAAGCGAGTATAGGGAGTCCGCCGTCACTTTCAAGCCGAATTCCCTATTCCATATAGGGAAGTAGGAATTCAAGAGTGCGCGACGCTCACTCGCCACATCCTTTGATTCATCAAAGGCTTAGCGCGGAACGCCCGTGTGCGTTTCGGACCGATGCCGGCAACGGACCGCTCCCTTCGCTTTCGATGCTCCCTCCGTATAATGCTCGCCCTTGTTTGACCTTCGTCGGAAGGAGCCCGTGGCCAAACGTTCGTCGCTTGCCGAGAAGTTGGATGAAGTTCGTGACCGCATCGCTGCCGCTGCCGGCAAGGCGAACCGCGACGCCAGCGAAATCACCCTGATCGCCGTCACCAAGTCCGCCGCACCGGAACAAGTGCGGGAAATCCTTCAGCTGGGAGTGGCCGACGTCGGGGAGAGCCGGGTGCAGGTACTAGCCCAGCGGGCCGCACAGGTGAACGAACTTCTTCAGCGCCGCATTGCCCATGGGGATGCCCTCGTGCCGGATAAGCTGCGCTGGCACATGATAGGCCACCTGCAGCGCAACAAGATCAAGCCGATCCTGCCGCTGGTTAGTCTCATTCACAGCGTCGACAGCCTCCGGCTCGCCGAAGAGCTGGATGTACAAGCAGCTAAAGCCGGTCGAAAAATCCCGCTCCTGATGCAGATAAATGCCAGCGAGGAAACCAGCAAGTTCGGCGTCGCCGTGGGCGCGGCGGTCCATCTGGCCGAGCAGATTGATTCGATGCCCAACCTTCAGCTCTTAGGCCTCATGTCGATGGGCCTGTTGGACGCACCGGAGGCAAAGGCCCGCCAGGTTTTCGCGCGCACCCGTGAAATCTTTGAAGAGATGAAGTGGCACAAGATTGGCGGCGGCTCACTTCGCCACATCAGCATGGGCATGAGCGATGACTTCGAGCTCGCCATCGCCGAAGGCTCCACGATGGTGCGGATCGGAAGCCTCCTGTTCGGCGGCAAGACCCAAGACCATGAAGAACCGGAAGAATGAGCGATGGCGCCCGCAGGCTCGCCGCCGCGAAAGCCGCCGACATCGGCTCCATGTTCGATGATCTCTTCAACTTCTTCCGCTACGTGCTGGCGATCATTGTCACGATCTACGCAACCGTGGTGACGCTGCAATCACTGTTGGGCTGGTATGTTTACCTGGCCGGCGGTGACAAGTACGCAAGCCTGCTGCGGCGCTACCTGATCGTGCACGGGCTGCGGCTGCGCTTCCGCGCCTTCTGGGGCGACGTCATCATCTGCGGGCTGCTGTGCGTGGTTTTCCTCATCCTCTGGCACGCCCACGGTAAGATCTATGACATCGACAACAAGCTGAAGGCGTCCCGCATCGCCGGCGCCGCCGCGCCGCACGCGCAGGCGGGCAATGGTCGAGCCCCATGACTGATCGCGCAGACATGAAGATGCTCCCGGGGTCCTCGGCGCAGCCCGCGCTTGCCGGACCGGCGACCCTTGCGCCCGCCAGCGTGCCCCCGCGCCAGCTCTCAGAGTTGCCCAAGGACGAGCTGGAGCATCTGGCGGAGGAGTACGGCCTCGATCCCACGCGCTACAAGAGCCGACAGCACCTCGTCGCCGCCATTCACGATCGACGCCGTATGATCGCCTCGCTCGATCGCGAAGCGATGATGGACGTCATCCGCTGGGGCCGCCGGCCCGTCACCGCCAATGCCACCAACGATCAGATCGCCCAGGAAATCGCCCGGATCACATCCATGCGATTCCACGGCCTGTCGCAGCGCGGCCTGGTGACTCTGGCTCGACTACGCGGGGCCGACGCGCGCGACGACGAGCCGGTGCCCGTTCTCGTCCGCAAGCTCAAGCGGCAGGAAGGCTTCTTCACCCGCCTGAACCGCCGGCGCCGTGCCGCCATCGCTTCGGTCGTCGCCAAAATGGTGGGCGAAGAAGGACCGGCCGATTACCAGTTCCTTCCCCCGCCGGGCGGCGTGACGCCGCGTCCCCAGAGCCTCAAGAGTGACATCGAGGAGTCAGGACTGATCGGCGGCATCACCAACCGGCTCAAGAAGACCGCCGACAGCTACGTCAACCAGAAGCTCGACGAGATCGAAGCCCGCATCGACCGCAAGCTCGACGAGATCGACCGGCGGCTCGCGGAGTGGCGCGACAAGGAAATCGCCAACCGAATCCGCATCCTCAAGATCACTCTCTGGGCCAGCGTGATCGTGGGCGTGGTCTCGCTGATCTACTCTTATATTAAGGTCTATTTTGCGGGGTGACGCTTTCTGTCTGCACTCTCTGCCCCAAGGCAGTCTCGGCGTACAGGGATCTCACCGGGGCACACACCCTCCACATTTCAAGGGTCTACACGGCGCGCAAGAAACGTACTGCCGCCATAGTTGCCGTTGATTTGACGTAAGGCGTACGCAGTCAAGGTGCGCCCTGCTCTGCGCCCTTTGGAACGAACTGAAACTGGTAGCGATCGCCAACCCGCAGCCGAGTGATATAGACGATCTGGTGCGTGTGGCCGACGAAGTGGCTGACACAATCCATCAGCGCACTGACTCCGGTCACCTCGAAGCTCTGGATGCGCCGCTTCTCCAACAGCTTGCGCGGCGAGACCTTTGCCAGGACATCACAGGCCGCTGCTACCGTTGCACCCAGCCGTTCCAGCAATTCAGCTCGCGTCAGCGGTGAGCGATCGGAAAACTCCTTCGCCCGCTCGCGCCTGTCGGGCTCACCGCCGATGCCCGATACGATCCACTGCCGCACATTGCCGCACAGGTGCAGGATGATGTTGCTGATGCTGTTCTGCGAGCTCCGGGCGCGCCAGTGAACGTCAGCATCGCCGAGTTGATTCAGACAGTGCTCGATCTTCCCCAGCGCATTGCGCAGCGTGTGTACCGCCTCGGCGACGAACGCTTCACCTAAGGATTCGTCGCTCGATGACACGCGTCACTCCCGGCCGGCATGGGTCACTGCTCCGTAGCACGCGGGCCCGACGATCTTCGCATATTTCGCCAGCGCGCCGCGGGGATAGCGCGGTGGCGGCTGCTTCCACTCTTTCTTTCGCTTGGCCAGTTCCTGCTCGCTCAGCTCGGCGTTGATCGTCCCCTTCTCCGCGTCGATGCTGACCATGTCGCCCTCGTGGAGCAATCCGATCGGCCCGCCGACGTAAGCTTCCGGCCCGATGTGGCCAACCATCAAGCCGCGCGTTGCGCCGCTGAAGCGCCCGTCCGTGAGCAGGCAGACGTCGTAGCCGAGCCCCTGTCCGACGATCGCCGCGGTGACACCGAGCATCTCGCGCATCCCCGGTCCCCCGCGCGGGCCTTCGTAGCGGATGATGACGGAATCGCCCTTCTGCACCTGCCGGGACTGCACCGCGGCCATGCACTCCTCCTCGCTGTTGAAGATGCGCGCGGGCCCGCGGTGCTGCAGCTTCTTCACCCCCGCCGTCTTGATCACGCAACCGTCGGGCGAAAGGTTCCCCCGCAGGATGTGCAGGCCGCCCGTTTTCTCGAACGCCCGGCTCACCGGCACGATCACGTTCTGATCTTCCCGCAGCTTCACGCCGGCCAGATTTTCGCGAATCGTTTTGCCGGTGCAGGTAAGGCAATCGGCGTGCAGCAGCTTTTCGTCGAGCAGCGACTTCATGATCGCCGGGATGCCGCCCGCGTTGAACACATCCAGCGCCGTGTAACGTCCAAAGGGCTTCAGGTCCGCGATGATCGGGGTGCGGCGGCTGATGCGGTCGATGTCATCCAATGACAGCTTCACTCCGCATTCGTGCGCCAGCGCCGGCAGATGCAGCGCCGCGTTGGTCGACCCCCCGGTGGCGGCGACGATCGCGATCGCGTTCTCAAATGCCTCGCGCGTCATGATCTGCAGCGGCCGCACGTCCTTCTCCAGCAGCGTCATCACCTGTTTGCCGCACTCGACCGCGTAGGCGTCGCGCTGCGTGTCGACTGCGGGAGGCGAGCCGCTCCCGGGCAGCGCCATCCCGATCGCTTCAGCGACACACGCCATCGTGTTCGCCGTGAACTGTCCGCCGCACGATCCCGCCGATGGACACGCGTTGCACTCCATCTCATAAAGGTCCGCATCGCTCATCTTGCCGGCGGAATTGGCGCCAACCGCTTCATACACGTCCTGGATGGTGACGTCGCGGCCCTTGAACTTTCCCGGGAGAATGGTGCCGCCGTACAGGAAGATCGAGGGCAGATCCAGGCGGGCCATCGCCATCAGCGTTCCCGGCAGGCTCTTGTCGCACCCGGCCAGGCCCACCAGCGCATCGTAGCCGTGCGCGTGCATCATCAACTCGATCGAGTCGGCGATGATTTCCCGGCTCACCAGCGACGCCTTCATCCCTTCGTGACCCATCGCGATTCCATCGCTCACCGCGATGGTGACGAACTCGCGCGGCGTGCCCCCGGCCGCCTTCACGCCTTCCTTAGCCGCCTTGGCCTGCCGGTCGAGCGTGAGGTTGCACGGCGTCGCCTCGTTCCACGTGCTGGCCACGCCGACCCACGGCTTATGAATGTCCTCGTCGGTCAGGCCCATCGAACGAAAGAACGCCCGTTGCGGGGCCCGTTGATTACCTTCAGTGACGACAGTGCTGCGCGGACGGTTCATGCTGAATGCTCCGGGAAATCGAGGACCGCTACACTAATGACGCAAGCGGCAAAATCCAACGGCGATCCAATCGCCTGCTGCCGCTGCGGCGCCGGTTAGCGGACGTGAAATCGGGCTGCCTTTACCTGCCGAATCATCTGATAACGACTGATTTTTCAGCATTCCCGCCCGTGCGGCAAAAACTGCGCATGCGTTCTAAAGCTTCCAGGCGGCCAGTCGATATAGACAGTGTCGAACGGCAATTCGCCGGCCGTTCCCAGGGTGAATCAAGCGACCGGAGGAGGCGCCATTCGGTGCCAGGTCGCCGAATAGCCCACAGGAGAAAATGCAATGAGTGCCACCAAGGTGAAGGACGTTTTGACGACCGGGGAAGTCGCGAAGATCTGTAGCGTCGCGCCGCGCACCGTCAGCAAATGGTTCGATTCGGGCGCCCTGCATGGCTACCGGATCCCCGGCAGCAAGGACCGGCGCATTCCGTTGAACCAGCTCATCCGCTTCATGAAGCAGCATGGCATGCCGCTCAATGGGCTCATGACCGGGTGCACGCGTGTGCTGATCGTCGATGACGAGCAGGACATCGTCGAAGTTCTCGAGAAGATTCTCGAGGACGAGGCGAAGTACGAGGTGGAAGTCGCCAAGGGCGGGTTCGCCGCCGGCGTCACCGCCGAAAAGTTCCGCCCCCACGTCATCCTGCTCGACATGCACCTGTCCGACATCGACGCGCCCGAAGTCGCGCGCCAGGTCAAGAAGAGCTCCGACCTGCAGCTCACCAAGGTCATCGCCATGAGCGGCAAGCTCTCCGACCAGGAAGCCACGGGGCTGCTCGCCGGCGGGTTCGACGGGTTCCTTCGCAAGCCCTTCCATGTGCGGCAGGTGATCGAAGCCGTCGAGGACGCGATGGCCGTCGTCTACTAATTAATCAGAAGAGTTTCGCATGGATGCGCAAGGGTCGCCTCGGAGGGGGCGACCCTGTTTTTGTTTGCGCTCTGCGGCCGGACACGGCCGTCAATCAAGACGTCAGTCCGACTCGCCGGTCGTGCTCTGCGTGGCAGGTGGATGTCCGAAGTGCGGCCCCTTCAGGAATCGCCCGCTGCGGACTTGCTCGAGCCGCTTCTTGATCAACTCGTCCTTGTGCGAACGGTCGTCGTCCAGCGCCTTCTGCATTGACTTCAATCGAAGCTCACGTTCCTTCAGTTCCAGATCGACCTTGTCCGCGACGCGCTTGTTGAGCTTCTCGGCCACCCCCTCCTGATCGTCGGCGTTCCGCAACGCGGCTGCCAGCCCGAACAACTCGTCGTCCACCTGCATCTGCTGCATCTTCAATTGATACATCTCCGCGTCGCTCTTCTCCAGCGATCGCAGGCCCTCATAACGCCGGTAGATCATCCTTCGAAGCATGTCCCGCCGGTCCTCCGGCATCGCCGCGAATGCTTCCCAGCGCTTGGGCGACTTGTTCTTCATGAACTCGGCGGCCTCGTTCCACTGTTCATCAGTCGGCTCCGGGTCGTTCATGGGACGGTGCCCGAAGCGCCACTCGCGCATACCGCCCCCGCGGCGCATCATCCCTGGGCCGCCCTCCTCGGAGGGCGAGTCACCGGTGGTCTGCGCAGCGGCTATCGCCGAGATCAGGCAAAAGGAAAGGGCAAGCGCCCTAGCGTATTTCATCTTGTCCTGTCACTTCGGATTCGGCCACGGCGAAGGAAGACCACAAATCTTCGCCGCTCTGCGACACCGCCAATGGCTCGCCGTCCGCGACGTCGAGCAAATCGATCGAAGCCTGCAGCCGATCGGCCATCTCATCGGGTGTCAGGCGATCGTCGACCACGCGAGGAGGAGTATCGACCGCAAGGTACGGCCCATTACGGTCGGGCTGCGCACCCCACCACACAAGGAAGCAAAGCAGGATCGCGGCCGCCGCTGACGATGGATATGCCCACCAGGGAAACAGCAGCTTCGACTTGACCGGCTCTCGCGCCGCCGGCATCCCGCGCAGCTTCCACTCCCGCGCCGCCCGCAGCACATTCCTCACCGCGACCGCTTCCGAAACCACCAGCGGCAGCGAGCCATCGCTGTGCGCCAGCCACTGCGACACCTTCCCCTGCACGTCGCTCAGCCGCGCCGCCTCCTCCCGCAAGCCCGCATCGGAAGCCAGCAACTGCTCGACCTCCGCGCGGTCCTCCCCCGACAGTTCGCCCGCCAGGTACATCAGCAGGATCGCTTCGTTGTTCTCGAGTTGCTGGAGCTGGCTTGCCACTCTTGCTTCCGTCTCGTCACTCGTCACTCGTCCATCATCTGTCGCAATTTTATCAGCGCCTTATGCACGCGGCCCAGCGCGGTGTTCAGCGGGCATCCCAGCACCTGCGCGATCTCCACAAACTTCAGGTCGCTGTAGTACCGCAGCATCAATATCTGCCGCTGGTTCTCCGGCAGGCGCTCCATCGCCCGCTTCAGCTTCTGCTCCTCCTCCGCTCCCTCCAGCCGAAAACTCGCATCCGAAAGCGGCTCCTCCTTCACCAGCTTCAGCCCCTCCTTCGCGGTTCTCTCCCGGCTGCGCGATCGCCAATGGTCGTTCGCCTTGTTCGTCGCGATCCGAAACAGCCACGCCTTGAAGCCCCCCGCTGCCGCCGCCGCCTCGAACTTCCCCAGATGATCCAATACGCTCACCCACGTCTGCTGGTGCAGCTCTTCCGCGGTCTGTTGCCCCGCGAGCCGCTGCAGATATCTCATCAATGGCTCGAAGTAGCGTCGGGCCAGCACCTCGCCGGCGTCGATGTCGCCTCCCTTGAGCCGCGCGACCAAGGCCTCATCGCTCACGTCGCCGGGTTCCTCCCCGCGCGCGGTCGTGACATCGGTGCTGAGGTTCGCTTCGGCCGTCATTGTTTTAACGCCCGCGGCAGCGGTTTATTGCCCCACAGCGGGCCATCCACCGCCAAGATAAGGCTCTTTCGACAAAGGCGCCGGGCACTCTACCGGGATCGTACCGCAAAGTTGCGGTGCCCAATCACTTACCTGCATTCCCGATCGCCGTTGAACACAACCCGTTCGCAGCGGTATTCTCCTGAAATGATGTCGTACGTCCTCTCACGCATGTCGCCCCCGCGCGGTCTGTTCCAAACCATCACTCCGACCACGCGATGATCGACGCCTGGAACCCCCATGGCTTTCACCCTCAAAATCGTTCCCATCATCCCCTTCGAGGACGGCGTCGCCGTTGCCAGGGACCTCGATCGCCAGGCCGTCCAGGACGAGATCCGCGCGCTGCTCGAAGGCGCTTATGTCCGCGACACGCTCGGCGCGATGAGCCGCCAGGCCCTCTCGCGGCAGATCATGCAGCGCCTCCAGACCCCCCTCGACTACTCGCGCTTCCCCGAGTTGGAAGATCTCTATGGCGAGCGCCTCGATTACCTCCGCGGCTTCGCCAAAGGCGCCGAGTGTTCGCTGTCCGAATCCGCGCTCTTCGATTACCTGAAGTATCGCGAATGGATCGATAACTGGTACCACCCTCTCAACCCAACCGTCGAACCGGGGCATTGCTCCGGCGTGCTGCTCGTCGGCCCCGACGGTGTCCTCGGCGCCCACAACGTCGAGAGCAGCGCCAACGTTCCGCGCCCGCGCGGCTATCGCCACCGGTCGCCTCCTCCCTATCGCGGACTGAAATCGGTCGTGAAGAACCAGACGCGCATCGAGGTCGACCGCCCCCGGACCGGCTACATCCAGCACTGCGGCGTCATGAACGAAATGGGCCTCGCGATGTGCTGCGGCAACTCCTGCAGCACCTGGCTCGACGAGCCGATCGAAGACACCTGGCCCATCCTCCACTTCCCACTCCTGCGCTTCGCCAAGAACGTCGCGCATCTCGTCGACCTCTACTCCCGCTACACGCTCTACGCCTGGGGACGCGCTTCACAAATCTGGGCCGACACGTCCGGCGATGGCGTGGTCATTGAAAAAAGCTTCCGCCGCGTCGGCTTCCGCCGTCTCAAGGACCACGCGCTCTGGTGCACCGAGGGACATTTCGAGAGCCCCGAGATGAACGCCTACCTCCGCTCGAACCGGCTGGAATATCTCGAGCGCCTCGGCAAGCCGCTCGGCAGCGAAGACATGCAATACGCCGCCGACGCCGCCGTCCGCTTCACGCGCCTCGCCGAGCTTTGCCACGAGAACTGGGGTCGCGGCTACGATCACATGCGCCGAGTCCTCACCGACCACGCGCCGTTCCCCCGCGCCACCTGCCGTCACGCCGGCCCCGACACCGCCGCCTACGATACCTCGATCACCCAGCAGAGCCGCTTCCGCGACCTCACGCACAACCGTTTCGTCATGCGAAAGTGGATCCCCTGGCAGCGCTTCTGCTGCGAGGTTCCGGAACAGGTGACCCAATTCCCGCCCCTGCCCGACATCGTCAAAGCCGCCCGCTCCAGGAAGGCGAAGCCGATCACCAACGTCCGCCGTCCCTACGCCCAATCCGCCCTCGCCGAACCCCCCACCCAGCGTTTCCCCCACGTCTGAACCCATCTCAAACCCGTTCCACCCGCGATTCCACCTCCAAAACCCATGCCGCTCCCATCCCGCGCCCATCCCGCTCCCATCCCACCCCCATCGCCGCCCCATCGCTGAACCATCCCAAACCCACGCCATCACCAATTAGACTCCACCCAGTCTCCAGCCGCGACCCATCCACACCCCAGCGAAATGCCGCCGCCTCCCAACGCTTTCCTCCCCCAACCCACCCGCTCACCACCCCGCGATGTTAAAAACGCGCCTCACACTCGCGCCCCAACCGCAAACGCGATCCCAACATAAAGTACGCGTGAAGCGGCCAACCGTAGCACGGGCGTCCCGCCCGTGGCCCCGGAAAAGTTTCAACCCGCGCCCGCGTAAAGCGGGCGAAGTAGCACGGGCGTCTCGCCCATGACCCCGGAAAAGTTTCAATCCGCGCCCGCGTGAAGCGGTCAACACCACCACCAGGCCAAAGGTACAATACGCCTACAGCAACGACTCCAAGAGCCGCCTGACCAGCATGACTTATCCCAACGGCCGCATCCTCCATTACGAGTACAACACCGGCGTCGACAGCGCCAAGCCGAAGGAGTAATTGGACCTCGTATGTTCCATTCCGTGGACTCAGAGGGTGAAATAGCAAACGCGGGGTCGGCCCGTTCGAAGCGTAGCGAGAACGGGCC
>JBBRCX010000092.1:0-18266 GCA_038204465.1 Tepidisphaerales bacterium | reverse complement strand
GCTGGAGTTGGTGAACCAGCCGCAAGCGGAGGCTGATGAGAAGCGGATCAAGGAGGCAATCGCGCGGAATCGGCCGGTGGGAAGCGATCCATGGATCAAACGAACGGCGAAGATGTTGGGTTTGGATTACACGCTGCGTGCGCGCGGGCGGCCGGTAGGGTGGCGGAAGTTAGCTGCAAAGGAAGCGGAAAGACAATAATGGTTCGCGTCACCTTTAATTGTCCCGCGTCACCTTTAATTGTCCCGGGAAGGATGAAGGCACGATGATCTCAGGGCGAGAAGCACTCGAACGCCTCCGAGAGGGCAACCGTCGCTTCGCGTCCAACATGGGGAGGCGCGAGACGATCCTGAGCCATTCACGGCTGGCGGACTTGGCGAAACAGCAGCAGCCCTTCGCGATCGTGCTCGGTTGTTCGGACTCCCGGGTGCCTGCTGAGATTGTGTTCGACCAGGGCCTGGGCGATCTGTTTGTCATTCGTGTTGCCGGAAACATCGTCGCCCCCTCGCAGGTCGGCAGCGTCGAGTTCGCGGCGTCGCGCTTCGGCACCCGGCTGGTTGTTGTGCTCGGGCATTCGCAGTGTGGGGCCATTCTGGCTACCCTCGAAGAGCTTCAGCAACCAGCGGCAAACCAATCGCGTAACCTGCGTTCGATCGTTGACCGCATCCGGCCTTCGGTCGAAGGGTTGCTGAAGACCGAGCTCAGGCACGACTTGGATGCGCTCGTGGGGCATGCTGTTCGGGACAACGTCGGCCATTCGGCGGACCATCTAAGACACGGTTCTGAGGTTCTGGAGCAACTGATCCGGAATGACGGCCTCCTGGTGGTTGGTGCTGAGTATTCGCTGGAGACTGGACTCGTCGAGTTCTTCGATGGTGTGGAGCCCGGTTAGAAACTCGTGCGAATTTTTCACCCGTCGAAACTCCCGCGCCACCCCGACTACTGTTCGATACCGCAGTGAAAGTTCTGCCAGGTATGCAGCACCGACGCCGCTGTACGAAAGGACTTTCCATGCGCTTCGACATCATCATCACCGGTACGAAATCTGAGGCACTCGACCAGCACGTGAAGCGTAGCCTTTCCCACGCACTCGACCAGCACGACCAACACATGGAATCACTCGACGTCCGCCTGAAGGATATCAACACTCCAAAGGCGCAAACGCGCTGTCGGCCGAGGCGCGCCATCGCCTCGTGCAGCGGCACGGTTGGTACGGCCAACTCGCGCTCAGCTATGGCCGGCCGGATGCCGACCCGGCACGCCGCGAAGTGCTTCGTGCTGCGCGGCGAACGGTGATCGTGCTCGTGTCGTCCCTCATCGCCGCGGTCGTCGGGCTGCTCGTTGGAACCACACTGGCGGCCCTTGCGCTGGTGTTTTGGATCAGCGGGCAGTTGCGGCCGGCTTATGTGCCTCTGCGCCCATGGCGCAGCCGTTACATCGAGGCGTTCGCGGTCTTTCTGCTGGTCTACCTCGCGGTCTCGTTCGCCATGCGCGCGCTGCGGCAAGCGGATTTGCTCATTACAGCGATCGCGGTCGCCGCCGTCATGCCATTGCCGCTGCTTTGGCCGGTCCTTCGCGGCGGAAGCGTGCAGGAACTCCGCCACGCTCTCGGCTGGCACATGGGGCGCGGATTCTGGCGCGAGGCAGCGGCCGGAATACTGGGATACCTGGCGGCCCTGCCGTTGCTCGTGCTGACTCTCATCATTACGGCGGTGCTGACGCAGGTGACGGGGCAGACCACGAGCCACCCGATCGTTGGCCTCGTCGGGCGCGACGTGTGGCACACCATCGGCCTTTACCTGATCGGCTGCGTGTGGGCCCCGCTCATCGAAGAGACGATGTTCCGAGGCGCTCTCTATTCTCACCTGCGCCAGCGGATGGGCTGGATCGCCTCGGCGCTGATCGTGGGGCTGATCTTTGCCCTCATCCACCCCCAAGGATGGCTGGGAATCCCGACGATCGCCAGCATCGGCTTCGCCTTCGCGGCCCTGCGCGAATGGCGCGGCTCGATCATCGCGCCGATGGTCGCACATGCGACCAACAACGGCGTGATGATCACGCTGCTCCTCCTGCTCGTGGCATGAGAAGCGCAAAATGAACCGGGCGGCCGTGGTCACCCGGTGATTCTTTTGTCGCTGATGGCTGGCTCATTTCCTGCGTCGGCGCAACGAGCTGAGGGCGCCGATCGTCAGGATTCCCGCCGTGGCCGGCTCCGGAACCTGGATGGCCTCGATCTTCGCCTCGAGGTTGTAGTCATTGGCGTTGAAGCTGAAGGTCGTGTTTTCCACGGTGTTGGTATAGGCCGAGAGGTACCCGTCGGTGCTGCTGCTGCCGGGCAAACCCTGAGCGATGCCGTTATCGGAGATGAACATCGACGTCCCGTAGCCGGGAAAATAGTTTCCTTCGATCTTGTTGTCGCGATAGCCAAACGCGAAATGGTCCGGCAGGACCAGGTTCGCTGCCGAGAAGTCGAAGGTGACGTTCTGCTGGGTGTCGCGGGCAACGCCTCCATTGTTGTAGGCGCTGCCAGTGAACGTGACGTCGGTGCGGAAGGCCTGGGCAATCGGCGTGTATGAAAGAGAGTCGCTCGAATTGGAATCCAGTGGAATTCCATTACCATCAACGTTCCACACGTCCGCCTCGAAACTCGGCGTATAGGTAAGGTCTGCATCGTAAGTGTAAAAGCCGAAGTGAATCGTGATCTTCTGAAGCAGCCGCGGGCCGCCGGCCAGTTTCACATCGTCGCCATAGTAGGCCTGGGCGTTTCCGCCCTGCTGTTTGATGTTGTCGAGGTCATTCGAGGTGGGGTCCGTCGGCACATCGTAAATGACTTCACCGAACGCGGCTTGAGCGCCCAAAGCGAGCGCGCCGGCAGCGATTGCGATTTTGCTCGAACGCCACATCATTTTCTCCCAGCTCTAAGACGTGTCCGCTTGCCACAGGCCGAAACGGTTGCTCCCGATGGGAGCCGACCCATCAAATTGCCGACAACTGAACCGGGGGTGTGAAGCCCTTAAACCACCGTATTTTTGCTTATACCGCCGCCTGGCAAGTCTCGGGAACGTGCGAAATTCTCGTTTGATACGGCCAGTCAGGTGGGGTTTGGAAGGCTTCCGGCGTTGGCTTATTCGCGGCGTAAATACTAAAAGAAAAGCAGATTGGAAGAATCTCGAAGGTAGGGTTTTCCGTGCAGGCGCGAAATCTCCGGCGATCTTAGCCCCACGTGCCGCGCCAGTACTTCTCGTGTGGGTATCGGTAGCTCGCGAGTTTCTCTTCGGCCTTGAGCGCCGGTGGCGCGAACTGGGAACCTGGGTTGTAAACGAACGGTGCTTCGCCTGCGGCGTAAGGCGCCGCTGCCCGGTCGCGCAGGCACGCCAGCAGTTGCTTCTGCTTCACCGGGATGTATTCCGGCGTGTGCGGCCCCTTGTCGCGCTCGACTTCACCCGGACGGAATTCCAGGTAGATCACGCGCCTCAGCCGGGACTGGGCGGCGGGGGAGCCGTGCAGCGCGAGCACATTGTGAAAGATCACGTCGCCCGGCTGCATCAGGATGGGAACGGTGTTCTCGTCGGTCTTGAACTCCCCCTCGCTCAGGCGGGCGATCGTTTCGCTCGCCTTTTGCGTGGACCAGCGGTTGGAGCCGAGGATCCCCCAAAGACAGTTGCTCAGGTCCGCTTCGTCGAGATAGAAGTCGACGTTGAAGATCGGAGGTCCCTGCGTGGCGAGGTCGCCGTCGGTGCCTCCGTCGCGATGCCATGGGACGATCGCGCCGGCGCCCGCGCTCTTGAAGACCATGCTGTCCCAGGTGGGGATGAAGTTGCGGCCCTGCAGTTTCTCCACCGATCGCAGGATGAACGGATGCCCCAGCAGGGCCTTGCCCGCGGTGGTCTTGTCGATGATGTATTCCACCCGGAAGGGAGTCTCCTGCCCCGTCGGTTCATGCTTGCGGTAGAAGTAGTCGGGGTCGTCCACGCGCTCGCGCATCGCCCGCTGCACGAAGGGGAGCGTCTGCTCCTGCAGCGCCTTCAACTCGGCGCCGTGCAGCACCTTGCGGATCACCAGCAGCCCGTTGTCGCGGAAGAACTGCGCCTGCGGATCGGTAATGCAGTCCTGCTGCGTTGCGTCGATATGAAGAAAGGCATCGGTCGCATTCCGGGTCGTCATGCTCGCTCCGGTCCTTTTCAAACAACGGGATCTTACTGCAACACATCCCGCGGCAACGTCGGGAAAGTTACACGTTTCGTGGCGGCAGCACGAGCGATTTGACGCGGATGATGTGCGGCCGGGCCCGCAGGCGGTTCAGCAGCGCAGCGGGCGGTTCGCTGTCGGTCTTGATGACCATCAGCGCGGTAGCGTGTCCATCGGGCCCGATGTCGCGGCTGATGACCATGTCGGCAATGTTCACCTGCGCATCGCCAAAGCTCGTGCCGACGATGCCGATCACGCCGGGCTGGTCGTGGTTGATGATCAGCACCATGTTGCCTTCGGGGATCATGTCCATGGAATAGCCGTCGATGCGGACCACGCGCGGCAATCCGTCGGCGTAGACGGTTCCCAGCACGCGGTGGCACTCGCCCCCGTCGGGGCCATTGGCGCGGATTTCCATCACGTCTCCGGCGAGGCCCGCGGGAGGCAGCGGCTCGGTGATCTGAATCAGCTCGATGCCGCGGCTGCGGGCGTGGTGCTCCACGTTGATCACATTCACCGGGGTGTCGAGGTGGGGCCGCAGCAGTTCGACCGTCGCCAGCCGCAGCAGCGTGTTTGACAGCTTCTGCGTTCGCGGGCCGTGCACGCGCAGCGAAATCGCGCTGTAGCCGCTTTCACAGAGCCCCGCGAGAAGCGCGCCCATCCGCTGCGCCAGCGCGGCAAAGGGCCGCTCGTCGGGCGGCAGATCGAGCTTGATCCCCCCGGCGTTCACCGCGCCGCGGATCTCCCCGCTCTTCAGGTAAGCGACGACGGCCTTGCAGGCGTCGACGCTGACCGCGGTTTGCGCCTCGTCGGTGCTGGCCCCGAGGTGAGGGGTGAGTACCACGTTCTCCAATCCGAACAGCGGGTGGTCCTTCGGCGGGGGCTCGACCTGGTACACGTCGATTCCCGCGCCGCCGATCTTCTTCTCCTTCAGGGCGTCGGCCAGCGCGAATTCATCGACAACCTCGCCGCGGGCGTCGTTGATCACGAGGAGATTCGGACGGCACTTGTTGAACAGGCGATCGCGGTTCAGGAGGTGGCGCGTCTGCTCGCCGCCGGGAACGTGGAAGGTGATGACGTCGATCTGCGAAAGGAACTCGTCGAAATCGCGCACCAGCTTTACTTTGCCGTCCAGAGCGGTCGGCGCGGAAAAGTAGGGATCGAAGCCGAGGATGTTCATCTCCATCGCCAGCGCGCGGGTGGCGACGGTGCGGCCAATTCGTCCCAACCCCACGATCCCCAGGGTCTTGCCGGCCAGTTGCGTCCCCTGGTACTGCATCCGCTTCCACTGCCCGCTCTTGACGTGCGCGTGCGCCTGGGGAATTTTTCGCGCCAGGCTCATCATCAGCGCCAAGGCGTGCTCCGCGGTCGAAAGCGTAGAGGCCTCCGCGGTATTGAGCACCAGAATCCCCCGGGCGGTCGATGCCTCCAGGTCAATGTTGTCCACCCCGACGCCCGCCCGCGCGATCGCCTTGAGCTGCCCCGGATTCTCCAGGACCTTGCCCGTCACCTGCGCGCCGGAACGGACGATGAGGGCGTCGTATCCGCCGATGGCCGCCGCCAGATCTTCCTGGCTCAAGCCGACCCTGACCTCGAAGTCGATGCCCGACTCCTTGAGGAAAGCCAGGCCTTCATCGGCGAGCTTGTCGGCGACCAGAATCCGCATCGTCGGTCCCTTCGGCAAAGCACCGGATCGTAAAGAGCCCCTGCGCCGCAGGCAAGAATGCCGCGGGGATGCGGCCACGGTACAATCAGCTCGTGGCGAAGATCCGGCAATACTCGCGCTGGCGGCGCATCGCGATGCAGGCGTTGCTCGGCCTGTTGCTCCTCTGCACGGTCGGCATCGCGGCGCTCATTACCCATCAGCGATCCAAGGCCCTGGCCGCGCCCCTGGGACAGACGCACTCGGCCGGGCCGCTCATCATGAAGATGCCCATCGGCTGGACTGTCATTGACATCCGGCACCTGGGCTGGCTGGAGACCATCGCGCGCGAGCCGCCGCGCAACGGGCAGGAACGGATTATCACGGTGATGCAGCGCCGTGGCGTAAACCTCGATACGCGGCAATACCTGGCCGGTTTTATCGGCGGCCCGATGCGCGCGGTAGAAGAGCTCAATTTCCTGGGCGAGACCGGTTATCTTGTCACGGTCGGTGGTCGGGTGCGGGTTGGCACGGGGCAGGAGATCCCCCCCGTCCTCCTTGCCGGTGCTGTCCTCAAGAACGATCTTGCGCTGATCGTCAAACTGGAAGGCGAGGGAGTGGAAGGGCCCAGCAGCCGCAGGCTGATGCGCCAGTTCATCGCCTCGCTTCAGCGGGCAACCCCGCCGCGGCGGCAATGAGCGCGGTGGCGAACTGACTTTTCGCACCGAAGATGCCGACAATAGCGGTGCGCGGCGATATGATGACGGGGCCGGACGCGGGCGCTTACCCGCGGCAGCTGTCAAGTCGATCCTGCCAGGCGGCGCCGGCGAACGAGCATAAACCTCGGAAACAGCAATCGGAGGGGGGACGACCGGCTGCGCAGCATTACGCGGCGAATCCCCGGCGATGAGGTATCACCATGACTCACACCTTTGCGTTCAGCCGCTCCCTTCTTCTGGCTCTGACGGCCACGCTCACGTTGCTCGCCGGCACCCGCGCCGCGGACGGACCCGCGCCGGAGCGCTCAGCGTCGACCCGGCCTGCGACGACAGCGCCGACCACAACGGCGGCGGAATCGGGACGGCTCGGTGAGAAGTACGTCAGTCGCGGCATCGGTATTTCTCTGCGACCCCCGAGCGGTTGCAAGCTGATCCGGCGGCCCGCCGCCGCGGACACCATCGAATTCGTGAACGAAGAAAAGAACTGGATGATGAAGGCCAGCCAGCTTCGCTTTGAGAAGCCGCCGGGCCTCAGCGAGCATGTCCTTCCCGGCGGGGAGATGGTGGGGGGGCTGCTTGAATCGACCGTCCAGAGCCTGAAGGACAACGTGCCGGGTGCCGTGGTCCTGCGCAAGGAAGTGAGCAAGCTGACGGACGGCCCGGTCGGGCTCGTCGCGATCCGGTACGCCAAAGCCACCAAGCGGCTGCTCTCGCAGCAGGCGATCGTGGAGGTGAGCGACCGTATCTACTACTTGATCGCTTTGACCACTCCCTCCAGCAAGTTGGCGGACGACAAGGACGAAGACCCCGCCGAGCGCCTCGCGGTCGACACCTTCAGCGAAGTGCTCGATAGCCTCGAGGTTCTCGATCAAACCGAAGTGCGCCAGGACCAGGAGGAGCGGCTGATCCGGACCCGCGCGCTGCTCGTCAACTTCAACGACGCCAGGCTGCGCTCCGCGCTCGTCCCGGACCAGTGGCTGCGGATTATCCGCAACGGAAGAGACATCGGATACAGCTACGTCAGCGAAGGCATCGAGCGCAAGGGCAACCAGGACGGAGTGATCGTCACCCTCCGAACCCGGACAATTCCCGAGGCGGATACGCAGATTGACTTCGGCTCACTCATGTTCGTATCGATGGACCGGCGGCACGAAGACTGGGAGAGCCTCACCGTCGTCAGCGATCCCCGGACGCCCGCCATGGCTAAACCCGCGACCACGCGGCCGATGGAACAGTCTGCCGAGTTCGGCTCGAGCGACCGGCGGCGCGTCATGGGGGGCCGGGAAGACTACACCTTGAATGTCACGCGCGTCGACAGCAAGGAGACCGCTTCGCCCGTCACGCAGGGGCTGCAGGCGTTCTATCTCCAGCAGGCGCTGGGGCGCCTGTTGCCTCGGCTGGTGCCGCTTCATCAGCCCAAGACCTATATGTTTTCCGCCTGGGAACCCGAATCACGCCACACCTGGTCGCGCTATGTCGACGTGGGTCGGGAACGGCGAGTGGATTTCGCCGGCAAGAGTGTCCGGGCGGTGCCGATCGAGGACAAGCTCGGGCTCGACGGGCCGATCACCACGCACTACATGTCGCCCGACGGCGAGTACCTCGGGAGCGAAACCAGGGACACGAGCACACTGATGGTTCCGACCACCAAGACGGAACTGCTCAAGCGCTGGAAGAACGCCAATCTCACCCGTCCGGAGGAATTGCCGCGCCCCGACAGTGCGACGCTGCGCCCGCCGCAGGACGAGAAGGAGACGCGCGACGAAGTCGTTGAGCGGCCGGCCAAGCAGCCTCCGGCGCGCGCCGAGCGCCCGTCCCGGACAGAACGGCGAGCGACTGACAGCGACGGGTTGCGCTGACAGCTCCGCGAACACCGAAGCGCGGCATGGCGGCGCTTGCCGCGGAATTCCATCAATATCCTCGTGCTAAAGGCCGATAAAGATGATGGAGCATAGCGCCCTCGTCGATTGATACACAGCATGGTCCGAAGCACACTCAAGCTCATCTTGCTCGCGATCCTGGTGGTAGCCGGGTCGGCGGGCCTGCTGGTCTATCAGCGGCACAATTCCGTCGAGACGCAGCTTCACGTCGAGAAGCAGAAGAACGCCGAGCTGCGGCAGATCGCGCAGCGGCTGCAGTCAGAGAGCCGGGCCGCGGAGGTGATTGTCTCCGACCGCGACACCGTCAATGGCGTCGTCTACACCACGCTGCTATTCGTCGAGTACGCCCGCGACGGCTCGAGTCTTCCGGCGAAGCGCTTCCGCGTAGAAGGCGAGATGGCGCACATCGACGCCATGGTCATCAAGTTCGAGGGGCGCTACGTCGCCGACAAAGACCCGCTTCGCGGCAGCAGCATCGCATTGTTCACGCGCGTCTTCGGCGATCGGCAGACCCCGGAGAAAGCATTCGCCATCGACGCGCCGGATCGCATCCCCGACATTTATCGCGACACCGACCCGCGCGTCAGCCCCTTCGAGCAGCAGCTCTGGAACGACTTCTGGAAGCTGGTCGAGGACGAGAAGTACCGCCGGGAACAGGGCGTCCGCGTCGCCCAGGGCGAGAGCGTCTGGACCCGCTTCGAGCCCGGCAAGCTTTACACCATCACGATCGACGCCAATGGCGGCCCCAATATTCGCTCCGAGCCGCTCAAGGGCATCTACAGCGAAGCCCTGAAGCACCGCGAAGCGCTGTAGCCGAGCCGCACGGCGCGCGCACTTCACCCTTACCGCCAGTTCCTCTGGAATCTGTAGCGCCGATCCGCCAGACTTGCCGGCGGTCGAACAACAGGGCAGCATGACGCGCGTGCGCGTTCGCGAACTTGGCGTTCCGGTCAAAGCGATCAACTGGGTGCGGCTTCATCCCGGAACGCTCCGCGACGGATCCCCTTCGCTGCTGGTGAGCATGGGACAGGATGAAGGCGGGCTGTTCGTCTGCGACATCGACCTGTTGACTGCTCATTGCCGCCAATATTCGGCGGATGTGAACGGCGCCACCTTCCCCACCGCCAGCTTTCGCAGTCTCAACTCTGGGATCCTCTACATCGGCTCCGCGTACGCGGGTCATCTTCACGCATTCGATGCCAACGATCCGGCCGGGGGGCTGGTGGATCTGGGAGTGATCGATTCCGACCTTTGCAGCTTTCCCTGCGGGATCGATGAAGGGCCGGATGGGTCGCTCTACATCGGCGCTTATCCCGGCGCTTCGCTGACGCGTTTCGATCCGCGGACGGGGAAGTTCCAGCGCTTCGGTCGGATGGATCCGGCCGACATGTACTTCTACCCGCGTTGCGGCGCCGACGGCACGTTGGCCGGTATCGTGCGCGTGGTGCGGCCGCACGTGCAGGCCCTGCACCCCGCGTCGGGTGAGCAGCGAGCGCTCGGCCCCGTCTTCGATACCGCCGATACGAACGATCCGTGGACCGAGAATGCGCTCAAACTGGTTAAAGCCCGCGACGGGCTGCTCTACATCGAGTCGATCCACGGACACTTCCGGCTCCACGGCATAGCTGCAGAGCCGGTTGCGAAAGTCCCCGAGCCGGCTCCCGCTCCGAGCCTGCCGGACGGTGTGACGGCGAACTTTATCGACGAAGCGTCGGCTGAGTTTCGCCGCATCCGTCTCACCTCCAAAGGAGGCGAACGGCGCGAACTGCAACTCGACTGGCAGGGGAACGGGACGAGCATCTTCCTGCTGCACGATGGCCCGGACCGGAAGGTGTATGGCTCCAGCATTCTGCCCGAACACTTTTTCCGCTTCGACCCCCAGTGCTCGGAGATGATGAACCTCGGGCAGTGCAGTGTCTCGCAGGGCGAGGCCTATTCCATGGCAAACCTTGGCGGGAAGATCTACATCGCATCGTACCCCGGCGCGCGGCTATCGATTTACGATCCGTCGAAGCCTTACCGCTTTGGAGAGGATGAAACCGCCAACCCGCGGGACATCGGGCGAATTGACGACGTCGCCTTTCGGCCAAGGGCAATGCTGGCCGGGCCGGCGGGGAAGCTCTGGATCGGCTCCATCCCCGATTATGGACTTCTGGGCGGAACGCTCGTGAACTACGAGCCCGCCACGGGGCGGCTCGTCAGCCATCGCAACCTGATTCCCGACTGCAGCGTCATAGCCCTGGAGTGGCTGCCGGCACTGGGACAGATACTCGTCGGCAACTCCATTCTCGGCGGCAGCGGCACGACGCCGCGCGCCGCGGAAGCCGGCTTCGTCTTCTGGGACCCGGTGCGGGACGAGGCGATCGCGACCGAGAATTTTGGATTGAAGGGCATCGACAGCGTTGTTGACCTGAAGCGCCTGGACGACCGGCACGTCTACGCGATCATCATCAGGAAGGAACCCGCTGCGGCGGATGGCGCCATCGTTTCACGGGCGGAGCTGTTGCTGCTGGACGTGGTCGGCCGCCGCGTGGTCGACCGCTCTGACTTCGGCGATGAAGGTTGGCCGATCGACCTCTCACTGCGGCAGGCTGCCGATGGCTGGTTCTATGGGGCCTGCCTACCGCACCTGTATCGGGTCGCCCCGGGCATAACGCGGCGTGAGATCATCTGGCGGACCGGGATCGAGAATTCCTCGGAACACATTCGCGTCGCCGGGCCGATCATCGACAACACGCTCTATTTCGCGACGCAACACCGTCTGCGAGCGTTCGATCTACCGCAGGCGGAATCCACCGCTCGTCGCGACACGAAAACTGACGGCGAGCTGAGATAAGCGCCGACACTCGAGTTCACTTCCGTTCATCCGGCGCCAGTTCGAGCGATGCGGAATTCATGCAGTATCTCAGCCCCGTTGGACGCGGCCCGTCGTTGAAGACGTGGCCGAGGTGGGCGTCGCACTGGCTGCAGCGCGCTTCCGTGCGCGACATGCCATGGCTGCGGTCAACGTGCTCGGCCACGCTCTGGGGCGCGATCGGCTGCCAGAAGCTGGGCCATCCCGTTCCGGAATCAAACTTCGTCTCCGAGCGAAACAGTTCCTGGCCGCAGCAGGCGCAGCGGTACACGCCGGGCGTCTTTGTGTTGCAGTACTTGCCGGTGAATGCGCGCTCGGTCCCCGCCTCGCGCATGACGCGAAATTGTTCGGGCGAGAGCGTGCGGCGCCATTCGTCCTCCGTGCGGCTCTTCCAGTGAGCCGCGCCGCAGGAAGACGCTGCCGACGGATCACAGGCCTCGCCCGCCGATGAGACATTCGTTTTCTTCTCTTCCATGGCCGCTCCTACTGCAAGTTCACGTGACACGAGCTCAAGCCGCGCTTCTCGAGATACTGCTGGTGATAGTCTTCGGCCTTGTAGAAGGTCGATGCCGGCGTGATCTCGGTGACGACCGGACGGCGGAATTTCCCCGACGCCTGAAGCTTCTCTTTCGACGCCTTCGCCTCCTCCTCCTGTTCGGGCGAGTGGAAGAAGATGGCGGAGCGGTACTGCGTTCCGACGTCGGGGCCCTGGCGGTTCACCGTCGTCGGATCGTGGTTCTTCCAGAAGACGTCGAGCAATTGATCGAAGCTGACCTGCGACGGGTCGTACTCGACTTCCACGACTTCAGCGTGCCCGGTGCGGTTGGTGCAGACGTCTTCGTAGGTGGGGTCCTTCAGGTTTCCGCCGAGATAGCCGACGGCGGTTGATGTTACACCGGGCACCTGCCGGAACGTCGCCTCGACGCCCCAGAAGCATCCGGCGCCAAACGTCGCTTTTTCGGTTGTCATGGGATGTCCTTTCGCCATTCGCGATCCAGCCGTCGCGGCTGAGCCGCCTGATGCGCTGCCCTGCTGTTCGGTCCTGCTGCAGCTTACTATTGCTGCCGCCGCGACGAACACCACTACTGCTATCCACCACCGGCTCACGATGTCGCTCCCTTCAATGGCGGCGCCATGTCGAATGATAGGCCGGACGATCGGGCCAATTCATCGACGCCGCGCCTCAACTTCCGGTCACACGAAACGCCAATGATCCAACCGATAACGGTGCCGTCGTATTCCCGCTGGAGCACGGCGTTGGGATGCGACGAACCGCTCAGGTTACACGTGCGTGGGTTTGCGCAGGCCTTGCAGCACGTCCCGGTGCATTTCCACCTGCATTCGGGGCACTTGTGCGAGATCGGATTCGATTGCCGCACGGACTTCGTCCTGCTTGGGATAGCGAATTTCCCGGTAACCGGTGACGGTTTCCGGAGACTTCAGGGCCGCCATCGCCTGCGCATAGGCCGCGTCGTTGGCCAGGCTGACGCGCTCGAGCAGCGCGATGTACCAGTCGCGGAAGGCGGCCTCGCGCCGGTGCCAGCCCGGCAGCTTGCGCCACCACTTGCAGCGGCGCACGCAGTTGAGAAGCCAGTCGCGCGTGGTGATCTTCAAGCGGATACGGAATCTCCCGATGTTGAATTCGGGACTGGTGTGATGGCGGTAGACGATACGATCGCCGTTGGAGACGTCGACGCCGTACTTCGCGATGTCGCGCTGCTTCTTTTCGAAGCGCGTCAGCAGGTAGGCCACGTACGGCTCATCCTTGATCAGCATCACCTTCGCGAGGTTCCAGATCGCCGCGATCGTCGCCGCGAACCGGCGCTGGGCGGAGTCGCGGCGGTAGATGCCGCGGACGCGCTCGATGTAGCCCTTGGCCAGCACGTGGTCGCCGTACTGCATCAGGTCGTAGATGCGCACGGCCAGGTCATACTTCGCTTCATCCGGGAGGTCGCGCATCTGCTTCATCGCGCCCTGCACGAGCTTTTCGAAGCGCATCGAAGCGGTGCGCCCCAGGATGCGGGTCTTGCGCAGGATGCGCGTCTTATTGGTGACCAGCTGCTCCCACGTCTCGGGCTCCGGCTTGCGCGGCAGCGCTCGCGGCTCCAGGGCGAGCTTGCGGCCGATGTTGAAGGCCTTGAGGTTCTTGCGGTGTTCGCGGCGGATCGAATCCTTGATCGCCCAGGCGATGCTCCACGCCGACACGGGGATCAACCCCAGCTGGAACGCCACGCCGAGCATCATGATGTTGACGTACAGCTTGCTTCCCAGCCGCTGCTCGCACAGCTCGGACAGGTTCTTCGCGTAAGAAGCATCCGCGCGGCTCTGGGCGTAGATCTCTTCACGCAGCGCTTCAGGGTCGAAATCGTCCCGGCCGAGCAAAGTGTAGACGGTCGGCTGCTTGTAGACGTTGAGCACCGAGCAGGTGCGCTCGGCGGATGCGACGCGAAATTCGGCGCGAGGATCGATCGCGCGGGCGGCTTCGAGGATATCGATGCCCAGCAGCAGGTCGGCCTTGCCGTAGGGGATGGAGCCGGTGATCCGCTCCGATTCGCTGCGCCCGCGCGCGTCCGGGCCGTCCTTGATGAAGGTGATTTGCGAGTAGACGCCGCCGTTGCGGATGGCCAGGCCCTTCTTGTCTGCGAAGATGACGCGATAGCCTTCCTTGTGTCCCGCGCGGACGAGGATGGCGTTGACCACGCCGATTCCCATTCCGCCGACGCCCGCCATGTGTGCCCTCCAGCTGTCGCCGGTTGATTCCATGGGATGCAGCGCCGCCGGCTCGGGGAGCTTGTCGAGGGCCAGGTGCGGCAGCATGTAGCGGCGCCGGCGCCGGCGGACGATGGTCACCTGCTCGAAGCTCGGGCAGGGCTTCACATTGGTGCCGGCATCGTTGCTGACGCGGACGCGCTCGCAGGCGCCGTCGTTCACGCACCAGGTCAAATCGGTGTCGATCTTCTTGCCGTAATCCGTGTCGATGCTGGTGAGTCCGGGGCAGGCGGTCTGCTTCGTGCACTCGAGGCAGTTCTCGCATACCTCGGGCGTGACGTTCATGTGCGTCTTGCGCGGCAGGTACCCATGCTTCTTGATGATCTGCCGTTCCTTGCGCATCTCCTGGCGGTGGTGGGTGATGCCGCACTCCTTGTCGGCGATCACGATCTTCACGCCGTCCGAAAGGATCGTCTTCTCCAGCACGCTTTTGTATTGGGTGCGGTTCTCGGGGGAGAGCTTGACCACGGTCAGCGGGCTGCTGCCGGCCATTCCGCGGACGATCTCCTCGATGTCCTGGAGGTAGGAGCGGTTGCCGAGCACGTCGAGTTCCGTGCCCGCGTGCTCCTGGTGGCCGGTCATCGCGGTCGTCTTGTTCTCCAGGATGATGTAGGTGATGTCCTGCCCGGCCTTGATGGAGTTGGAGATGGCGGTCGAGCCGCTGTGGAAGAAGGTGCCGTCGCCCATGAACACGATCTGCTTGTTGGTGATGAATGGGTCGATCCCCGAGCCGGTGCCGCCCCCGAGGCCCATGCCGGAGTAGTTGTGCATCAGCTGTTCGGTGGGCGCGAACATCAGCATCGTGTAGCACCCGGTGTCGCCGTGGGCGACCATGTCCACGGGTCCGGTGCCGTGGTGCTTCAGCATGTACGCGGGATCCTGGAAATTCTTGCGCAGCTCCAGGAGCGTCGCGGAGCTGTCGCGGTGCGGGCAGCCGGGACAGAAGGTCGGCGTGCGTAATACGACTTTATCGTTGAATACCTGAAGCTTGGGCTTGCTCGCCTTTCGCAGGCGATCCATCTCGGCGGTCAGGCGTCCGTTGCGCAGCTCGGCGGGGATCTGCTCGGTCGCCTTGATCAGCGGGATGAGCTTCTGCGCCAGCACCGAGAAGTTGAGCCCGCGCGTCGAGGGGATGCCGTCGTCGGTCGTGGGAAACTTCTTGCCGTAAAGGCGCGAGTTGATGTCCGACGCGGCCTCGTGCCCAAGCTGCTGGTAAGCGGAGTCGCGGATGTTCCGCTCGAGGAAGCTGCGCCGTTCCTCGACCACGATCATGTTCTGGCAGAGCTTCGCGAACTCATGCACGAGCTCGACGTCCGCGGGGTAGCTCATGCCCATGTGCAGGATCGGGAAGACGCCGGCGAGACCCAGGTCCGCAAGCACGTGCTCGAGATAAGGGCCCGCCATTCCCGTGACGATGAAGCCCAGCGGCGCCGGGGCGGCGGCGCGGGCGTGGGTGGCGGGCGCGATGCGGTTGACGCCGAGCTCGCGAGCGGCCTTCATCGTGGCGGCAAATCGCTCGGGGATCTGCATTTCGCGCTGCCAGGTGCGCGGGGGCAGCAGCACCTTCTCCAGCGGGATTTGCTGGGTGTCCAGGGCGACGCGCTGTTTCGTGTTCAGCTCGGGGAACTGATTGGGACTGCACTCGACGGTGCCTCCGCCGTCCGCCTGCGCGACGGTGACGATGTAACCGATATAGAGTCCGGCGGCCCGGGAGAGCTTGAAGGAGAGGTTGATCCAATCCTTGAGTTGCTGGATCGTGCCGGGTTCCACCACCGGCATGCGCAGGTGTTCGCAGATGAAGCGGCTGTCGGCGGGGACCTGGGTGCTGTCACACCAGGGATCTTCCCCCATGATGATGACCGCGCCGCCCTGCGGATGTGCGCCGGCGAGGTTGCCCAGTGCGAGGGCATCGGAGGCGACGTGAACCCCGACGCTTTTCATCGTCGCGATCGCGCGGCACGCCAGCATCTGCGAGCCGTTGACGGCGGCGACGCCCAGCGCTTCGTTGTTCGCCTGGAAGGCGCGGATGCCGTGCTGGCCAAGGATGTCTTTGATATCGCCCAGGACATCGAAGAAACCGGCGACGGGAGAACCGGGGTAGCCGGTGAGGAGGTGGACGCCGCCCTCGGTTTCGAGCGCGCCCTTGATCAGCAGTTCATTGCCGGTGAAGACTTCGCGGCCGGAGTCGGCCAGGAAACGCGGATCGCACGCCATGACAGTCGTTCCTTGTGCGGGGAGGGCCAGGAGCGAAACGTCCGCCGACGCATCAGCATGCGACGGGAGGCTTCGATCCGTACCTCGCAGCGTGGCTTTCGGCTGGCCGATCGGGTGACCGGCGGGTTGCCGCAGGAGACGCTGTTCAGCACCGCAACGTAAGAGACTCTTGACCCCGGCGGGAATTCATGGCCGGCGGGGTCGGGATTTCCCTCTTCGACAGTTATTCGGACCAAGGCGGCGAAGGGGGTGAGGGATTGTACCAGTACGCCTCGTCAATAGGTAAAGGTCGGCGAAAATCCAACTGCAGCGTCTAATCCGGAACCCGTGTGCCGCATTCCGGACAGGTGCCGCTGGTATTGCCGGTGAGTCATAACCACAGGTTGGACAGAGGCCAAGATCGCGGCGGCGAATTCGGCGCAGGTCGCCGACCCCCCTCCGGGCCTTGAAGATTCCCCGAATGAAGGCGAAGACCCAGAGGCCAACAAGGAAGAAGGCGACGGACACGATGAGGAGGGGATGCCCCATCGCGATATCCTACGCTGTTGGCGGCAGAGGTCCATTCAAAGGAAGGAACTGATGCGTTGGATTTCCAGGCGAACGTTCATCCCGCTGTCGCTCATTCTTGCGGTCACCTCCAGTGCTCTGGCGCAACCGACGACGCAGCCCGCTAAGAAGCTGATCGAATTCGGTTGGGACGAGCCGAGCGCCGCGTTCATGCGCGCCCACATCCAGGAGATGGAGCAGACGCCGTTTGACGGGTGCGTGTTTCACATCGATGCCCGCAAACCCGACGGCAGCACCGGCCGGTTCTCCTGGGAATGTTGGGGGAGAAGCGCGTTCACCGAGGCGCAGCTGGCGCCGGCGCTGGTGGACCTGCAGGCGACGGCGTTCAAGAAGTTCACCGACAACTTCCTGCGCCTGAACGTCACACCCGCCGACGTCGACTGGTTCGACGATTTCAGTCCCATCCTGAGCAACGTAGAGCTGGCGGCCCGCGTGACCCGGGCCGGCAGGTGCAAGGGCTTGCTGTTCGACACCGAGCAGTATGACAAGCAACTCTTCACTTACCGGAAGCAGCGCGACGCCAGGACCAAAAGCTGGGAGCAATACGCCAACCAGGCCCGGCTGCGCGGCCAGGAGGTGATGCGGGCGCTGCAGAAAGGTTATCCAGACATCACCGTCATGTTCACCTTCAGCTACTCGCTGCTGCTCGAGTACGCCAGGGGCGACCCGAAGAAACTCGCCGAAACGGAGTACGGCCTGCTCGCTCCGTTCCTCGACGGCATGCTGGCGGAGGCGAAGGGCGATACGCGGCTTATCGATGGTTACGAGCTCTCTTACAATTTCGACGACCTCAGCGAGTTTCCGCCCGCCTACGAGAAGATGAGGCGGGGAGTGCTGCCGCTGGTTGCGAATCCCGAGCGATATAAAGAGTACTTCTCCGCGGGATTCGGCATCTGGCTCGACTTCGACTGGCGGAAGAAAGGCTGGGATGAAAAGGACGTATCCAAAAACTTCTACACCCCCGAGAAGTTCGAGGCGACGGTCCGCGAAGCGCTGAAGACCAGCGATGAGTACGTCTGGATCTACAGCGAGCAGCCGCGCTGGTGGACCGATGAAGGCCAGTCCGTGAAGCTTCCGGCGGCGTATGAGAAAGCTCTCCGGGCGGCGCGCTCGCCGACCACCAAGCTTGCGAAATAGTCGTGGAGCCGATCAGCGGATCGGATACGATGATCGCCAGCCCGTCGTATGCCTGAGCCCCTGGATTATCAGCCGCCTCGCACGCGTCCTTCGTCGCGTCATCTGCGATGGTGGGTGCTTCTCGTGTTGGTGCTGCCGGCGCTGTTCTATGCCTGGCGGGAAGGAGCGAGGTGGCTCGAGGCGCGTCATCGGCGGCAGCAGTCGCTGAACGAGCAGCTCGTCACGACCGCCCGAACCGGCGACGAAGCCGAAGCGAAGCATCTTCTCGACCGGGGCGCAGAGGTGAATGCACAGCACG
>JBBRCX010000091.1:0-18535 GCA_038204465.1 Tepidisphaerales bacterium | reverse complement strand
CGAGGAATGCGTGCGATGGACGAGAGGCTGAATCATTCCGAAGCGGGCGCCGGCTCGTTTGCACCGCGGACCATTCTCGGGTTCGGCGCGCCCGCCCTGCTGCTCCACGTCGCGTTGGGCCTTCTCGCTTTCCTCAGCCTCGCGCCGCTCTTGTGGCTGTTGTGCGCGGCATTCAAGCGCCCCGAGGACATGTTCACCTCAGTGTTTATCCCCTGGCGAAGGCTGCAGGGCCTTACGCTGGAGAACTTTGCCTTCCTCTTCACGCGCAAGCCATTCGCGCGGTGGCTGTTCAACTCCCTGGTCCTCACGTCGTTGAACACGGTGCTGGTGGTGACGCTCAGCACCCTCGGCGGCTTCGCGCTGGCGAAGTACCGCTTCATCGGGCGCCGCCTGATCATGCTGGTCATGTTTGCGACGATGCTGCTGCCCAGCCAGGTGCTGCTGCCGAGCAGCTACGAGCTGATGTACCGCTTCGGCTGGCTGAATTCCTACGCGGCGATCATCGTGCCTGGAGCCGTGAGCGTATTCGGAATGTTCCTGTTCATGCAGGCGATGAAAGGGGTGCCGGACGAGCTGCTGCACGCGGGGCGGGTGGATGGGTGCAGCGAATTCCGGCTATGGTGGGAGGTCGCGCTGCCGATCGTGCGCCCGATGATCGGCGCGTATACGCTGCTCAGTTTTCTTGGGACGTGGAACGCGTTCCTGTGGCCGCAAGTCGTGCTGCAGGACGAGATGAAGTACACGCTGCCGATCGGGCTCTCCAGCATGATCGGCCTGGCGGAGTACGAGACGCGCTATGGCGTGCTGATGGCCGGCACGCTGCTGGGCGTGCTGCCGGTGATGCTTCTGTTCTTCATTCTGCAGAAAGATTTCATCGCGGGATTGGCGAGCGGCGCGGTCAAAGGATGAGCGGTCAACTTCCGACAGGGACCTCAATCGACGCCGCGGGCTGGAGCACGCGGCCGAAGAGCGTCAGGTTCTTCGCATCGGTGATCTCGAGATCCAACAATTGCCCCTTCACTGAGAGATCGGCGTCGAAGACCACGACATGATCGCCCGACGTGCGCCCGACCATCTGGGTGCGCCGCATGGCTGCGGCCGAGCCGCTTTTGCGTTCCCAGCCCAGCTCGACTCCGGTGGAGGGATACGCCGCCTGGCGGCTCACCAGCTTACTCTCTCCCTCGACCAGCACCTCCAGGGTCCGGCCGATCATCGCGCGGTTGTCCGCGGCACAGACTTCCTGCTGGACCGCGAGCAACTCGTGGTTGCGCCGGCGCTTCAACTCCTCGGGCACCGCATCACTGAAGCGGTCGATCGCGACGGTGCCCGGGCGCGGCGAATACTTGAAGATGAAGCTGTTCTTGAAGCGGCAGTAGCGCAGGAGGTCTACCGTCTGAACGAAATCAGCGTCGGTCTCGGTAGGGAAGCCAACGATGAAATCGCTGGCGATGGACAGGTCGGGCATCATCGAGCGTGCGCGGTCGATGAAGTCGTAATACATTCGCGCGCTGTATCCGCGGTTCATCAGCTTGAGGATGCGGTCCGACCCGCTTTGCGCAGGCACGTGGAGATAGCGGCAGATACGCTCGCAGTCGCGCATCGCGGCCAGCGCCTCATCGCTGAAATCGCGGGGGAAGCTGGTGACGAAACGCAGCCGGGCGAGGTGCGGCACCAACTCGTGAACCGCGTAGAGCAGGTCGGCGAAAGTGGTCGTGCGGCCATCGGGATGACGATAGGCGTAGTGATTGATCGTCTGGCCCAGCAGCGTGACCTCGCGAGCGCCCGCGTCGGCGAGACGCTTCACCTCGTCGACGATGTTCTGCGGCGGGCGGTGCACCTCGGGGCCGCGGGTATATGGGACGACGCAATAGGTGCAGAACTTGTTGCAGCCGCGCGTGATCCGCACGTACGCCTGTGTCAGGTTATCCTCGGGTGAGACGCTGCGCGAGAGGTCGAGCGATTCGAGCTGGTCCTCGGCCGCATCGAGCGTGCTGGAGCGGCGCACGCCCGCGCCCATCAGCGCTACCTGCCGCTGCCGCCTGGGACCGTCGGCGGTGGTGACGACGGCGTTGTGCACGAGCGTCGCGAGCTTGTCGAGCTCTCCCGGGCCGCACAGCACATCCACGTGCGGGTAGCGCTTGAAAATGTTGGCGCCGTCGCGCTCCGCCATGCAGCCGATGACGCCGATCACGAGACCCGGCTCAGCATCCTTCCGCTCGCGCAGCTCGCCGAGCCGCGACCACACTTTCTGCTCGGCGTGTTCGCGGACGGAACAGGTGTTGTAAAGGATGACATCAGCGGCCTCGCGATCTTCAACGTGCTCGTAGCCTTGAGCGCGCAGTTGCCCCAGCACGAGCTCGCTATCGAGCACGTTCATCTGGCAACCGAAGGTTTCGAGGTACAGCTTTCGTCGCATATCGGGCTGGCCGCACGAATTGTGGCCGCAACGCGCGACCGATACAATCCCCCCGCCGTCGCATCCCCCGCAGCGGTTCCGCGGGAATCTTAGGCCTGGGAGATTCGATGTCCCTCTCGTTGCCCGCGGAGGACCTCACGCTGCTGGAGGCGCTGGCCTCGCGCTATCCGACCGCTGAGCTGGCGCTGGCCGAGGCGGCGGCGCTGCGGGCGGGGCTGTCTCTCCCGCGGCCGAGCGTCCACGTCTTGAGCGATGTCCACGGCGAAGATCGAAAGCTCCGTCACGTCATCAACAACGCCTCGGGGAATCTCAAGCTGCTCGTCGAGAACCTGTTCGGCGGCAGGCTCGTCAGCCGCGAAATGCTCCACCTTCTTCACCTGCTCTATTACCCGCGCCAGACTTTGCAGCGACTGGCGAAGACTTTGCCGGATCGGGCGGCCCGTCAGACGCGGGCAAGGCAGACGCTGCGCCGTCAGTTCGAGATCGTGCGCGCGCTGGCGGGCGCCTACCGCAGCGGGCATGTCGTTTCGCTTACGCCACCGGAATTCCGGGAGCTCTTCGAAGAGCTGTTTGACGAGCCGTGCTCGGGCCGCGATGAAGCGTATGTCGGCGCGATGGTCGACGAGTTGGTGGACCACGGGCGTGAAGACGATGCGGTTCGGGCGGCATCGCATCTGGTGCGAAACCTCGCGGTGGCGGAGATCATCGTCGCAGGCGATCTGGGGGACCGCGGGCCGCGCATCGATCGGGTGATCGATTACCTGATGCGTCAGCCGGGGCTTTCGATCGTCTGGGGAAACCACGACGCATCGTGGATCGGCGCGTGCCTCGGGCAGTTGGCCTGCATCGCCACGGTGATGCGCTTCTCCGTACGCTACGGTCGGCTGGCCCAGCTTGAGGAAGGGTACGGGATCGTCACGGCGCCGCTCGAGAAGCTAGCGCAGACGATTTACGCCGATGACCCCGCGGAACAGTTTCGATCCAAGGCGCCGTCGCCTGATCCGCTGCTGATGGCGCGGATGCAGAAAGCGATGGCGATCATTCAGCTGAAGCTGGAGGGGCAGACCATCCGCCGTCATCCCGAGTGGGGGCTGGAACACAGGAACCTCCTGCATCGGATGGACCTGCAGGAAGGTACGGTGGAGATCGACGGGCAAAAGTATCCGCTCACCGACCGGCATTTCCCGACGTTGGACCCCGCCGATCCTTATGCGCTCTCGCGCGAGGAAGGGGTGTGCATGGACAGCCTGCGGGAGCAGTTCGTCAACAGTCCACGGCTGTGGGATCAGATGTCGTTCGTGGTGAAGCGCGGCTCGATGTGGTCGCGGCGGGACGACGTGCTGGTCTTCCATGCGTGCGTTCCGGTCGATCAAGCGGGCCAACCGCTGCCGCTGATGGTGGACGGCCAGCCGCGATCGGGGCGGGCGCTGTTTGACGCTCTCGATTCAGTGGTCCGACGGGCATACCGGAAGGGCGCCGAAGCGGTCGACGGCGACGCGGACATGCTCTGGTACCTCTGGGGCGGGCCGCGATCACCGCTGTTCGGGAAAGACAAGCTGACGACGTTTGAAGGCTATTTTGTCGATGACGCCGAGGCGCGGGAGGAGCACAAGAATCCGTATTTTGAGATGATTCACGACGCGGATTTCGTCCGGCGGATCGGCGGCGACTTCGGGATGGGCCAGGACGTCTTGCTCGTGAACGGGCACGTGCCGGTGAGGATCGAGAACGGTGAGCGTCCGGTGAAGCGCGGCGGCAACGCCGTCACCATCGACGGCGCCTTTTCCGAAGCCTACGGCGACCACGGTTACACGCTGATGCTCGCGCCGGACCGAATCGAGCTGGCCGAGCTGCACCATTTCGACTCGGTGGAAAAGGTGCTGGATTCCGGGGCGGACATCCTGCCGACCATCAGCACCATTCGACTTTATCCGGGCCCGCGCAAGATCGCCGACACCGAACAGGGCGCGGCATACCTCAAAAAGATTCAAGTGTTGGAACAGCTCGTCACGGCGTATGAAGAGGGCGGAATTCTGGAGAAGCCGCCGCAGACCAAATAGGTTTCCGAGGCAGTCCTATTGATAAAGCTCATTCCTGCTCGAGCGGCGTGGGCGCTTCGATGACGAAGCGGCCCGCGTGGAGATTTGGAACCTGGCCCAGCAGAATGTGCTGCTGGTTGTGCTGGAGTGGTGAATGCAGGCCGAGGACTCATTCGATCAGATCATCCTGGTGGACGAGTCGGACCGGCCGATCGGTTTCGAACGGAAGCTGCGCGCCCATGAGGACGGGGGCAAGCTGCATCGCGCATTCTCGATTTTCATTTTCGACGATTCGGGCCGGATGCTGCTGCAGAAGCGGGCGATGAGGAAGTATCACTTCGCCGGCCTTTGGACAAATGCCTGCTGCAGCCACCCGCGCAAAGGGGAAAAGCTGCCGGAAGTCGCGCACGTCCGGCTGCGCGAGGAATTTGGATTCGATACGACGCTGCGAAAGGCTTTTGAGTTCACCTACCGCGCCACTGATCCAACGAGCGGTTTGACGGAACATGAATTCGATCACGTATACGTCGGAGTCTTCAACGGAGAGCCTCGGCCGAATCCCGAGGAAATCGACGAGTGGCGGTGGGTGGAGGCCGATGAGCTGCGGGCGTGGGTGCGAAAGCACGCGGGCGAATTCACACCATGGTTCAAGGTTGCGGCGAAGCGGGTGCTGAGGTCACGATGACGGAAACGAGCACTTCGCCACAGCTCGATTATGATGTCCCCGGAGATGACATGACCCAGACTGGAGGGAAGCCGCAAACTTCATCGATTAACCAGCATTTCGAGCGCGACGGCTACGTGCTGATACCGAACGTATTGGACCGCGAGCTCATCGCCGAGGCAAACCAGCACGTCGCGTGGCTGCAGAAGAAGCACCCGAACCTTCGCGGCGAGCAGCTTGGGCACACGCTGATCAGCAACGATCCGTTCTGGGTGCGGCTCGTCAGCGACGAGCGCTTGCTGGACATCGCCCAGCGATTCATCGGGTCTGACATCGCGCTGTTCGCGTCGCACTACATTTCAAAGCCGGCCGGCGACGGACAGGCGGTACTGTGGCATCAGGATGGAAGCTACTGGCCGCTGGACCCGATGCGGGTGGTTACCCTGTGGCTCGCGGTGGATGATTCGGATCGCGAGAACGGCTGCATGCGCGTCATCCGAGGAACGCAGCACATGGACCTGCAGCAGATGAAGGCGCGCACGGAGGTACCGAATGTACTCAGCTCCGGCATCGACGACTCGTTCGTCGATGAGTCAAAGGCGGTCGATCTGGAGTTGAAGGCGGGCGGCGTCTCGGTTCACCACCCGAACCTGATTCACGGCTCGAACGCCAACCACTCGGCGCGGCGAAGGTGCGGGCTGACGATCCGCTACATCCCCACGAGCACGCGCATCACCCAGCAGCCCTGGCCGAGCGCGTTTCTGCTTCGTGGCCGGGCGGTGAGCGGCATCAACGACTACCTGCCGCGACCGAAATATGTCCCTGGAGAATCGATTCCATTTCGCGGCTGTGAGGCGTGGACTTAGACGCTTTGTTGATCCCAAAAGAAAAGCCCGGCGGGTTAAGACCGCCGGACATTGGTTTTTTTGACTGCTGGTTTCTGGTCTACACGCGCTGCTTCAAACGCAGCGAGTTTTCTACCGCGGGGCGGCCTATGGGGTAGTACTGGAAGCCGGTCTCGCGCATGACGTCGCGATTGAGGCAGTTGCGGCCGTCGAAGATGATCGGGGCGTTCATCGTCGCCGCGATCTTGCGGAACGGCAGCGTGCTGTATTGCGGCCAGTCGGTGAGCAGCGCGACAGCGTCAGCGCCGGCGGCGGCGTGGACCGGGTCGGGCGACCATTCCACCTCATCCTTGAAGACCGCTTTCATGTTCTCCATGGCCTTGGGATCGGTCGCCTTGACGTGTGCGCCGTGGTCCAGGAGATAACGGATCACGTCCAGCGAGGCCGACTCGCGGATGTCGTCGGTGTCGGCCTTGAAGGCCAATCCCCAGACGGCAATCTTCGAGCCTGCGATGGGGCGGCCAAGCTTCTGCACGATCTTTTCCGCGAAGCGCCTCTTCTGGTTGTTGTTGATGGTCTGGATCGCGTGGACGAACAGGCTCTCATGGCCTGCAGCGCGGCTGATGTGCTCCAGCGCGGCTACGTCCTTCGGAAAACACGAGCCGCTGTACCCGCAGCCCGCCTTGAGGAAGGCAGGGCCGATGCGGAAGTCCGTGCCGATTCCCTTGCGCAGGTCTTCAATGTCGGCGCCGTAGCTCTCGCAGAGAATGGTCATCTCGTTCATGAATGAGATGCGGGCCGCGAGCATGGCATTGGCGGCGTACTTGGTGAGCTCGGCCGACTCCCAATTCATGGTCATGAACGCTTCTTCGCGCTTGACGATTGGATCGTACAGCCGCCTCATCATGCGGAAGGCTTCGGGGCTCTCGCCGCCGATGACGATGCGGTCGGGCTGGAGGAAGTCCTGCACCGCCGAGCCCTCGCGGAGGAACTCGGGGTTGCTGACGACCTGCACGTGTGCGCTGGTCTGCTGCTTGAGGACGTTGAAGAGCCGGCGGTTGGTTCCCGCGGGAACAGTCGACTTGACGATGATCGTGACGAGATACTCGTTATTCAGCTCGGCCAGCGCATCGCACACTTCCTTGCCCGCGCCTTCGAGGTAGCTCATGTCGACGGTGCCGTCGGGCCTGGGTGGAGTGCCAACGCAAAGGAAGACGACTTCCGCGTCCTTGACCGCGGCCTTCACGTTCTCGGTGAATTGAAGCTGGCCGGAGGCATAGTGCTCCTGCATGAGTTCCTGCAGGCCCGGCTCAAAGATGGGACAGTGCCCGTCCTGGAGCGTCTTGAGCTTACGGAGGTCTTTCTCCACACCTCGGACGGTGTGACCGATGCTGGCCAGGCAAGTGCCGGTAACAAGCCCCACGTACCCACACCCGATAACAGTGACGTCCATTTAACTCACCTCTGGCGAAACGAGACTCTGAACAACACTCCGGGATCGAACGGCTGGGCCCGAGAGTATCGAATAAATCGTCATAACCGGCAAAGCGATTAACCGGCGGGGGATAATGAGCGGACAATGCAAAGTCTGCGATGTTAGCCGGCGGGATCGGCGATTGTCGGGTGAACGTGATTCCCATTATGGGACGGTGCTTATGCAGCTTTCAAGATGAAGATTGAATATGTCACGTAAACGGGGCTGGGTCCAATCGTAATTCCAAGGAGCCGGTTTACCGGACACAGCAATGGCGACGGCTTCAGATTCACTGGCGCTGCCGCGGATGCTTTGCGTCGCTGTTACGCGTCGGCAAGGTTTGGCTCGCCGATTTCCAGGACCTGGTCATGCGGCGCGGGACGGGCGGAGAGATTGCTGGAAACGGAGGGTGCTGCCGCCCCTTTCTTCGAGTCGATCACGAACGTCCCTTCGTCCACTTCCAGGACGGTTCCCGGCTCGATGGTCGAGGTCTGCTCGCCCGCATCGCTCCCGCCGAGCTCGCGGCGGCGAACGACCCGGGGCCGCTCGTGAACCATCCCCATCTTGTAGGCGGCGACGCTGATGCAGCCAAAAATCACCAAATAGAGGGCAATCGTGTAGCGCGTGCGCGTGAAGACCATCGCCACGCCCAGCAGCGCGAAGAACAGCGCGAGGCCGTAGCTGATCAGGACGGTCTGCTTCACCGAAAACCCGCGCGCGACGAGCTGGTGATGGAAGTGCTGGCGGTCGGCGCTGAAGACCGGCCGGCGGTTGATGTAGCGGCGGGCAAACGCAAGGGCCGTATCCAGCACCGGCAGTGCAAACATTACCATCGCCGCCAGCCCCCACTTCGTTCGCTCCTGAGCCATCAGGATGATCATGCTGGCGCAGGCGAACCCGAGCAGCATGCTCCCTGTGTCGCCCATGAAGATCGACGCGGGGTTGAAATTATAGGGAACAAATCCGAGCACCGCCCCGAGCAGCGCGAGCCCGAGCACGACCCGCAGCGCATCCCAGTTGGTGTTGACGCCGCCGCCAACCATCGCGAGGTGCACGGCGACGAAGAGGAACCCGGCGGCGATGATGGCCGTTACACCACCGCACAATCCGTCGAGGCCGTCCATCAGGTTGGATGCGTTGCAGCAGCCGACGACGAGGAGCATGACGAACGCGCCGCTGGTGAGGATGATGAGCCACTCCGGCGTGAACTGTTCGGGAGGCGGCGCGAGGTCGCCATAAAACATGCGGCTGAGCCAGGAGATGCCGCTGAGCTTCACGCCAATCGGGCCCAGCAGAGGACGGGTGCAATCGATGCCGATCCCGTCCATCAGGAGGAAGATAGCGGCCGCAAGCTGGCCGACGATCTTTACCCATGGCCTGACGCGAATGGTGTCGTCCCACAGGCCCAGCATCACGATCATCAAGGCGCCGATGACAATGCTGAATTTCACGACCGGGTGCGGCGTGGGCCAGCCCGGCTCGATGCGGTGCAGCACAAGCAGCTGGCTTACAGCGAGGCCGGCCATCCACCCCAGAAAGACGGCGACGCCGCCGAGATAGGCGATGGGCACGCTATGCATTTTGCGGACATTGTCCGGCTCATCGATGATCCCGTAATAGAGCGCGACGATGCGCATCACGGGGGTGAACAGGAAGGAGACGATGAAGGCAACATAGAAGACGTAGATGTAGGGGGACAGGACCTGATCGGCCGTGAACACCTTCGTCGGGATTTGAGCGAGCATGACGCTCAGCATGGGAAACCTGCGTGCCGAAGCTGTCCCGACAAATCACGAAACATGGGCTGCACCGCGGCGAAATGACGAGTTTGTTCTGCGACCAAAACCGATTCAGCCGGGCGCAATCAGGTCCGCCGCAAGGTACCGTCCGGCGGCGATCGCGGCAAACGATTGCGCTGGGGAACTGATCTTACCCCGCAAATGTTCGACGGGCCAGAAAACGGGAATCTAGGGGAGTTGAGCGGCGCGTGCGGGCGGGGGCGAGGTCGCGCGCCGCGATTCATCGATGAGCGACTGGACGATCTCGTCGAGCTGATAGTGCGGTCGAAACTGGATCGCGGCGCGAATGCGGTCGAGCCTGGGGACGCGCCGCGGCATGTCATCGAACTGCTGTCCGTAGGCCGTTTCGTAGGAGACGTGTTCGATCGCGCTGGAGGAGCCGGCCAGGTCGATGACGCGGCGGGCGAGATCATTCATGGAAAGTTCTTCTTCGCCCCCCAGGTTATAGACATGACCGATCGCGCCGCGGGTCGACATGAGCTTTACCAGCGCTTCGACGACGTCGCTGACATGGCAGAAGCAACGGGTCTGGCTGCCGTCGCCATAGACCTGCAGCGGCTCGTTGTTGAGGGCGGCCGAGACGAATCGCGGCAGCACCATTCCGTACCTGCCGACCTGCCGCGGACCGACCGTGTTGAACAGACGCACGATCGTCACCGGCAGATCGAACTGCCTGTGGTAGGCCAGGCCGAGGAATTCATCGATCCCTTTGCAATAGGCGTAGCAGTAGCGGCTCGTGCGGGTGTTGCCCATCACCACGTCGTCATCTTCACCGAAGGGGACGCGCGCCCCCTTGCCGTACACCTCCGACGAACTGGTGATGAGCACGGGCCGGCCGAATTTCGCGGCTGCTTCGAGCACGACTTCGGTGCCGTGGATCGTGGTGCGGATGGTACGCACCGGCTCGTCGAGCACGAGTTGCACGCCCACCACCGCCGCGAGATGAAAGACGGCGTCGCAGGAGGCCATCAGCGTTCCGACGGTGGCCTGGTTCTCCACCGAATCGCGCACGAGCTGGAAGCTGTCGCTCTCGGAAAGTGCGGAAACGTTCTCGAGCCGCCCGGTCGAGAGGTCATCGAGCACGACGACGTGGTGCCCTTCGCGCAGCAGTTTTTCGGCCAGATGCGACCCGATGAAACCGGCGCCGCCGGTGATGAGGTACCGCTTGGGCATGTGGGGGAGAATACGGGTGGGTGCGGTGAGCGTAAAGGTGAAGCCCAGCGGAAGCCCCTGCTGCGGAACGTTTCGGCACCGCGCTGCAGGTGTCGCGGAGTGGCGGTCAGTGGGATACGGCCTGCGGCTATACGGTTCTCGCCGGGGCGCGTGCGGCGGCGGCGGAGGCGTCTTCGATCGGCTCGGGGATCGGGGTTTCCATGGGGCGGCGCCAGAGAAGATGAAGTCGCCAATGGGCGTCGTCGCGCTCTGGATAGTCCTGGCGGAAATGGGCGCCGCGGCTCTCGGTGCGCGTATAAGCCGCGGAGGAGATCAGCGCGCAGACCGTCAACATGTTCTGCAGTTCCCAGCCGGCAATGGCGGCCTCGCGCGAGACGGCGGGGTCGAACGTCTTGTCCATGACGTAGCGGCTCCAGAAGGCAATGATCTCCCGCGTTTCATCGAGCCGCTCTCCGATTCGCTCGATCCCGACATTGCGCCACATGAGGCTCCGCAGGCTGCTCTTCACGTCGGTGACGTCGAGCTCGGTTTTTGTCGAAGGCGGCACCCTATGCTCCAGCGAGAGCGGGAATTGGATGTTGTCCAGCCGGGCACTGCGTGCGGCGTCGGCGCCGGCGCGAGCGCCGAAAGCGAGGCCTTCGAGAAGCGAGTTGCTTCCGAGGCGGTTGGCGCCATGGAGGCCCGAGCAGCTTGCCTCACCGATGGCATACAGTCCCGGGAGGCTGGAGCGGCCCCACTCATCGCAGTCGACGCCGCCGATCATGTAATGCGCTGCGGGGTGAATGGGGATCAAATCCCTGGAGACGTCGATCTCGAATTCATCCACGAGCCGGGCGAGCTGCGGGAAGCGCTCGCGGAATTCCGGGGTTGGGAGGTGACGGACATCGAGATAGACGTGGGTGTAGTGGGTTTTGCGGATCTGCTCGACGATGGCGCGGGCAACGACGTCGCGCGGGGCAAGCTCCGCCATCTCGTGATAGTCGGGCATGAAGCGGTAGCCGTTCCGGTCCACCAGATAAGCGCCTTCCCCGCGGACGGCTTCGGTGACCAGGGCGCGGCTGGCGCCGGCGATGTAGAGCGTGGTCGGGTGGAACTGGACCATCTCCATGTCCTGCAGCGCCGCGCCGGCGCGATAGGCCATGGCATGTCCATCGGCGGTGGCGATCTTCGGATTGGTGGACTCGCGATACAGTTGCCCCGCCCCCCCGCTGGCGACGATCGTGCGCTTCGCCCAGATGATATTCACGTGACCGTCCATCAGCGCCAGGACGCCGAGGCATCTTCCGGCATCGGTGACGAGATCGATGACGAAGCTGTTTTCCGAGGTGCGAATGGTCTCCTTGGCGCGGACGGTGTTGATCAGCGTCTGGGCGAGCTCCTTGCCGGTGGCGTCGCCGTAGGAGTGAAGGATGCGGGCGAAGGAGTGTCCGCCTTCGCGGGCAAACGCGAGGCCGTGCGCCTTGGTGGCGTCCTTGTCGAAGTTGATGCCCCACTCGAGCAGTTCAAGGACGCGCTGCGGGCCCTCCTGAACGACGATGTCGACGATGCGATGGTCGCAGAGGCCGGCGCCGCCCTTCTCCGTGTCCTGCACATGCGACTCATAGCTGTCCAACGGCTGCAGCACCGCGGCGATGCCGCCCTGGGCGTACCAGGTGTTGGACTGGTCGATGGTGTCCTTGGTGAGGACGAGGACCTCGGCTCCCTCCTCGGCGGCCGCGATAGCCGCCCGCAGACCGGCGACGCCGCCACCGATCACCAGCACATCGGTGAACTGCTGCGGCAGGCGTGCAGCCTTGAACGGGATGAGGTAGCGGCGCTGGGTCAGGGGCTCGAACATAGTTGGATTCTAGATTTCGGCGGCGGGATTTGCGATTGTGAAACTCGCCGGTGTCAGGGGAGGCGCCCGTAATAGATGCCGGCGTCATATTCGAAGCGAACCTGCCCCCCGGCCTGAAGGAAACTCAGCACGGCGGGCGGGTAACGCGGGCGGTAGCGGATGTAATAGCCGACCCGGTCGCCGAAACGCTCGAGGGGATTGAGGGTCATGGTGGAGCGGCTAAGCTCCTTCGCGAGTCACGATCTTGTAGTTTTCGCGCTCGCCGATGCCGCGTAGCGGGTAGTCCTTGCGAAGCGGATAGCTGCCGAAGCCGTTCCAGGTCAGGATGCGGCGCAGGTCGGGATGGGCGACGAAGATCACGCCGAGCATGTCATAAACCTCGCGCTCCATCCATTCCGCGCCGGGCCAGATGCCGCACACGCTATCGACCTTGAGGCCGGGATCGCCCTTCTCGATCGCATCTTCGTCGCGGACATCGATGCCCGGCGTCGTGTCGCGCGTGGGATCGAGGAACACCTTCAGCCAGAGGCGGTTGTTGTATGGGATGGAGGTGAGCCCGTAATTGACGCCGAAGCGGTGCCTGGCGCCGGGGAAGTTGAGATAGTCGACGCCGTTCAACTCCGCGAGCATGTCGTAGCGCAGCGTGGGTTCATCGCGGAGATAGGTGCAGACCGGCACGATCTGTTGGCGCGGGACAACCACGGTGACCATGTCGCGGAACTCGCCGACCTGAAACTTGACCTGCGGGAACCTGGCCTTCAGCGGCTGCAGGGCCGGGTGATTGATGGTGCGCGGCATCGGTCCTTTCGAGGCTGGCCGAGATTGTTGTGACGGTGGCGCGGGACGTCAAGTTCCTGGGGGGTTTGCGCGCTTATGGCGTCATGCTGGTGAGCGAGGGGCGTGGGCGCGTTGGGTCATACAGGTTGTCGTTGATCTGCAGGTGCCTCGCTTCGATTGAAGTTGCTGTCCAGTTGAAATGCGAACGTGGAGGGGCTCCCTCCACACCAGCCCGAAGGCGGGCGTCTCTTGACCCAACCCGCCGACTAAACTCCAGGCTTCTCGCAACGCCTCGCCGCGCGAGAGCGATTTCACGGCGCCAGCAACCGCAGTTGAGCATCGATCGACGATGGCGCGGGAGGGATCGAGCGACATAGTGAAGAAGGAGTCGGCGGGAGGGACGTGAGAGCTGCGCGATAAGCAGTTTTAGTTTCGGCGCGCCTGGGGGGGTAGTGCTGGCGCTCAGGGGGCATCGGCGCGTTGGGTCATGGATGGTTCATTTTGAGTGCTAAATCGCTCCGACTGGACGGTAGTGGGTCAGACCCACTACCCTGAGAGCTGAGCACCCATCGCCACGCTGCCCGTTCCCTCGGTGCATGAGAGGTGTAGAACTTGAATCGCTTCATACGCAAAAACTGGGTGAAAATCGTTCTCGCAATCGCGGTCGTACTCGGCCTCGTGTTCGTCGCATCCCTCATTCCTCAGCCGAAAGTCGTATACCTTGACCCAGTTGTCGTCGACCGCCGGTAGTGACGTGTCATGGCTGTGGTGAAAAAGTTCCTGCCGACGGGCATACCCCATCAGAAGCCTCAGTAATTGCCCAACTTACGAGAGGGCTCGGTATTCATAAAATATTACGCCATTTATAGCGCAAATTCGTTTGGTCGATATGCTATCTATGGCGTAGCATTTCATGCAGCGGGAGTGACAATGGATGAAATTCGTGAGCTATTCCGGCAACTCGACGACCTCCGAAGCGAGCTGGGCATGTCGTGCGCAGCACTGGCGAAACGGGCCGGTCTTGGGCTGCGCACTGTGCAGCGTATCTTAGCCGGGGAAGAGAGCGACGGACGCGTGAAGTCCATCGTCGCACTTGCGCGCGCTCTTGGTGCTCGAATCGAAATCGAACCATCTGGTGAGATAAGACTAGACGCAGATCCGACAGCGCTCCGACAGGAGCAGGCTGAAGCTAAGGCGCGGCGACTTGTGTCAATGGTCCAGGGGACCTCCGCACTGGAGGCCCAAGCGGTCTCATCGGAAGTCGTCGTCAGTATGAACGCCAGCACAACTGCCCAATTGCTCGCCGGCCCCGATCGGCGTCTTTGGGATGAATGATGCCAGCGGACGGCACGACGCCGTTTGATACCGATGGGTTAATTCCGAAGCTGAGGACTCGTCGGCAGATTGACGAGTACGAAGTAAGGAACGTCCTCGACGCCCATCTAAGGTACATGGCGCAACGACCCACACTGCGGCGCGCGCCATTCGATTTGAATTGGGTCCTTCGCCTGCACAAGCAAATGTTTGGCAAGGTTTGGAGTTGGGCTGGGACGGTGCGCGATTGCGAATTGAATCTCGGGGCTCCGGTCTTTCGAATCCGTTCTGACCTTATGACCTTGCTGGATGATCTGAACTACTGGCGGCAGAACAACACATATCCGCAGCTTGAACAATCGGCCCGGCTTCATCATCGTGCGGTTGCCATTCACCCGTTCAGGAACGGCAACGGACGCTGGGCGCGCCTGCTGGCGAACATTTACCTTCGCCAGATTGGACATCGGTATACGATATGGCCCGACGTTCTCATCTCAGACACTGAGAGCGAGATTCGAGCTGAATACCTGACGGCAGTTCATGCCGCCGACGAAAACAACTACACCCCTCTTATCTCATTGCATCAGCGCTACTCGTAGGCCGTCTCTCTTCCCGCTTGCTCGCGCGTGATGCCTGGCCTCGGTCGCTGAGCAAGAGGGGCTCTACGCGTCTGCGTCGAAGTCTTTCCAGGTGACGTCGGGGGAAGAGAGTTGCTTGAGGCATCGCTCGAGGTCGGCGGTGACGTCCTGATGATCGAGCAGGCGCAGGCCGGACGGCTCGTTGGAGAGGAAGGCCACGGGAATGTTGTTGTGCCGCTCCTTGAAGCATCGCGCGATGGAGCGGCGGTCTTCCTCTTCGACGGGCAGCTCGCCCTGCTCGGGATTTGCCCGCAGGATGGCAAACGGGCCGTTGGGCCCTTCGAGGATCGCGGCGTGCAGCTTCATGGGACCTCCTCGTCACTGAGCTTAGCGAAGGGAGCGCGAGTTGTGATCCGGAAATATGGGAGACCTGCTGGACATTGGTTCAGGTGATATGCGGGCAGCTTTCCAGCCAGGGCCGGCAGGCGGCGATTTCACGGGAGGAGAATGAGCGGCGAAGACGAGGGTCAAGTGCCGAGGCGGCCGGAGGCGTGATAGGCGTCGATTCCCTTTCGGAGGTCAAACCTGGGAACGTAGCCGAGCGCCCGCTTTGATTCGGTCAGGTCCGTCTGCGTCCAATCCTGGGTGAAGGAGTACGGGTTCTCGAAATATTCCGGGGACAGATCGGTCTTGAAAGCGCGATTCAGTTCTTCGACTACCTGGTTGAAGGAAAACGCCTGGCCGCAACCGGCGTTGAAGACGCCGGGTTGTTTACTGTTCATCGCCTGAAGGTTGAGGCTGACGACGTCGTCGACATAGACGAAATCGCGGCGCTGCTGTCCGGCCTTGAAGATGCGCGGCCTCTTGCCGGCCCGCATTTGCAGCGCAAGCTGATGGATCATGCTGGCGAACTTGCCCTTGTGCGATTCGCCGGGACCGTACACGTTGGAGTAGCGCAGCCCGACGATGGGATGGGCGAGGCGCGGCGCGTATTGCTCGGCCAAGCGTTCCATCACCATCTTGGAGTAGGCATAAACGTTCAGCGGCTGGGAAGCCTGCGATTCCTTCATGGGGACGCGGCCCTGCCCATAGATAGAACAGCTGCTGGCCCAGACCACTCTGCTTTTCCAACCGAGGGCCAGGTCCAGCAGATTTCGGAAGCCCTCGACGTTGTTCCGCATCATGCGGGACTGGTCGGTTACGGTGGTATCGGTGATGGAAGCCTGGTGGAAGATCACCTCGAAGGGCTCGGCCCGGAAGAGCGAAGCGAGGTCGCCGGCGAGGTCAGCCGTAAGAACATCGCCGGGGAAGTCCGTGAGGTTGGTCCAGTTGGCAGAGGAGAAGTCGTCGAGGGCAACCGCCTGGTGACCCTTTACGGCGAGATGCTTCACGAGGTTGGAGCCGATGAATCCGGCGCCGCCGGTTACAAGAATTCGCACGCGCGCTCCTGCGAGAAGGGCGGCATTCTAGGGGACGGTTGGGGAATTAAAAGCGGGAGCCACAAGACGATAAGGCTCAGTCCGGTCAATTCACTTTGGCCGGACATGGGTACGACAAGGGCGACAGAATGACCCGCCGAAATATGTGGAAAGATTGCCGGAGGATCCGGCAAGAGAATTGGGATTCCGGCGTAACTGTCTATGAATGAGATGCTAACAGAAGTTCGGGTCGGCGAGCGAACGTGGGATGCGCCTTCTGGCACCGGCGTTGTTATGAAGTATCTCGTCCGCGTTGTCGACTCGACGTAGGAATACGAGAGAGCCGAAGGATGCGGACACTTTGAAAAGCCATTCTTCCCCCCGATGTGAAGGGTTCTTTCCTCCCACAACCCAAAGAACTCTTCAACAGCCCCATTCGAGCCGTCCTTGCCCGGGACGGCTTCTTTTATGCGCTGACTTTTGAGCCTTGAGTGGAGAATCGGAAGGTGCGCGGAGGTCCGCGGAACGCGGCAAGGCCGAGGCTCCCTCTCAGGAATGTTTCAGTGCCCTTCGGCGGGCTCGCCCAGCAGCCGCTTCAGCTCCGAGAGCTTTTCCTGCAACAGTGCGGGCGTCTGGGTTTCAAGGTTGAGCCGCAGCAACGGCTCCGTATTGCTCTTGCGGACGTTGAACCACCAATCCTTGAAGTCGACCGTGATGCCGTCGAGGTAGTCGATCTGCCCCTTCTTATAGGTGTCGGCAAGCTCGCGGATCTTCGCGTCCTTGTCCTCCACCTGGAAGTTGATTTCCCCGCTCTGGCTGTAGCGATGCAGGGGCTCGATGAGCTTGCTCATGGGCCCGGGCTGTGCCGAGAGCACCGACATGACCCGCGCGAAAGCGATGGCGCCGGAGTCGGCATAAAAGTTATCGCGGAAGTAGAAGTGGCCGGACAGCTCGCCGCCGAAGACGGCCCTGGTATCGGCCAGCGTCTTCTTCAGATAGGCATGCCCGACGCGATCGCGCCGCGGCACCCCGCCGGCGGAAATCACCTCGTCGGGCACGACGTGACTCGAGCGCAGGTCATACACGATCGTCGAGCCCTTGTTCTCGGGCATTTTGAGGAAGTCGCGGGCCAACAGGGCGGTAATGAGATCGGCGCCGATGGTCTTGGCGTTCTCGTCCAAAAAGATGCAGCGGTCGGCGTCGCCGTCAAAGCAAACGCCAAGGTCCGGCCGGGTCCTGGCCATCTCGCGCTTGAGCATCTCGAGGTTTGATTCCACGAGCGGGTTGGGCTCGTGCACGAAGCTTCCGGTGATTTCGAAAAGGATCGGGATGATCTCCAGGTCCTGCACGTCGCCGAAGATGATCGGAACCATCTTGCCGGCCATGCCGTTGCTGGCGTCGATGGCGACCCGCAGCTTGCGCTCGAGGTTGAGGAACTTGTGGACGTGCTGCTTGTAGGCCGGCCAGAGGTCGCGCTCCTGGTATGAGCCGTTGAGGCCTGTCTGGCCGACACGAAGCGTGGTCGCAATCCTCTTAATGTCGTCGAGCCCGCTGGCGGCGCCGATGGGCTTGGCCTTGGGCCCGCTGATCTTGAAGCCGTTGTATTGAATCGGATTGTGCGACGCGGTCGTTTGAATGCCGCCGACGGTGTCGAGGTGGTTGATGGCGAAGTAGATCATGGAGGTGTCGATCATGCCGAGATCGATCACGTTCATTCCGGTCGAGCGAAGGCCATCCATCAGCGCCCGGGCGAGTTCGGGGGAACTGGGGCGCATGTCGCGGCCGACGACCACCGTGTCCTCGAGCTTCACCCGCTGCTCGGACGTCGCGGCCTGGCGGCTGCGCTTGAGAAACTGTCCGGTGGCGTGCCCCACCTTCCACGCCGCCTCTTCGTTGAGCGGGTTGGGGTAGGTGGCGCGCACGTCGTAGGCCTTGAAGATCTTCTCAATCATGGAATCGCTCGTTTCGGGACAAATGGGCGTGGTAGTCTATCGGTGCCCGCGCGAGGTGGCAACGAAGGGGATTGTGCCCTGGAAGGGTTGACTCCATGAAGAAAGAAGGTATAATGAATCATGCCTCGGCGCAACGGCTGGGGCCGTGTCGGAACGCTCTTTGACAAATGAATCGGTGAAACCGTCGGGCCGCGCCGAATCGGTGTTCTCGGCTGGGGCCGTTCGGGCCCGCAGTGAGGTTTGTGGCGC
>JBBRCX010000090.1:0-18977 GCA_038204465.1 Tepidisphaerales bacterium | reverse complement strand
CAAGTCAAGCGCATCGGGCAGGGCCAGCGTCAACGAGCGCTGGTTGGCCTTGATCCTCAGCTTCAGCCAGAGCACCGGCGCGATGTAGCCGACCAGCCCTCCCACAGCGCAGAAGAGCATCAATTGATTGAACCAGGTGCCCAGCAGGTAACCGCCAACCAGGCCCACGCCGAGGAAGATCACCTTAGCGCCCGTGACAAACTTGATGGCCGATGGCGAGTAGATGCCGGCACGTCCAAGTTTCTGGCGCAGCCCAGCGCTTTTCTCACGGCTGGTGGACATGAAGGGCTGGGCGGCAACGCTGCCGATTTTCTGGAAGATCGGGGCGAGACCCGACTTCTGCGAGGGCGGCGCTTCTTCGGCATGGCCAGTCGCCGAAAGCCGTTCGCGCAGCTTATCTTCGTCGGGGTTTGCGAGCAGGCGGGTGACGAACCAGCCCAGCAGCGCGACGGCCGCGAACGCACAGACCATGATTAGTAATTGTTCACTCATCAGTTTCTCCTAGACCCTGACGGTCGTGAGTTTGCGAATAGCGTAAAGCCCGAGCATCTGCAGGCCGAACGCGGAGCCAAGCAGCATCAGCCCGGTATTGGTGTGCAGGAGCACGCCGGCATAGTCGGGGTTCAAAACGTAGGAGATGAAGAACATCACCGCCGGGAACGCGACGAGGATATATCCGGTAAAGCGCCCCTCGGCGGTCTTCGCCTTCACATGCTGCTGGAGGCGAATGCGCTCGCGGATCATGGCGCTGATGTTCTGCAGCACCTCCGAGAGGTCGCCGCCGGTCTGCCGCTGGATCAGCACCGCAGTGACGAAAAAGGCAAAGTCGGTGGACTCGATGTGGGATGCCATGTCCTTCAGGCCGTCCTCGAGCGCTTGTCCGAGGCTGTGCTGGTCGTAGCAGCGGCGGAACGCGCCGGCGAGGGGCTGCGGCAATTCCTCGCCCATCATCTGAAGACCGGTGCTCAAGCTGTGCCCGGCGCGCAGGACGCGGGAGAGGAAATCCAGCGCTTCGGGGATCTGCAGGCTAATTCGCCGCTGGCGGCGTGAGCGCTTTGTATTCACGACGAAGAACGGGATGTAGCCGGCAACGACCCCCGCCACCAGGCCCGGCAAAAGGGCAGCGCTGATAAGCGCGACCAAGAGGAAGACCGTCACGGCAATCCCGCCTGCCAGACTGAGAAAACGGCCGAGGCTCGTGTCAGGGAAAGCCTGGATCAGCCGGCGATGAAGCCGCTGAATGAATGCCTGCTGGGCGACGAACTCGGGCAGCCCGGTGACTTCCGTCTGAATGGTGATGGAGCGCGCGACCGCGGAGACCTGCTCCGCGCGGGTTTCGTTGCTGAGCCGCTGCGCGAGCTTGCGCCGGCGGATGCCCTCACCGCCGGTCAGGGCATGGATGATCCCCCAGACAAAGGAGCCGACGGTGGCGGCAATGAGCGATGGCAGGATGAGTGCTTCCATGGTTTCTCCGAAACTGTCAGGCGAAGAGCCGGACGCTTAGCCGTTACTTTCGATCTGCCGCCGCTGGAACAAATCTCCGGGAAGGCGAATGCCGCGGTGCTCGATCCGCTCGGCACAGCACGGGCGAATGCCCGAGCAAACGAACTTGCCGACGGCGTGGCCTTCGGTGTCGACCCCGCTCTGCTCGAAGGTGAACAGATCGTGCATTTGAATCTGCTCGCCCTCGGTGCCGCTGATCTCGCTGACGCTGACGACCTTTCGGCGCCCGCCGGTCAGGCGGCGCGCCTGCACGACAATCTGCAGCGCGCTGGCCACCTGCTGGCGGAGGGCGCGCATGGGGATGTCGTAGCCGGCCATCATGATCATGACTTCGATGCGGCCGAGGGCGTCGCGGGTGTTATTGGCATGAACGGTGGTCATGGAGCCTTCGTGGCCCGTGTTCATCGCCTGGAGCATGTCCAGGGCCTCCCCGCCGCGCACCTCGCCGACGATGATCCGGTCGGGACGCATGCGCAGACAGTTCTTGACCAGGTCGCGCTGTGAAACTTCGCCGCGGCCCTCGACATTGGGCGGGCGGGTCTCGAGGCGCACCACGTGCGGCTGCTGGAGCTGAAGCTCCGCGGCGTCTTCAATGGTGATGACCCGCTCCTCCGCGGGGATGTAGCGCGAAAGGCAGTTGAGCAGGGTCGTCTTCCCGGAGCCGGTGCCGCCGCTGATCAGAATGTTGCAGCGCGCCTGCACTGCCGCGGAGAGGAAGTCCATTACCGCGGCGGGAAAGGCGCCGTGACGGATAAGGTCTTCGAGCTGCAGCGGGTGGCTGCCGAAGCGGCGGACGCTCATCGCCGGCCCGTCCAGAGCGAGGGGCGGAATGATGGCGTTGACCCGGCTTCCGTCTGAAAGCCGGGCATCAACCATGGGGCTGGTTTCGTCCACGCGACGGCCGACCAGCCCGACGATGCGGTCGATGATCTGGCGCAGGTGGGCGTTGTCACGGAAGCGGACCTCGACCTGTTCGAGGCGTCCGCGGCGTTCGACGTAGATGCGATCGTAGCGGTTCACCAGGATATCGCTGATGCTCGGGTCCTTCAGCAGCCCTTCGAGGGGGCCCAGGCCGAAGGTCTCGTCCATGATGTCGTCCATCAGCTTTTCCTGATCGGCGCTGTTGATCAGTCCCTTCTCGGACTGGCACAGGTCGCGGACGAGGATGCGGACTTCACCGCGGACGGTTTCAGGCGGCAGGGCGCGGAGGTTCTGCATGTCCAGGCGCTCGACGAGCTGCTGGTGAATGCGGACCTTGAGCTGCCGGAAATAAGCCTGCCGCTCAGTGGCCTGCGGCGAGGGCGTATTGACCGGCGGTGCCCACGGCGTGGGCCTGTGTGCGCCGGCGGGGGGTGCCGGCGTGGCGGCGGGGGCGGCGGGCGCGGCCGTCGCGGGGGAGTTAGTCTTGGTGAACAGGCCCATTCTTATCCTCTGAAGGCCGCCGGGTCGGCGGGGTGCAATCGAGTCAGTTATTCGAGGTCTTGCCGTTGAGCGTACCGGCCAGGCCGGCCAGGCTTGTGCTCATCTCCGAACGCGGCGCACGAAGGACGACGGGCTCGCCAAAGTTGATCGCGGCAATGGCGTTCTTGAAGTCGTTGGGGACCATCCACGCGATCTGCAGGCCCAGGGAACGCTCGACCTCTTCGGGCTCGATGTCGCAGCCCTTCTTCACAAAACGATTGACAACGATCCTGATCTTGGTGGCCTCGATGCCCATGCGACGCAGAGTGCCCACGAAACGCTCGGCGTTCTTGGCGCTGGGCACATTGAGCTGCATCACCAGCAGGTTGATGTCGCTCGCCTGGATGGCGGCGGTATAGATCGGATCGATGCTCATGACTGAATCCAGAACGACGTAGTCAAACAGGCGGCCGAGCAGGCCAACAAGGCGGCTGATTCCCGGCTGGTTGACCCGCTGGGTGTCCTCCGGAAGGTGCGGCCGAGCGAGAATCGCCAGGCCACTGTTCTGGTGAATGGCCAGGGCATTGTCGAGCAGTTGCTTGTCGACCTTATCCGCCGAGTCCATCACGTCCGCGATCGTGTAGCGCGGGCGGGCGTCGAAGTAGCTGGCGACGCCTCCGCGGACGAGGTCCAGATCGACCAGTGCGGTCTTGGCCCCGCTCTTGGCGAGTGACGCGGCGACGTTGCACGCGACGGTCGTCGAACCGCACCCGCCGATCGTGGGGATCACGTGGATCACCTTGGCGCGCTTACCCATTCCAAAGTTCTGGGAGACGCGTTCAAGTGCGGCGCTGAACTTTTCCTCGCTCATCGGCAGCGGGATGAATTCCTTCACGCCCAGATGCATTGCCTCCATGAGGAGGTTGGCATCGAGGACCTGGGACATGAGGAAGAAGCTGGCCGCCGGGAACTGCCGGGGCAGGTGCCCGATCTTCCTGAGTGTCTCCGGCGCGCCGGGATCGAGATTGAGCAGGACCAGTTGCGGCGCGTCGGACCGGCTCATGATGCCGGGCAGGGCATCCGGATTCGGAAGCTGGGCCAGCACGTGCACGCCAAAGCGTGCCAGGACATTAGCCAGTTCCTGCCGGTTGCCGGCATCCGCGTCGACGATGACTGAGTTGAGTTGGACGAACATAGCCAATTCCTAGAGCGGACCTTCAATCATCGCCTCACCGCTGACGCTCACGCCGCAATTCCCCGAGCCCCGGCCGGCTCATTTCGCCGGCGTGAACCCGTATTGCCCGTGATACTTCGGCGGGGTGCTTCCACCGGACCCGATGGGCCGGGTGGTCGGCTTCGCCTTCGGGTCAGGGGCCGGTCCACCGAGGTCTGTGTTCAGGAACAGCTCACCCTCGTTGGGGTGACGCCAGTGCTCGCCCGGGAGCGTGGGCACCTGGCTGGGGTTCATGCCTTCCACGAGCCGCGGCGTGACGAGCACGACCAGTTCGGTCTCGTTGCGCTCGTAGCGAACCGAGCGGAACAGAGCGCCCAGAATCGGGATGTCACCAAGCAGCGGGGTAACGTCCTTGTTGGCGGTAACTCGAGTGTTGAGCAGACCGGCGACAGCAAACGCCTGTCCTTCGGCGAGCTCGACGGTCGTCTCCAGGGTGCGCTTTGTCAGTGACGGGATGACAAATCCGTTGAACGAGACGCTGCGCGTGAAGTCCAGGTCGCTGACTTCCGGTTTGACCTTCAGGCGGATGCGCCCATCGCCCAGCACAGTTGGGACGAAGTTGAGGCGAATACCGAACTGCTTGTACTCAACGGTGATGGCAGTGCCGCCACCGCCCGCGCCGCCGCTCTGCGGCACCGGGACCGGGAACTCACCGCCAGCGAGGAAGCTGGCCTGCTCGCCGCTCATCGCGACGAGATTCGGCTCGGCAAGGACGCGAAGAAGGTTGTTGCGGCGCAGGGCCTGGATAAAGAACTCGAGGGAAGTCTGACCGATCTGCGCCGCGCCAAAGACGTTGGCGGCCGGGTCGACCGCCGCGGTGGCCGCACCGGTGGCCAGCGCTCCAAGGGGGGCGCCGCCAGGGCCATTATTGACACCGCCGCGGAAGCGGCCGTCGGTGCCAAACGCGTTGAAACCGAGGTTGCTGGTGGCGGAGCGCGAGACTTCTGCGAAGCGCACCTGCAACATGATCTGCTGCCCGCCTGAGACCTCAAGGAAATTGAGGACGCTGGGGGCGTAGGCCTTGGCCATCTCGACCGCCTGCTGGGCGACGATGAGGCTCGGGACGCGGCCGGTGAGGGCGATCGCCCCGCTCATGCTCCTGGCTTCGATCTGACTGTCGGGGAACATCTTCTTGAGCTGTTCCTGAAGCAGGCTCAGATCGGCGGTAACGACGACGTCGATCGTTTCGGAGCGGCCGTTCTCATCGCGGAGCAGAAGCGCGGTCGCGCCAGGCTTCTTTGCGGTGAGGATGATCTCCGTAGGGCTGACCACGTTGGCCGTGACAGTGTCCGGCTGGCCGATGCCGACCGTGACATTGCGGGTCTTGGTGTTCAGCACGCGGCTCTTGTTGACGCGGATGGTGATCGCGCCGTTTTCGTCGAGACCCTGGGTCACGAGCGAGTCGGTTTTTCGAGCCTCGGTCGCGGGTGCCGTCTCAGGCCCGCCCTGACGGGCCTGGGCCGTGGCGACCGCGAAGAAGAGGATCGCGATCGCAGCGACGAGCATAGCGCGATGGCGGATTTTTGGATTGAGGTGTTGCATGGCGGCGGCCCTTTTTCTGGCTGTAGGGTTTGGTGTTGCCTGTATTAGTTGCCGGTTGCGGACGGGATGGCGCGCTCGATGTCCGTGGAGGTCACGGTGGAGCGTGGGAGCTCGAAGACAAGCTCGCTGGACGAGCCCGCGTTGAGCAGCGTCACGTGCCAGTGCTGGGGATACTCCGAGACGCTTGCGGCTTCACCCGGCTTGCCGGCATCGGTAGTCTTGGGCGCGGCGGGCGCTTGCTGCTGGATCACCGTCGGCTGTGCATTCACGGCAAACGGATCGGCGGAGCGCTGGTTGCGCCCGCGGAGCTGCGCGAGGGTCACACCATCGGATTCGGCGACGCCGCCGTCCCGGCTGCCGCGCAGGACGAGCCTGGGACGGCTATTGGTGCTGGCCAGCTCGATCGCCTCGACGTCGTGTGGCGTTGCAATGATTGTGACACTGCGAGCGAAATCACCCGGCTTGTCGGTCTCAGGCTTGGCAGCGGTGAGGCGCTGGCCGACGGCGGTCACCAGCACATTCTGCACGATCGTGCGCGCCGAGGTGGTGTCGGCATTGGTGCCGGTAACCGTTGCGACGATGTCCACGTGGCAGCCAGGCACGAGCAGACCGGCGACGCCGCTTATCTCGTCCACCTGTACCGTGATAGCGCGCATGCCAGTGGGCACGAGCGCCTGCAGGCCTGAACCGGCATCCTTGGAGGCGAGCACTCCCTGCATCACCGGCTGGCCGGTAAACAAGGAAGTGCGTGCGACGCGGCCGGAGAGCTCCGCCGGGTCCTTGAAGGCCCCAGCGGGGATCGTGTCGGCAGCAATCGGCGCGAGGACGAGGACCTCAGGCGTCAAGAGCTGACCCGGCGCGATGTTCGTCTTGGCGACGACGACGCGTACCGTCTTGGAGCCCGCAGCTGCGGCCGAGCGGTTTCGAATAACCGCATCGCGCGCCACCTTGGCGGCAACAAGACCCAGAACAACAGCGAGAAGCAACGGTGCCCATTTCTTCAGTTTCATAGAAAGTCTCCGATGGCGCGATCAGCCCACCTTGATGGTCGGAAGAATGGAATTTGCGGTTTAGGGGGTCTTTAAGTTTCCTTGCCAACGTCCGAGAAACGTCCAGGGTCCGGTAACAGACGCTGCCGCCGGTTGAACTGCGCGTCATGGCTCGGACCCTTGAAGCAGTTTTACGCACACCTTGCCTCAGGGAGGAAAAAAGAAGGCCGGCATAACGCCGGCCCGGTCAAGAAAGTTTGGGGGTTTCGCGGCCTAGCCTTCTTTGCGCATGACCGCGGTGCCGGTGAGCTGTTTGCTGCTTCCTATCACGCCGAGGGGGCGGTAGCCCGCGCCGACGGTGCTCCAGGTCCCGTAGACCTTCACCAGGACGGCGGTTCCGGCGGTCGAGGTGGAGATGTCCATATCCGCGGTGTCCCCGACATTGCGGATCTTGATGGTATAGTTCCCGGTGGCCAGACCCGCCGCGCTGAGCGCCGCATTTACTGCCGCCGTGACGTCGCCGTTCGCAGCGCCCGCCGGGATTGCGGCGCGCGCTCCCTCACGGGCTGCGCCCTGCACGGTGTTCTTAAGGAACATGAAGTAGCCAAACTCCACCATGCCGAAGGTGAGGCTCAGGAGAACGCCGAGGGTGAGCGACAGCTCGATGATCGCGCTGCCGCGGCGGTTGGCATTGCGGGGAGAGAAGCTGAATGGATTAAAGCGGGCCATCGTTCACCTGCCTTTCAAAGTGTAAGCAAGGACCAGGACTGTGCCGAGCAGGACAGGCACCGCGTAGGGGAGCGGGCGCTGGACGCTGGCACAAGATTGTCCGGTGGCGCGCACGTGTTCGACCCCAACGTCCTGAAGATGCACGAGGTTGATGGCGAGCAGCGCGCTGTTTCGGAACAGGATTCGCATCTGACCCTGCCAGGCGGCTTGGGCCAGGACGATCACAAGCCCGATGATGCCGGCCGCGGCGAAAATCAGCAGCGTCGGCCAAGGACCGGCCCAGGTTCCCACGGCGGCGAGAAGCTTCACATCGCCCCCGCCCAGTGCACCGATCGCGAAGAGCGGAAAGGTGAGACCGAAACCGACGAGGAAGCCCAGGGCGCTGGCGCCGGGGCCGAGCGTACGAGCAGCCATGAAGCTCTGAGCGATCCCGGCGAACAGCAGGCTGAAGCTCAGAAGATTGGGGATGCGGCGGGCGCGCAAATCCGTCGCCGCCGCCAGAGCAAGCAAGCCCACAAGAGGAAGCCATGGCAGAAGGGCCGGGCTGATGGTCGCGTGAGCGATCATGTCATTGGGCCTTGTGCGGCACCACTTCAAAGAGAGGAAGAGTTAGCGGTTTCCCATCGCGCGAGAACGCGGCCGCCGAAGGCGCCGATGACGGCGATGGCTCCAATCACAATGAGACCGGCCACCAGGGCGTACTCGATTACTTCCCCGCCCTGCTCGTCGCGGATCAGCCGGATGAGTGTTTTACAAATTTGCATGTGATGCTCGTCCGGTTGCCGGGGTATTCCGGCGTCAATTCAGAACGACCATCAGGCCCGGGCGGGCTGTTCGCCTGCGCCGGGCCCAGTGGTTTTCGATGCGTACCCTCGCGCCGTGGCATCATGCCGGGCGCGGTGGATTACATCGACGAGTTAAGCGAAGTCCAGCGGGCCATCACCTTGCTGCCGACCGAACCGATGACCGCAATAGCGGCCACGACGATCAGACCCGCGATCAGGGCGTACTCGAGCACCTCGCCGCCCTGCTCGTCCTTCACCAACTTCGCCAGCAGATTCTTCATCGCCTTCATGACTGTCTCCGTAAGGCGACCCATGGTCTCGCGACGCCCTGCCGCCGAGCAGGCGACAAGGGGGTTTCACGAGTGCAGGCGCGACGTGCGCCCCAGCGGATCCGCCCACACGCGGTCGCCAGTTGGTGCTGTTTTCCTTTGCTGCCGCGATTGCGGTCTGCACCGGAGAACAGTCCGATTGCACCTGTCTCATCGGATGCCGTCACAGGCGGCTTGATGTTTTGAGGAATATTGTCCGCGCCGGCTTATCGGACGTGGCCCGGCGTGGTAGGCGAAAGGCCGTTTATAAGCGGGCGCTGCGGCTGAGCGTCACACATACATTCTCTCGGCAACGCGGCTATTGGGGCCAAAGCGGAATTGCGTGAGTTCTTCCAGATCCAGGCCGGCTGGCCAACGGCCTTCGATGATGTAGGTTGCCATCGCTTCGCCCAACGCCCGGGATTGCATCACGCCGTGGGCACTGAGGCCGTTCAGATTGAAAAGGCCAGGCCTACCCGGAACGGGGCCAACGATGGCCGATTTATCGGCCGACAACTCGTAGTGCCCGACCCAACCCCCGATCAATTCGGCATCACCAAGCTGCGGGAGCCTTCGAACGAGCGGCGGTTGAACGTGGGTCCGGTAGTAATCCTGGTCATGATAGGAGAAATCGATGCGCCGGGGCTCATGCGGGTCGCTCCAGCTCACCAGGACACAAGGTTTGCGGTCACGCTCATAGTGGCGGAAGTAAATGTCCTGCGGGTAGTCAATGAAAAATGGCAATCGCTCCAGGCTCACATCGGGCTTGCGGAGCAGGAAGACCTGCCGCGGCATCGGGGTGACCGGTAGGTCTGAGCCATAGAGCGACGCGACCTGCGGCGCCCAGGGGCCGGCGGCGTTAATGATGCGTTGCGCCGCGACGATGAGTTCTTCGCCGCTTCGCGAGGCGGCGTCGGTGAGCGCTTTTTTAACGCTGCGCGGGCTGATACGGCGCAAGGTGACGCGGTACGGAGCGCGCTCCGGTTCGATCGCCTCCACCATCCAGCCGTCAAGGAGCTCCACGCCTCCCGCTTGAGCGACGTTGAGGTAGTGGATGCGGAGCTTGTGGGGCGAGAGACGGCCGTCCAGAGGCGTCAAGGTAGCGCCGGCGAGATCGCTGACGTCGCCGAGGAGGGGGAACATGTCCTTGAGATCCTGCGTCGAAAGCTCTTCGACAGGAATGCCAAACGATCGGACGACGGGGAGGAACTCGCGCGATTCCTGCCAGAGTTTTTCATCGTACATCCAGAGGTAGCCGCGCTGGCGGAAGTCGAAGCGCGCTGCATTCGCGAGGTAATACTGCATCGAGGCGAGCGCGAGCTTCACGTTGATCGGCTCTGCGAAGGTGCAGCGCACGCCGCCGCCATTCAGTTCGCTGGAGCTGTACTTGCCGAAGACAGCCGGGTCCGCGATCGCGACGCCCGCGCCCTTTCCGCGCTCGGCCAACGAGCAGGCGAGCGACGCTCCGGCGACGCCGGCGCCAATGATGAGCGTTGGGATGGTGTGCATCCGGGCGGATTGTAGAGCAGCGTTAACAGTTTTGAAGGAGGTTGCAGCCCGCGAGCCTCTTTGTGGGCGCGTCGGACGAACCTAGGGACTGTCAGCGTGCGCGGGGCCGATTTCCTTGCCGCAGTGCGGGCACAGCCGGGGCTCGCGGCGGCGGCGCAGCTCCTCAGAGAATCCGGATGCGATGATCGCGGTGGGCAGGGCCACAATGCCGATGCCGCAGATCGCGATCAGCCCACCCAGCACCTTACCCAGCGCAGTCCGTGGATAGACATCTCCATAACCAATCGTCGTGAGCGTGATGACCGCCCACCACATGGAAGCCAGAATGCTGCTGAAAGCCTCCGGCTGGGCTTCGTGCTCGGCGTAGTAGATCGCCCCGGCGGAGCAGAGCAGCACAATCGAGAGCACGAAGAACATCACCACGAGTTCCGCGCGTCGCGAGCGCAGTACGCCGGCGAGAAGCCCCATGGCGTCGGAGTAGCGCCCAATTTTCAGCACGCGCACCATGCGGAGCAGCCGCAGCGAACGCAGAAACCGCAAATCGGTCACCACGAACGGGAGCAGACTGGGAACAATCGCCGCAAGATCCACCAGTGTGAGCGGCCGAAACGCGAAACGCAGCCGGCCCCAGATGGGATGACAATAGCGCGGGTCCGCGGTGCATGACCAGAGCCGCAAGACGTATTCGATGCAGAACACGGTGACAGAGAATGTCTCGAAACTCTGGAACAGCGGCGCGTAGCGCGTGTAAAGGGCAGGCTCGGTCTCGAGCACGACCGCAATCACGTTCAGGACAATGAGCGCGGCCAGCGAGTAATCGAACCAGTCGAGGTGACGGCGCCTGCCATCCCGCGTGGGCATGACTTCGACCGCTTCGTAAATGAGCGAGCATCGCTGGTCCAGCCGGCGCTGCGCGGGCTCTGGAGGTGGCGCGCTGCCACGACCTTCGGCGCCTCCAGATTAGTCTGCGCGATTTGGCATGACCAATCGGAGTTGAGATGCCGACAGGATGCAGCGCCGGGACGCGGCTGCGTCACCGGGCGGGCGGCGTTTACTTCGTATGGGGGATGTCGCCGGCGGTGGTGGCGAGCTTGCCGGCCTTGACGCGGTCGTACTCTTCCTTCACCCAGGGGATGGTGTTGGCGTTGCGCTCCATCCAGAGCGGGATCGGCGTGCGTAGGCCCTGCTTGTCGATCTCATGGAACTCAACGACCACGTCCTCGCGCGTGTAACTGCTCAGGTCGTGCAGCTTTCCCATGTGGATGCAGTCGGTCGGACAGGGCTCGGTGCACAGGGCGCAGAACAGGCACTTGCTGTAATCGATGGCGAAGCGGAGCAGTTCGCCGCCGACGGCCGTCCCGGTCTTCTTGTCGATCTTTCGCGGGGCGCTCTTGTCGATGTAGATGCAGTCGACCGGGCAGGCCTTGGCGCACATGTCACAGGCGATGCAGCGGTCTGCCTCGAACTCATGAATGCCGCGATAGCGCGGCGCGAAGCTCAGGTGCTGCTCGGGGTACTGGACCGTGACGGTCTTCTGGAAGCAGTACTTCAGCGTGATCTTCATGCCGACGCCGATGGAGAAGACGTTGTCGTAGATGTTGCGGAAGTAGCTCTTGACGCTGGTGCTCATGCTGAAGGGATTATGGAGGCGGCGCCTCGGGAAGTCCAATCGCGAGGCACATCCGCTAAGAAGTGGATGGCGATCGCAACGTGAATATTGAGAGTCGGGAAGCGCTTCAGAGGATCGATTGGGCCGTATCGAAAAACTGGCGCACGGATCTGGCGATATCGGGGTCGGCGACGATGCTGTTGTGGTCGGCGCGGTCGATCCACAGGTGCAGTTTCGGCTGCAGGGCCGCATCGTAGAGCTTCTGGCCGTGCCCGAAGTCGATGATCAAATCGTTGTGTCCATGAATCACGAGGATGGGGCGCGGCCACAGTTGCTGCGATTCTCGCGCCGGGGAGAAATCGGCGAGGTCGAGGCCGGCATGGAGACTGGCGAGCGGCAACGCGATGCGCAGCGTGAGCCACTGCAGCGGGCGCGGAAAGTAGTCGCGCGCGATGCTCTCGGTAAGGCCGCCGAGGCTGTCGTAGGCGCCATAGGCGGCAATGGCCTCGATGGCCTGACCGTCCTCTCCCGGATCGGCGGCGGCGGCGATAAGGGCGGCAGCGCCCATGCTGGCGCCGACACCGAAGATCCGCTGACTCCCCTTGGCGCGATGCGCCCGGATCCAGTGGACCGCGCCCAAGACGTCGCGGCGCTCGAGATCTCCGAAGGTGGTGAGCTGTCCCCCACTCCCGCCATGCGCGCGGAAATCGAACGCCAGCACGTTATAGCCATTGGGAACCAGGTCCTGGGCAAGGATGAGCTGATTGGATTTGTTTGCGGCCAGACCGTGGCAGAGAACAACCGCGCGCTCGCCCCAATGGGCTTCGGAGCGCGTGTTCGCGCGAGCAGCGGCAGGAATCCAAAAGGCGTCGATCGGGGTGCCGTCGGTTGCGTTGAAGCTCACGCGCTGGTAGCCGAAGCCAAGGATCTGCTGCGGATCTTCTCCGAGCGCACGCGGACGGTAGAGCATCACCAGGGCCATGACGTAGGGCAGACCGAACGTGAAGAGCACGACGGCGCGAGTCACGGCGGCCGCGATGATGCGCGCGGGGCCGAAGCGCAGCGGCGGTTGGATGATCTGTGGAGCCGTGGAATCCGGCGGGGTTGGTGACGCCAAGACGTCAGGAGAAGTCTTCGGCATCTCACGCACGCCGAAAAGACTTGTCGTCATCTGCTCCAGGCCCCAATTGAATGCCTTCAACACGAGCATCATCGAGACGCAGAAATAGCCGGCGAGCATCACCTGCGCCGCGGAGACGTGACCCGCGACCGCCCTGCCATACTGAATGGCGAGGACCGCGCCGATAATGCCGCCACTGATGCAACTCAGAAGGAAAAAGAGGATCGGCTTGAACGAGCGCTTCCGGCGAGCGCGAACGAGGACGGCGAAAAGCGTCGCCGCCGGCACGAGCGCGTAGAACGCGCAGAGGATCCAATGGGAATAAGACATCCTGACGTTATTCTACCGACTGATGGATCAGGGACACACCGAGCCCGCTCTTTGGCCGCTGGGCCGCTGGTGTGGGACGAGGCGGCTACTTGCCTTAGAATGCCGGGCACTTCATGAACACCACCAAGGCTGAGTTGCGAGGCGTTTTCACGCCGAACCTGGTGCCGCTGGACGCGCGCGGGCAGATCAACGAAGCGGAATTGCGCCGCTACGTCGACTGGCTCATCGAGCGCGGCGTGCACGGACTTTATCCCAACGGATCGACCGGCGAGTTCACCCGCTTCACGGTGGAAGAGCGGCGGCGGATCGTGGCGGTGGTGTGCGAACAGACGGCGGGCCGCGTACCGGTGCTGGCAGGCGCCGCGGAAGCCAACGTGAAGGAGACGCTCGCCTCGTGCGATTTCTATCATGAGTGCGGCGCCCGCGCCGTGGCGATCGTCAGCCCGTTCTATTACAAGCTCGGTCCGGAGAGCGTCTACGCGTACTTTCGTGAGATCGCCCAAAACAGCCCGATCGACGTCACGCTGTACAACATTCCGATGTTCGCCAGCCCCATCGACGTGCCAACGATTCGGCGGCTCGCGGAATTCCCGCGCATCGTCGGCATCAAGGACTCCAGCGGCGACATCACCTTCATGTGCCGGATGATCAACGCAGTCCGGCCCGTGCGCCCCGACTTCACATTCCTGACCGGCTGGGAGGCCGCGCTGGTTCCCATGCTGATCATGGGCGCGCATGGCGGAACGCACGCCACCAGCGGCGTCGTGCCGGAGCTCACGCGGCGCCTGTTCGACCTGACGACCACGGGCAGGTTGGACGAAGCGGTGGCGCTGCAACTGCGACTCATCGAATTGTTCGACGCAATGATCTTCTCCGCCGACTTCCCGGAGGGCTTTCGGGCGGCGGTGGAGCTGCGCGGGTTTGACTTCGGAAAGAGCCGCCAGCCCCTGAGTGAAGCGCAGGCGGTGGACCGGCTGGCGCTGCAGCGGGTGCTGCGCTGCATCATGGCTGATTTTGGAGTGGTCGAAACGCCACGCGAGGGTTGCGCTCCGCGCAGCGTCAACACGCAGCAGGACAAGGTGAAACAGGTGGCGGAGGCGGTGATGCAGAAGTTGAGGGAGCAGGGAGTGGTGTGAAGCGGCAACCCCGACCGCTCGTCACAAGGGTGCGGATTGCCTTGTTGATCTGGAGGGACCAGCCGCGTGGCGGAATACTTGATCCGAAGGGGCGCCGGAACGGCGCCGCGGAACTGGAACGACGCCGCCTGGGCGCGGGCGGGGCTTGCCGAAGTGGATAAGTTTCATCCGCGAAGCAGCGAACATCATCCTTCCGTTACGGCCAGCGCGCTGGATGACAACGAGGCCCTCTACGTTCGGTTTCATGTATCGGATCGATTCGTGCGCTGCGTGCACGTGGGATATCAGCAGCCGGTCTGTCGCGACAGTTGCGTCGAGTTTTTCGTGAAGCCCAAGCCGGACAAGGGGTACTTCAATTTCGAGCTGAGCTGCGGCGGATCGATGCTGCTGTGGTATGTCACGGACCATCGCATCGTTGATGGACGCTTCGCGAAATCGGAAGAAGTGCCACCGGAGTTGGGGCAAGCGGTGCACGTCGTACACTCGATGCCGCAGCGGGTCGATCCGGAGCAACCGGGGCCGGTTGACTGGGACATTCAATTCACGGTGCCGAATTCACTGCTGGAGCATTACGTGGGCCAGCTGGGCGGGCCGCGAGGGCGGCAGTGGACGGGGAACTTCTACAAGTGCGGGGATGAAACATCGCATCCGCATTGGGGGATGTGGTCTGCGGTCGGGGAGACTTTGAACTTTCATCAGCCAGAGAGGTTCGGGACGTTTCGGTTCGAAGCGTGATGGATTGAGCATGAGAGGAATGGCGTGGGCAATTGCAAACGCGCGGGTCGGTTCAGATTTGTCGCGCTGCTGGTGATTGCGCTCGTGGTTTCTGCCGGCGGTTGGTGGGTCTGGCGCGAGGATCGGCGGCCGATGCGCATGCGCGGCGGCGATCTCGCCGCCATGCGCCCGGCGTCAGAAGTTGTTGGGCCGCGAAAGGTCATCAAGTCAGAGCGGGACCGGCTCGAGGCGGAGGAGAGTGACAAGCTGCGAGAGAGACTGCGGCGGCCGTTGCCGGACATCAAGTTCGATGCCGTTGCGTTCGCCGAAATCGTCGAGCAGATACGGAATGTCACGGATGACAACATTTTCATAAACTGGAAGACACTTAACGCGGCTGGCGTGACGCGCGACATGCCGGTTACGGTGGAGTTGAACGGGTTGACGGAGGCCGAAGGGATTCAGAAACTTCTGCAGGACGTTGGGGGAGACATCGTCCGGCTGGGCTACCGGATCGACAACGGCGTGCTGACCATTTCCACTCATGCGGACCTGGACGGCGAAACATATACCCGCGTCTACGACGTGCGCAAGGCGCTGAAGGATCCCGCAACGCGCAAACAAGACCTGGACACATTGCTGCGCCGGGTGAAGAGCATCGAGCCGGTGTCGTGGCGGCTCAAAGGACAGGGCTGCAGCGTGAAGGAACTCAGCGGTCAGTTGATCATCACCCAGCGTCCTGACGTGCACCGCCGGCTGCGGGCGTTGCTCAGGGATCTTTCCGGCGCTCCTCCAACCGTGATCGAATACGAGGATTGACGTGCGGGTGCGCTCGCGGCAATTCATAACGGCGCGTGTTGGTCCGCCCATCTGCACGGGCGAGACGCCCGTGCTACGGCGTCGTTGGAGCCGTAACTGAAGTGGTGGGCCGGGCGGCGGGCGGCGCGGCGCTCAACGCCTTGGTGACCATGTAGCCGGCCGTGCCGGCTGCGGCGACGTACATGATGACCGTGAAAAGCGTCGGCTTCAGATGCCGGTTCATCCAGGCGCCGGTCAGCGTTCCAATCGGGAGCAAGGGGAGAAACCAGATTGAATTGCGCAGCGTCGCAGGGTTGATGTAGCCGAGCCACAGGTAGGTGGGGACCTTGATGGGATTGATAAGCAGGGCGTAGAAGAGCGACGTGCCGACGAATACGCGCTTCTCGACCCTGGCCTCCAGCAGGTAGACGGCGATGATTGGCCCCGCGGCGTGGCTGAGCGTCGAGGCGATTCCGCCGATGAGCGAGATGATGAAAGATGAGATGGGATGCGGCGGCAGGGTTGGGATGTGAAAGCCGACAAGCCGCGCCGCCTGCAGCGCCACCATCGCCAGGCAGATGCTGCCGATCATGATCTTCAACACGCGATCGACGCGCTGCGGCGGCATCGCCTTGAGTTGAAAGAGGATGATGCTGCCGAAGGCGACGCCGACGACGGCCCCGGGAAGCAGCCAGCGCAGCAGGCCCCAGTCATACTCGCCGATGAAGTGCGGATTGGCGAGCACGTCGGTCGCCACCAGCACGAGCGCCATGATTCCGATCATCTCGGCAGGCTTCATGACCAGGGTCATGAGCGGGATGGCGAGAATGCCGACGCCGCCGCCAAAGCCCGCCTTGCTGATGCCGGTGATGAGCATCGCCGCGCTGATGCAGAAGAAATACCACCATGGGGCTATGCCTTGAGGGATCGTCGGAAGCATGCGGAGCGGAGGACACTACGGGAGGCGCATGGGCGATGCAAATGACAGTATCGCAAAGAGATTACACACACGTCGGAGGCCGGGGGGTGGCGCCGGGCGATGCCCTTTGCGATCAAGGAAGGCCGGCTGGGTTTCTTTCAATGGTACGGCCCGGCCCCGCTGGCGGGCGGGAACTGGCCGGCGCTGATTCTGAGCGGGAATGCCCTCTGGCGTGGGTCAGGAAGGGGTCGATCCGCAGGCGGATTTTGCGCGCTCGCGCCGCGGCTGGAGCCCGGTAACTTAGGCGAATCTCCCGGAAAAAATGCGCCGAATGCAGGCGCTATCTGGGAGTGTGCGACCGGTGCCGTTGGCAGGTCGTTTGCTCATAGTTCGTGGTGGAGTAGCTCATGATGAGTTCACGGAGAAATGCGCTTGCGGCGGGTGCTGTCGCGCTGATGGGCCAGGCTGCGTTCGGTGAGGTGCTCTGCTATGAGGTCAAGCCGGGTGTTGCGGGCACCAACGGCTTTATCCAACAGACCGGCAACAATTTGGCCTATTACGGCGACGATGTACATCTCGTTTCGCCTCAGCAGATCGGCAAGGTGACGATCCAGTTCACCTTCTTCACGTACGACGCGGCGACCTATACCCCGGAGATCCACGTCGATCTGTTTAACCTCTCCGGCGGGCTGCCGGTCGACTCCAACACCGCTGACGCCCTGAGCTACACGCCGATCGCCAGCGTTGTCGTGAACAACGCTACTTTTACAGGGAGCAACTACAACAACAACGGCGACGTCCGCGATGTGGGTGTGCAGCAGGCCGTCAGCTTCGATTTCACGACTTTTAACCTGACGCTGCAGGATTTCGCGTTCGCCTACCGTGATGAGAACCCCGCTGGAACACAAGCGCCGGCATACAACTTCTCGGTCTTTGTGAGTAGCGGCGATCCCACGCCGGGCCCGGGGATGGGCACCTCCAATCACTCGTTTCTAGAGGCTTACCCGAACAACACAAACGACACGAGCTTTTCAATCGCGGCCGGCTACAACATCGAAGCATCGATCACCTGCGTCCCGGAACCGGCAAGCCTGGGTCTGCTGGCGCTCGGCAGCACGCTGGCGCTTCGGCGGCGCAAGGCTTGAGCAAGGCTCCTAGCTGCTCGGAACATCACCAATACGGCCCGAACCTGTCCCCCATCTACGACACCGAAGGCCTTGGAACTCCGCGGAGGCGGGCAGGAAGGGGATGATCGGCAGGTGGATTTTGAGCGCTCGCGCCGCGGGTAGAACCCGCTAATTTAGATGAACATCCTGGAAAAGACGCGCTTGAATGCAGGCGCTTATCCGGCGGTGGCGACCTGCTGCCGTTGGCAGCTTAATGGCTCATACTGAGACTGGAGTAGCTTATGACAAGTTCACGGAGAAATGCGGTTGCAGCGGGCGCCGTCGCGCTGATGGGTCAGGCCGCGTTCGGCGCGGTGCTCTGCTATGAGGTCAAGCCGGGTGATCCGGGCACCAACGGCTTTATCCAACAGAATGGCAACAATGCGGCCTATTACGGCGATGATGTACATCTCGTTTCGCCTCAGCAGATCGGCAAGGTGACGATTCAGTTCACCTTCTTCACGTACGACGCGGCGACCTACACCCCGGAGATCCACGTTGATCTGTTCAACCTGAGCGGCGGGTTGCCGGTTGACTCCAACACCGGTGACTCCCTGAGCTACACGCCGATCGCCAGCGTTGTCGTGAACAACGCTACTTTTACAGGGAGCAACTACAACGGCGGCGGCACGGTCCGCGATGTGGGTGTGCAGCAGGCCGTCAGCTTCGATTTCACCGGCCAGACCGGGGCGCAGAATCTGCAGGATTTCGCCTTCGCCTACCGTGATGAAAATCCCGCTGGAACACAATCGCCGGCATTCGGCTTCTCGGTCTTCGTGAGTAGTGGCTTTCCAACGACGGGCCCGGGGATGGGCACATCCGATCACTCGTTTCTAGACGCTTCGCCGAACGATTTGACGACCACGAGCTTTTCAATCGCGGCCGGCTACAACATCGAAGCATCGATCACCTGCGTCCCGGAACCGGCAAGCCTGGGTCTGCTGGCGCTCGGCAGCACGCTGGCGCTCCGGCGGCGCAAGGCTTGAGCAAGGCTCTGGTCTGCTCGCAGTCAAACCAACAACCGGCAACCTCACGCGCCGCCGCTGGAGTTATTTCCAAAAGCTGTGGACGGCCACGACAACTCAAGCGGCCTTTCGTTCACCGTCGACGAACACGACGCCGTCGATCAGGTCTTGCAGCTTCTCGGCTCCGTTCAGTTTTCTCCAGCGCGACTCGGCCTTGCGG
>JBBRCX010000089.1:0-19036 GCA_038204465.1 Tepidisphaerales bacterium | reverse complement strand
GGGCAACCGCATTCTCCATTTGAAGGCAAAACTTGCCGAATCGTCGGTAAGCCCAGACCGCGATGCTGACTGAAAATCAATCGTTGCCGCAGGACCGACGACGACGCGGCGTCACGCTTTCCCTAGAATGCGGTTGCCCTGGGTTGCGTCATGTATAAGGTGGGGCATTGCTTTTATCCGGCACGGCGTTGCGTTAAGTACATACTCACGAATTAGATTGTTGCGCGCGAGCGCGGGCAACCACGGCGAACAACGGATCGCTTCGGCCCGGTGATGGACTGCGGTCGAGGGCTTCGATGCTGTCGAAGCGGTCGGATTCATGGAGCCAGCCGGTGACGAGTTGCTGATGGCCCGCGTCGTCGGTTTGATTCCAGGCGTTGATGGCCTTGGTGGGGAAGCAGCGATTGGAGAAGGTGATGACGAGCGGCATTTCGGGCCTCAGGACGCGCGCGACCTCGCGCAGGATCGTGACCGGGCGCGTCAGGTAGTCGATCGAGACGCAGATGGCGAGGGCGTCGAACTCCTGGTTGTGGAAAGGCAGATGTGGGTCGCGATTGAGGTCCTGCACGACCCGTTCGTGCAGCCGCGGATTGCCCGCAAGCTCCGCGGCGTTCATCCCCAGGCCGACGACGCGGCGGTACTTCATCTCGGGGGGCAGGTGGCTGATCCAACTGCTCATGAGGTCGAGGATCGCGCCGCCGGGAGGAAAGTACTCGCGGTAAATCTGCGTGACGGCGGCGATGGCGGCATCATCGATATGCGTGACGAAGCGGGGGGCGGCGTAGAAGTTCTCATCCGGGGATTCATCAGTCCGTCGAAAGGCGTCGGCGGGAAACGAGGGCATGAGGTTCAGTTACCAGGAAGCATCATCGCGAGCACTCGCGTCGGGGTCCTGACTTTCGGACTCGACAACCCGGAGCGGGCGCGGTTGCGCGGTCGTGATCCGATAGCGCGATCCAGAATCATAGGTGCGCGTGCGCGGAGGGATGGAGTAGTTGGTCGGCCTGCGACTGAGCACCGAGGAGCCCACGCGAGGAACCATGATGGCGGGCGCGGGGGAGCGCGGCGCGCGGCCTGGGGCGGCGAGTGCGAGCATGGATACGCAGAAGGCGGCGAACAGGAGCAGGATGACACCGAGCATCGGGCGGCGTTGCTTGACGGCCAACGGGCGCAGTGAAGAGCCGCAGCGCGGGCAGAACGCTGCGTGACCTGGGACGCGCTTGCGGCAGCGCGGGCAGTGAGACTGCATCATGAGAACCCTCACCATGATTTTAACCGGGCCGATGATCGCGGGCCAATGGGAAACCCGGCGTGGGAATATAAGCGGGAACAAGCGAAAAGGTGGAGAGGGCTTGCGGCTTTCGGCCCGGTCCGCGACACGTAGACTACTTCTGATTTCATTGGTCGGATGAGAGCGGCGTTTAACCGATGCGCCGTGGCGAGGATTATCGGACGTGGGCGTGGTGTACGTGAATGCCGAGGCGAGGAATCGGCCGATCAGCGTGAGGTTGGTGCTGGTTCGGCAGGTGCTGGGCCATCATGGCGGACAGATCTCGCGAAGATATTCGAAGGAGTAGATTCCGCTGCCGTGCTGATCTGACCAGTCGATGCGGAGCGCGTAATTGCCAACGAGTTCCGCGGCGACCGCGACGAGGGGCGTCGCGTAGTTGCCGGGCAGGATGGTGAGCAGCGACTTCTTTCCGGCGGGGGCCGAATCCTGCCGTACGATCTTGCAGCTGGCGCACGGGCACATCGAGCGCAGGTAAGAGAGGGTGTAGACGCACTTGTGCCCGTCCTTCCAGTCGATCTCGAGCTTCTCATTCTTCTTCAAATCGAGGCGGATTGGCGTGGTGCGGTCGGTCATCTGCGGCGAAACATAATTCTAGTTCGCTATGAGAGCTTCTTCTTGAGCTGCTCCTGGACCATCTTCGGGTTCAGGCCCCTGGCGTTCTTCATGACCATTCCCACCAGCGCGCCCATTGCCGATTGTTTGCCGGACTTGTAATCCTGCAACGGCTTCGGGTTCTGGGCGATAACGGCGTCGATCGCGGCGTCGATGGAGCTCATGTCGCTCACCTGCGTCAAGCCCAACTCTGCAGCGATCTGCTCGACGGGTGCGTCTTGTTCGAGGAGGCGGTCGAAGATGGGGCCGGCGCTGCTGGGGGCGATCTTGTTGTCGTCGATGAGCTTCGCCAACTCGGCAACGCGGGCGGGAGAGAAGCCGAGTTGATGGAGCGGCTTCGATCGTTCGTTGGCGATGCGGCGGCCGTGGGAGAGAAGCAGATTGGAGATGCGTCGGGGATCGCCGCCGGCCGCGATTGCCTGCTCATAGAACTCGCCGGTCTCGCGGTCGCCGGCCAGGGTGGCGGCGTCGATGGCGGAGAGGCCGAGGGCTTGCGCATAACGCTTTCGGCGCGTGGCGGGCAACTCGCCGATCTGCGACTTCAGCTCGCTCAGCCATGCATCGTCAACCTCCACGGGGACCAGGTCGGGATCGGGGAAGTAGCGGTAGTCATGCGCTTCCTCCTTGTCGCGCTGATGGAAGGTGCTTCCGCTCGCTTCGTCCCAGCCGTAGGTGCTCTTCTTGCCGAGGGAGCCCGTCTCTTCCCATTCGCGGATCTGGCGCTGCACCTCGTACGCGGTGGCCCGCTCCAGAACGCTGAAGGAGTTGAGGTTCTTGATCTCGGTGATCGCGGTCTTGTGCACGTTGCCTTGTGCGTCGGTGAGGTGGACGTTGATGTTGGGCTCGAAGCGCATGTGCCCCATCTGCATCTGCCCTTCGCTCACCCCGAGAAACTGCACGAGCTTCTGCAATTCCTGTCCGAACGTGACGACTTCCCTGGGGCTGGAGAGATCGGGCTCGGTGACGATCTCGAGCAACGGCGTCCCGGCGCGGTTGAGGTCGACGATGCTCCAGTCGATCGCGTGGCCGCCCGGGGCATCGTGCAGCAGCTTGCCGGCGTCCTCCTCGAGATGCGCGCGGCGGATGCGGATCTTTTTGGATTTGCCGCTCTCGTCGGCGATCTCGAATTCACCGGCGGAGCAGAGGGGAAGATCGTACTGGCTGATCTGATAGTTCTTCGGCAGGTCAGGGTAGTAATAGCTCTTGCGGTCCCACTTCGTGTGCGTGGCAATCCTGCAGCCGAGCGCGAGGCCCACCTTGATCGCGGACTCGACGGCTTTCTTGTTCAGGACCGGCAGCGCGCCGGGGAGGCCGAGGACGCGTTCATCGACCTGCGTGTTGGGCTCGCCCCCGAATCCATTGGCCGCGCCGCTGAACATCTTGCTGCGGGTAGCGAGCTGCACGTGGATTTCGAGGCCAACGAGGACGACGTGAGACTTGCAAACTCGGTTGGACACAGAGGCTCCGGTGAAGCGACGTGTAGCGTGTCGATGGAACGAGCGAAGTCAAGCGGCTCAGAGGCTGACGCATCCCCCGCTTTCGCGCAGCGTGATGCGGCGTGCAGCCGGGCGTGCAGGCTCGGGAGCGTGTCAAATCTTAAAACCTTCCCCTTAAATAGTTGACTCCGAGATGAAAGAACGTATAATGAATAATGTCTCCGGCGTAATGGCTGGGACCGTGTTGGACGCTCTTTGACAAATGAACAGGTGAAACCGTGGGCCCGCGCTGGATCGGCGTTCTCGGCTGGGGTCAACGTGGTCGGTGTTGAGGCCTGTGGGGCGGCGGTTGAGGTCTTCGTGGTCCACGATAGCCCCACAAAAACCCACCAAAGCCCTGCATGGCCCGCCAGAGCCGGCGCTCGGGCTGGCACTCGTGCCGCGAAGATGGAGCGGGTTTTTGCGAGATTGGTTTACGCGTGCGGGGCGTCCGGTGGCAGCTTCAAGTTGGACGTGCTCGTCAGACGACGCGGACTTCGAGCTGGCCGGGCTTTGGCGCGTGGAGGCGCTCGAGGGCAAGGGCGTGGGCTTCGTCGTAATGGCGGACGAGGTTGGACCAGTCAAACTCTTCGCCGAGGCGTTCGACGCGGTTGCGCAGCTCGATCCGCTCGCGGCGGGTGAAGCCGGCAAACTGAATGAGGCGCTCGACCAGGTCGTCGATGGTCTGGTCGAAGGTCTTTTCGCGCCGCTGAAGCACGGTGATTCCCTGCTGCTGGTAATCGGGGATGTGGTGCTGGACGTATGCGCCGAAGCCACTGAGGTCTGTCGTGACGGCCGGCACTCCGAGGGCGACGCACTCCATCGGGGTGTAGCCCCAAGGCTCGTAGTAACTGGGGAAGACGCCCATGTGACACCCGCGAACGAACTGCTCGTAGTCGAGGCTGATGGTGGGGCTGGTGGCGGTGACGAATTCGGGATGGAAGACCACCTTCACCGGGTCGTCGGCGGAGTTGAACAGCCCGCGATGGCGAAGATGCTTCAGGACCGGGTCGTTGGCATCGTCCACCAAGTCGTGGGTGACGATGAGCGGCGAGCGCGTCGTGCGCCAGGCGTGGACGGCGCGCTTGAGCCGCACCTGCGAGTCGTCGGGCAGAAGCTCGCTGTACGTTGGCAGCCTCCCTGTGACGGCGGAGTGAAACAGCCGCTGGCCCATCTGTTCCTGCAGCTCGACGCAGGTATTGCGCAGGTCGTCGAACATGGACTGGTTCTGCAGGACGGCCACGTTGACATGCCGCGTCCAGGCTTTGGTGATGATGAACGCGATGACGGTCGGCGGGTTGACGATCTCCTTGAGCCGCTCGTTGAGACGCCAGAGCGATTCGAGGAAGAGGTCCATCCCCTTGTTGCGGTATTCGTAGCGCCCGCTGGTGAAGAGGTAGATCGTATGGTCGAGATCGAAGGTGTAGCTGGGGAAGAAGTGGCCCATCACAAAGTCGTGAATGCGCTGCTTGTATTGCGAATGCAGGGCCTGGAACTCGTGGGGCGCGGCAAAGCGCTGGATGTTGAGGCCATTGGGGAGGATGACCTCGGGGCGGCGGCCGAGCAGCTTCTCGGTCTCCACCGCCGTCACCTCGCTGACGGTCGTGAAGACGGTGGCGGCATGGGCGGCGGCGCGCTCGATCGCGAAGCGGGGGTAGATGTTGTACCGGGTCGCTTCCGCGTCCGGATTGACGGCCGGGAGTTGCTCGTAGAAGCGCGGGTTGTCGCTGGCAAGATAGCGGCCCAGCAGCGTCGCATGAGTGGTGAAGAGAGTGCCGATCGGAAGGCGAAGGTGGGCGATGCGCGGCACCGCGACGCCCCCCATCCACTCGTGAAAGTGCGCTAGAATGGGCCGGTCTTTCACGAACGTCGTGAACTGCCGAAAGAACTCGGTGACCGCGAAGCCGAAAGCGACAACTTCGTTGACCTCTCCGTCGCTGGTGGTGGTGGAGATTCCGTGGTCCTGCCAGAGAAGGTACTTATCGAGATCGAGGGACGGATAACGGGCGCGGTAATCGATGAGGATGACGCGCGGCCGGCCGGCGATGAGCCAGCGGCCGAAGTGGCAGGGGAGGCCAAGCTCTTTCAGCTTCTGGAGCGTGTCGCGAATTGAGCCGTAGGTCGGCTGCTCCTCGAACTCAACCGGCGCGGTCTGCGGGTTGTAGGGGCCGATGAGGCAATAGCGGTCGCCCCAGCGCTCGAGCATTGAAGCGGCCTTGGTGCGAAGAACGGTGTAGATCCCGCCGAGTTGCCAGCAGACTTCCCAGGCCACCTCAAAGAGAAGGGAGGACTGAGGCGGCGCCAACTCATTGGGCGAGGAGGCAGTGTTGGGTGCCATGATCGCGGGAGGGGAGGTCGGCTCGGGGATGGCGGCGATGGGCGACTCGTTCTGGGAAGCGGGTGCGGGCATTGCAGCGGAGCTTGCGCCGCTGGGGCGCGGAAGGCCCGTGGGTGCGGCGGCCGGGCGCCCATTGTCGGCGGAATCAGGGGCCTTGCTTCCGCGTTTTGCCATGGCGCCATTATGTCGGCAGCCGCGGGTGCCGCAAACGAGGAGTTGAATGGATTGGGAGGCGCTGAGATCCCGCTCCAAAGGACTGAGAGTCAACGCGGTACCCCGCAACTCGCAACTGTGACGCGCTCTCGATATAAGACGCGCCCTTGAGCTGGACCTTGGGTCCGTCAGCACCTTCGCACCGGAACGGGAGATGATCTTGAGCAAGTCACTGACTTTGCCGAACCGGCAGGTTCACCTGGACTTTCATACGGGCCCATGGATTCGCGACGTGGGAAACGACTGGGACGCGAAGGCCTTTGGGCGCATGGTCAAGGCGGCGCGGGTGAAGAGCATGACGGTCTTCGCCAAATGCCATCACGGGCATCTGTATTACGACACGCAACGGCCGGAGCGGCATCCCGGGCTGAAGCCCGGGCTGGACTTGCTGCGCGAACAGGTGGAGGCGCTGCACCAAGAGGGGATTCGCGCGCCGATTTACCTCAGCGTGCAGTGCGACGAGTACGCGGCGGACCATCATCCGGAATGGCTCGCGCGGCAGGAGGACGGCAAGCCGGTGGGCGCGGGCCCGCTGAGCGCCGGGTGGCAGATCCTGGACATGAGCAGCCCGTACCTGGAATACCTCGCGGAGCAGACGCGCGAAGTGCTGCGCGTCTTCAAGCCGGTGGACGGCCTGTTCTTCGACATGTGCTGGGACCAGCCGAGCCTGAGCAATCACGCCGTCGAAACGATGCAGCGCGAGGGATTCGATCCGGAGAAAGCGGAGGACCGCTCGAAGTTTGCCCACAAGGTCGCGTTGAATTACATGAAGCGGTTCTATGACATGGTCAAATCGACGACGCCGGACGCGACGTGCTATTTCAACAGCCGGCCCCTCTCAAATCTCGCAGAGGAAGTTCAGTACCTGACGCAGGTCGAGATCGAGGCGCTGCCGACGGGCGGCTGGGGGTACATGTACTTCCCGAAGAACGTGCGCTTCGCACGGACGTTCGACCGGCCTTACCTGGGGATGACGGCGCGTTTCCACAAGAGCTGGGCCGACTTCGGCGGGTTGAAGCCGTTTGCCGCGCTGGAATATGAGACGGCGCAGATGATGGCGCACGGCGCGCAGGTGAGCATTGGGGATCAACTCCATCCGCGCGGCACGTTGGATCCCGTCGTCTACGAGATGATCGGCAAGGCTTATGAGCGCATTGAAGCGCGCGAGCCCTGGTTGACCGACGCGAAGCCAGTGGCGCAGATCGGCTTGTTCCAGGCGCCGAGCGGCAGCTATTTCGGCACCGGCGGCGCGGATGAAGGCGCGACGCGCATGCTCACGCAGCTGAAGCATCAGTTCGACGTTGTGGGTCCGTCGAACGATCTGGAGAAGTACGAGCTGCTCATCCTGCCGGACAGCGTGCCGATGGATGATGCGATGTCGAAGCGCCTGAGCGGATTCCTGAAGAAGGGCGGCGCCGTGCTCGCGAGCGGGATGAGCGGGTTGGCGAACGATGGGCGGGAAGTGGCGCTGAAGGAACTGGGCATACAGCCAGCAGGGATGTCGCCTTTTACGACGACGTATGTCCGCTTCGGCGAGGGAATCTCCGAAGCTGTGCCGCCGACGGACCACGTGATGTATGAGAGATCGGTGCGAGTGAAGCCGGCCGGAGAAGCGACTGAGCTGGCGCGCATCGTCGAGCCCTACTTCGAGCGCTCCTGGAAACATTTCTCATCGCACAACCAGACGCCGGGCGACAAGCTGAGCGACTGGTCGGCGGCGACTCTGCAGGGGAAGGCCGCGTATATCGCTTATCCCATCTTCGGCGCCTTCGCCAACCACGGGAACTATCCGTGCCGGCTGATGGTGCGGAACGTGATCCGCAAGCTTCTGCCGGAGGCGCTGCTGAGCATGGAAGCTCCGACGAGCACGGAAGCGACGGTGATGCGGCAGGGGAACCGGACGATCGTGCACGTGCTGCAATATGCGCCCGAGCGAAGGACGCCGACGCTGGACATTGTGGAAGACGTCGTGCCGCTGTACGACGTGCCGATGACGCTGAAGCTTCCCTCCGCGCCGAAGAAGGTATACCTGGCGCCGGAGGGGACGGAGATGTTATGCGAGTATGTGAAGGGGCATGCTCGCGTTGTAGTGCCGGTGGTGCGCGGACATGCGATGGTGGTGTTCGAGTAGGGGCGGCCCGGGCAGCTTAGATGAGTATCCGATGGCGGAATTGGGATCGCAGATCTGAGCCGGCAGGTCAGCATACAATCAACCGGTTGGTAGCCCGTGACACAAATGCCGGAAGAGAATGCTAAACCTCAGGAGGCGCCCAGGCCGCCGGATTGGAACCGGACCGGAGTGGATTTCCATCGGCCGATGCCGCGGCCGAAGGTGAACGGGATCGTCATCGATTTCCATTGCCATCTACATGCGCACCGGCATGCGAAGCTGTGGTTTGAGACGGGGGCACATTACGGCATCGATTGCTTCGTCAGCATGACACCGCTCGAGGAAGCGCTTGGCGTACAGCGCGACTGGATCGGGCGCGTGCAGTTCATCGTGGTCCCGCGCTGGCAGGACCCTTCGACAGACTGGGTGGAGGACTGGCTGCGCCGGCTGGAGGCGTTCTACAACCTCGGCAGCCGGATCGTGAAGTTCCACATGGCGCCGGGGACGATGGTGATGCGCGGCGCGCGACTCGATTCGCCGAAGTATCGTCCGCTGTTTCGGGAGATCGTGGCGCGGAAGATGATGATCATGACCCACGTGGGAGACCCGGACACGTGGTATGGAGGCAAGTACTCAGATGCGTCGAAGTACGGCACGCGCGACGAGCACTACGCGATGTGGGAGGGGATGCTTCAGGAATATCGGGGCGTGCCCTGGGTCGGCGCGCACATGGGGGGCAATCCGGAGAACCTGCCACGATTACAGTCACTGCTGGACCGCTTCCCCGACCTCATGTTGGACTGCAGCGCGACGCGCTGGCTGGTGCGCGAGATCAGCGCGCGGCGCGACGCAGCCCGTGAGTTCTTCATCCGCAACGGACATCGGATTCTGTTCGGCTCAGACCAGGTGAGCAGTGATGACCGCGGCTTTGACTTCCTTGCAAGCCGGTTCTGGTGCCACCGGAAGCTGTGGGAGACAGCGTACGCCGGTCCATCGCCGATCTTTGATCCCGACCTGCCGGAGGACAATCAGCCGACGCTGCGCGGTCTGGCGCTTCCCGACCCGGTGTTGCAGCGGATGTATCACGACAACGCGATCGAACTTCTCGCGAAAGTGGGGGCTGGATTCGAGGGTTGGGGGTGAGTCGCCGCAGATGCGTTCGCAGTCGATGGGGCGTGACGAGTTGATTTCTTTGTAGTTCCGCGCTGGAAAAACAGGATCAATAATGCCGCCAATAATCGGCGGCATTTCCTTCCAATATCGGTCACTGCCTCAGTCCGCGAGCTGGAGGGGGATCGTGTAGATCTTTCCGTCGCGGACCAATTCGACGGTCTGGATCTGCCGCGCGGGCACGGAATTGTCGGTTGGGAAGTAGTTGCCATCCGAGTTGTAGAGCATCTGGAAGTTGATGGTCTTGACGCGCTGGTTGTTCTTGTCGATATGCGGGATGCCGACGACGTAGCGCTCGTTGACCCAGATCTCGATATTGTTCCAGTCTTCATCCGAGAGATTTGCGATCTCGAGCTGGTCGACCATGTATCCGACCTGTGCGCGCCCGACCGCCTCGCCGCTGCGGGGGAGATCGGACTTGAAGGGAAAGCGCTTGGCGGCGTCGGCGGCGAACTGGGTGGAGGTCTTGTTCAGGCTTTTGTCAGAGTTGGGGAACAGGGCCGGCCGACCAGCGCAGCCAAAGAGCAGCGTGGGAGTCAGGACGACGAACAGGGCGCGTGCGGCAAACTGCATGACGGACCTCGGAGTTCGGGCGATTGCCCGCTCGACGGACGTCGAGACCGCGGGCTTATAGGTACTTATCGGACGGTCCGTGCGGGCAGCTTTTGAGAAAATAAGTGCAAGCCGCGAAGCGGGACGTGCTGATCGCACGCCCCGCAGGTCCGGATGGGCGAAGGCGGCGGCTCACTCGGCGGCCGGGCCCCAGAGGTCGTAGAGGTTCTCGCGCGTTTCAAGCTGTACGCGCGACACACTCTCGTTCTGACCGGCGAGCGTCTGGCCGAGGGCATTGTACAACTCGTTGGTGTGAAGCACGACGCTGGTTTGTGGGGCGATCCCATCCACCCGTTGAACATAGGCGCCGTTTACCCAGATGCGGACATCGCGCAACGGGTCGCCGCTGAAGTTATAGATCTTGAGGGTGCCCTTGTCGCGGCTGACGATGGCCGCTGCCGGCAAGTTCTTCTTGATCTCGAGATCGCGCGGGAAGCGGGCATTGCCTGCATAAGCCGCCAACTGCGTTGCCCGCGTCTTCTCGGGCGTATTCTGGTTGGGGTTGATTGCTGCACTGGCGGCGCAACCGACCATCGACGCGACGCAGAGCAGACAGAACGTCCGAACGGCTGAACTGTGGCGGAGCATAGCGAGTTCCTTTCTGGTACCTTTCATATGTAAATGGCGTGCCGGACGCAAGTAGCCTCTCCAACTGACTGGCGGCTTAGACAGCAGTATCCGCCAGCCGGGACGCAGCGTATCGGCCGCTTTGGGAATGGGAATAAGCGATGCGCAACGAGTTGGTGAGCGAGAGCATTCGAGACGTTTTGTCGCCACAGTGTGTGACGATTTTGCATGCGCATCGCGGTGCGGCCTGTGCAAATCTCATCGTGAAGGAATGTGGTCCGGCTGACGTGGGAATGATGTTAACTAAAGCGGGCGAAGGAGGAAGCGGAGGCCGGCCGATCAGGCAACAGATCACTTCCTTGCAGTGCTGAGCCACGAGTCGCGGGCGCCTTTGACGCCGGTTCTGGGTCCAACCTCGACATCAGCCGCCCGGGAGGAACTGCCAAAACAGATCCGCGAGGACCCAAATGATCCGCTGTAACCGACGCGCCGGCCGGTTGACCGGACCCCCACCAGCGGAGCTTTGAATGGCGACTGTATGGAAGCGTCTGGGCGGCCGAAGCATCTCGGCGACGACATGGACCCTGCTCAAGGGTGCGCTCGCAAAGTCAATCGAAGATCGGGTGCCCAAGCTGGCGGCCGCGCTGGCCTACTACACGGTCTTCTCCCTAGTCCCGCTGCTGGTGATCGCGGTTGCAGCGGCGGGGTATCTGTTCGGCCCGGAGGCGGCCCGCGGCGAGATCGCCGTACAGATCAGCAAGCTGGTGGGACCGGCGGCCGCCGCCGCGATCCAGTCGACCATCCGTACCGTCGACCGTGACCGCCGCGGCGGGGTCGTGGCGGCGCTCGTCGGCGCGCTCGTCCTAATTTATGGCGCGACCGTTATGTTCTACGACGTCCAGGAATCCCTGGACCTGATCTGGAAGGTCCGCCCCCCCGACAAGGGCGCGTTCTGGCGGGCCCCGCGGAACTGGCTGACGTCCGTCGCGGTCGCGCTTGGTATGGGCGCGCTGCTGATCTTCTCCGTGCTCCTGAGCGGCCTGCTGGCGGCTGCGGACCCCCGCCTCTCCGACGGGCCCTGGCTCGGGCGGTCGATGGTCGCGTGGTCGCTGTCGTTCGCCCTGGCCGCGTCGCTGTTCGCCGGCGCATTCAAGTTCCTGCCGGACGCTCGCGTGCCGTGGCGGAGCGTGTGGGTCGCGGCGGTGGCGACCGCGTGTCTGTTCACCCTGGGCAAGTTGCTGCTCGCCTTGTGCCTGAAAATCTGGTCGCCCACCACCGCGTACGGCGCCGCCGGGTCCTTGGCCGCGATGCTCCTGTGGTTCTACTACTGCGCCCAAGTCCTCTATTTCGGCGCGGAACTCTGCCAAGTCCACGCGACGGCGCACGAGCGTGCCGCGGCTCCCGCCGGATGATCACTCGACGCGTAACCCTTCATTTATCCATAGGGCTGTCGTCCATCGCGTTGAACCGTTCACCTTTCGAGGCAGCCTTCTCGCGCATAATCCGCAAAAGCGCCTCCTCCCGCATGACTGCGCTGAGCCCTTCCGGCGGGGTTTGTCTGACTAGGTCGCTTAGAGCTGAACGGAGCGCAACCGCGGCCGGCTTCACATCTGGGAATACAACGTGTGAGAAATCCATTAGCGCGGCGGTCGAACGGCGGCATCCATGCCCGAGGCTTAGCGTATCCAGGGGAAGCGCCCCTCGCCATTAGATTATCGCACTTCCTGATTGCCCTAGATGCTGTTCGGTCCGCCCAGGTTCATTTCCTGCTACCATAAGCCTTGGGGCGGGAGTTCCGCGCTACAGGTCTAATGCCGCCCAATCGCGTCAGCACGATCCGCGCGTTACACCACGTCCTATGCATCATGGAGTGCCGGCCTCGCGCCGTTGGAAAAGCAGCGCGATGAATTGAGCGACAAAGTAGACGAGCTGCTGCAAATGCAGGGGTTTCAAGCGCGAAAACAAGTGGTGGAGCGGCTGCTGCGCGATGCGTCGCGGTTGCCGAGTTCCTCTAGAACATTCGGGATGTTCAAGCTCGCTGTGGTCCGTTCCCGTCACGCCTGCGACAGCACCTGCTGCTGCACGAGTCGCGCGAAGGCGGGATGCGCTTGCTTCATGTCCTTCACCTCGGGCGGATCACAATCGTTGTCTTCAGGGTGAACTCTGTCTTCACTCCAACCGTGGAAATGGCCGCCCCACCCGTAGCGGATGCCGGCGGCGGTTCCGACTTTGGCGTTGTGCCATAACGCCGTGTCGAAGATGACGGATGAACCTGGCGGAACCTCGACCACGATCTGACCGGGCCAGTCGCCGAGCTTGTCCGGGAACGGTTGGTCCAGAGGATCATTGAGCTTCCGCGGATAGACGATCAGCGGGCCATAGGGGGATCGCGTTCCGGTCACATAGCACCCGCCGAGGAGACGCTCGATTCGATCGCGGCCGGCCAGGCCGGACACGTCCCATGAATAATGTTCATGCCAGCCGATTGACGGAGCAGAGGTGTTGTCCGAATAGCGCGCGCCGGTGTGAACCAGTCGCACATCGTCGCGCATCACCTCCGCCATCACATCGATCATCTCCGGCTTAGCAAACTGTGAGGCCAGCTCAGGCGCGCGCGGCAACAGCGGATGAACGCCCCACCCCCAGCCGTGCATGGCCGGAGAGCCGCTGGATTGCCAGATTCGGTGCAGCACCTGTTGCGCCGCGCGACACTCTTTCTCAGACCATATGGATTCAAGAATGCAGAACCCCTGCTCATAAACCTCACGCGCTTTGGCTTTCACATCGATCTTCATATTCAACCTTTTGTGCTGCTGGGTTGATCGGCTGGAGTTTCAATGAAAAGAATCGGCCTCGGGCCGGCTCACTCATGGTTTCGCGCGCCTTGCGCGAGAGTTCCGCGAGGTGTCCATCATTGGCCATGAACTGTTCGAGATGACGCATCCGCCGGTTATTGGCGGTGTCCATCATTGCATCTCCATAAGCGCGCTCAACCCAAAAGCGTGCGCCCCCTGCCAGGAGATTGCGCAACTCGTCGAGCCGTTCTTCAGGATAACGTTCGCTGCAGTTCATCGTGAACATGCGGCGGCGGGCGTTGCCACCAAACGCAGCGTGCTTGAGGTTGTGGTTGAACACCAGGATGTCGCCAGGGTTTATTTCCAGCGCGACGGACGGCACATCCTGTGGCTCAACGCCGAGATGTTTCTCAGGATCGGACAGCATTTGCTGTAAGGACCTCGCATAGCAGTTGTTGATCTTGTGGCTGCCGGGAATGACGCGCAGGCAGCCTGTATTGCGCGTCACCGCATCGAGATAAAACGCGATCTTGATGTGCTTGTGATCCGCGTACCATCCGTCGGAATGCCATCCGGTGTCGCCGATATAAAGATTTCCGTCTGAGCCTCCGTAATTAAAGTCGTCCCCGAGGATGCTCGAAGCGATGCCTTCGATGCGGGGATCGTCGAGGAGCGTCGAAAGCACCGCGCTTTGATCAACAAACTGCGCGGAGCACGATCGTTGCCTGCCGTCGTGCTCGCGCGAATTGTGCCCGCGGAACGCCGCCCACATCCGTTCAAATTCTGCAACGATTTCCTGCGCCCGGTCCGCCAACAGTCCCGGCAAGTCCAGAAAACCGAAGGTGTCAAAAAAACTCAGTTGTGCACTGCTTAGCATGGTAATTCCGGCATAACGACACCGGCAATGTCGCCAAGCCCGATTGTCTGTCAAGGCCAGGCGGCTCAGGCGGCTTCCACAAGACACTGTCCGTGGCGTACTCTGTTGTGATACACAATGAAGGTTGTCATCACCGACTTCATTTCGCGCGATGATCCTTTGCAGCCGGAGAAATCGATCCTCGGCGCCGCGGCCGAGATTGTGTCGCTCGATGCACATAAAGAAGACGAGCTGGTCGGTATGGTCGAAGACGCCGACGCGATCATGATTTACCACCTTCTTCCCGCGCTGTCGGCCAAGACGATCAAAAGACTTCGCCGTTGCAAATTGATCGTGCGCGGCGGAGTGGGATACGACAACGTCGACTGGGCAGCGGCGCGAGAGCGGGGGATACCGGTGGCCAACGTGCCGGACTATGGGACCGAGGAAGTCGCGGACTCCGCGATTGGCATGACGCTTAGCCTTACGCGCGGCATTGGATTCCTCAACTCCCGGCTGCGCGACGGGCAGGGACCGTGGATGTATCACCAGGCCAAGCCACTCCAACGGCTGCGCGGACGGGTGTTCGGCATCATCGGCCTGGGTCGCATCGGTTCTGCCGCCGCTTTGCGGGCAAAGGCGCTGGCAATGGACGTGGCGTTTTTTGATCCATTCAAGCCTGATGGTTTTGACAAAGCGCTTGGCGTGCGGCGGGTGGATACGCTTGATGAACTGCTTTCCCAGGCGCATGTGCTGAGCCTGCATTGCCCTCTCACAGCACAAACTCACCATATGATTGACGCGGTGGCCATCGGGAAGATGCGACCGGGATCTTATCTTGTGAACACCGCGCGCGGAGGAGTGTTGGACACTACAGCAATACCAGAGGCGATCAGCAGTGGCCGGCTTGCGGGAGCAGGAATTGACGTCCTCGAACACGAGCCGCCAGGCGATGATGATGTGCTCGTCCGCGCCTGGAAGAATCCGGAGCATCCAGCGTACCACCGAGTGTTGATCAACCCGCACGCGGCGTTCTATAGCGAGCAGGGCTTAATGGAGATACGCCTGAAGGCATCGGAAGCATGCCGTCGCGCCGTGTCCGGCGAGATGATCCGCAACGTTGTGAACTGAATCCACTCATGGCGGCCTTGCTCTTTGACCTGTCGGGACGAGTCGCACTGGTAACCGGCGGCACGCGCGGGGTTGGGCTGGCCGTTGCAGACGCGTTGCACAGCGCAGGCGCTCGAGTGGTGATCGCAGCACGCGCTGCGCCGACGCAAACGCCGCACAGCTTCATTAGAGTAAACCTGATCGAACAGCAGGAGCGCGCGGGGCTGATACCAAAGGTTCTCGATGGCCACGGCCGTCTGGATATTCTTGTCCATGCGGCGGGTCAGCAGTATCGCGCCGCCGCAGAAAACTTTCCGATCGACGATTGGCGCGACATCATGGAACTTCATCTGACCGCCGCGATGCAGCTTTCCCAAGAGGCGGCGAAGCACATGCTGAATACCGGCAAGGGGAAAATCATTCACATCGCGAGCGTGCTCAGTTTCCAGGGAGGGTTGATGGTTCCCGCATACGCGTCCGCCAAGCATGCGGTGGCAGGGTTGATCAAAGCGCTGGCCGTGGAATGGGCAGCGCGCGGCATCAACGTCAACGCGATCGCTCCGGGCTACATGGCGCTGGGTGTAGGGCAGCCGGTATTAGATGATCCGGTGCGCGGCCCGCAGATCCTTTCCCGCATTCCCGCAGGGCGCGCAGGCAACCCTGACGATCTAGCGGGCGCCGCGATCTTCCTGGCCAGTGATGCATCGAATTACGTCCATGGTCACACGCTGGTGGTGGATGGAGGCTGGCTGGCGAGATGAAGGTCGCATTGCACGGAAAGGTCGCACTGGTTACCGGAGCTGCCCGCGGCATTGGCCGGGCTATCGCCAATTCTTTGGCCCAAAACGGAGCGCGAGTCGTCTATACGGATCTCGATGACTCTGCAGCCCGCGAAGCAGCCTCTGGTTATTCGCATTGCTGCGGACGCGCGATGGATGTCAGCGAGGAAGCTCAGGTCGAAGCAGTGATTGGCGAGATAAATACACAGTTCGGAAAGCTCGATATTCTCGTGAACAACGCAGGGATCAATACTTCGAAACACCGCGTGACAATCGATCAGTTCCCTCGCGACGAATGGGACCGAATTCTACAGATCGACCTGACGGGACTGTACCTCGTGAGCAAAGCGGCTTCGGCCATCATGCTGGCTCAAGGTGGCGGGCGAATCATCAACATCGCCTCGGTTCTCGGGCTTGTCCCGGCCCGCCTGCAGTGCGCTTACACGGCGGCCAAGGCGGGCGTCGTGAATCTGACCAAGGCCATGGCGATTGAGCTTGGATCACGCGGCGTGCTGGTGAATTGCATTGCGCCCGGTTCAATCATGACGCAGGGAACGCGCGAGCTGTTCTATGGCGACAAAGGTGCGTTCAAGGAATCGGTACAGAAACTGCTGGATCACATTCCATTGGGACGACCAGGCACACCTGAAGAAATTGCACACGCCGCGTTGTTTCTCGCGGCCCCCGAGTCCAGTTACATCAACGGAGCAGTCTTGACCGTCGATGGCGGCTGGACAGCAGGATATCTGCGCGACTTCTAAGCGAGGGAAAGTGATATGGCGAAGATCACCGAATTCAAAGGGTACGCTTCCGGGCACCCACCCGCGATTCCCGAGCCGGAGAAAATCCCTGAGCCGATGATCGTCAATGTGCAGGACGGGGTCCCGGTCGCCTATCCCGGCTGTCACGGCGTGGGCGTCCGTGTCGTCCATCCGGTGAATGCGAAGGCACCCTCGAAAAACCTCGGACTCGTGCTCTTCTACGTACCGCCGCACGTCGTGCTGGAGCCGGGGAATCACGAAACTGAGGAGACCTATGTGATTCTGGAGGGCAAGGCGACCATGACCTTCGTAAACGGCAAGCGCGAGGTAAATAAAGGCGACTTCATCTACCTGCCGCCCTGGTGCCTCCACGGAATTGAGAACACCGGCACGGAGACGGTTGTTGTGCTGATCTGCACATCACCCCCGAATCCATGACTTGGACAGGCTCGAGCACCGAGACTTCCCATGCAAGCCCAAGCTGTCGTTGCCACAGAGCCGCGCCAAGTCGTCTTTCAAACCGTGCGGGTGCCGGAGCCGGCGGCCGATGATGTCGTAGTGCGTGTCCTGCACTCCTGGATCAGCAACGGCACGGAAGGCTCTTTCGTGCGCGGCGAGCGCATCCAGGGCGATACGCCGTGGACCGCCGGCGACCCGCTGCCTTTCCCCCATGTGCCGGGATATCAGAAAGTCGGCGTTGTGGAATGGTTGGCAGCGATGTCTCAGATGTTGAGATTGGCGAAACGGTCTTCGCCACCATTTCCAATGTTGACGGCATGTTCTACAAATGCGGCGGCCACGTATCGCCCGCCGTTACACCTCGTTCGCAAATCTGGAAATTGCCCGCAGGCGTCGAACCGGTGGCCGCCAGTGGGCTGGTACTCACTCAGGTCGGCTACAACGTTGGGGTGCGGCCGCCGATGATCGCGGGCGATGCGGCGGTTGTGATTGGCGATGGACTGGTCGGCCACTGGTCGGCGCAAACGCTACGGCATCGCGGCGCGCGCGTCATGCTGTTGGGCAAACATGACGAGCGGCTGGCGCGCTGGGAAACCGAGACCGAAGATCGCCTCGTCAATATAACGCGTGAAGATGCTTTGGTTGCCGTTCAGGAATGGGCGCCGGAGGGCGTCCACATATTGGCGGATACGGTCGGCTCGGTGCCCGGCATCGAGGCTCTGTATCCGATCATGCGCCACAACAGCCACCTCGTTTCCGCTGGTTTTTACGGGCCGCACGGGGCGATTGACATTCAGAGAATGCGCGCCCGCGAGTTGACGCTGCACACGCCCGCCGGGTGGTCGCAGGATCGCATGGATGCGACGTTGGCGCTGCTGGAACAAGGGATCTTGAAAACTCTGCCCCTCATCACGCATCGCTTTCCGGTCGCGCAGGCCGCTGCTGCATTCGATCTCATCCTGTCGCGCCGCGAGCCGTGTCTGGGCGTCATCCTCGATTGGGAATGAGAGTACGCCATGAAGATCCTACAAGTTACAGCGCCGCACGAATTTGAGATTCTCGACGTTCCGATACCCGAACCTGGGCCTGGGCAGGTACTGTTGCGCATCGAAGCCGTGACGACCTGCCCGCAGTGGGATTTGCACTTGCGCCACGACGAGCCGATGTTCGCTGCGCATGCTTTTCACTATCCGTACACGCCGGGCCAACCCGGACACGAAGCCACGGGCGAAATCGCCGCGCTGGGTGAGGGCGTGACGGGTTTCGCAGTGGGAGATCGGGTGAGCGCTTGGCGCGATCAGGGATCGGACGTGCCGGGTTGTTACGCGCAGTATGTGATCCATGGGGGCGACACCGTTATCCACGTCCCCGCGCACCTCTCGCCCGACGCAACGGCTCCAGTGGAATTGGCGATGTGCGTCGCCTCGGTTTTCCGGATGTTGAAAGAAATGGATGCCGTGCGCGGGCGTCGCTTTGGCGTGGGCGGGCTGGGACCGGCAGGACTCATCGCTGCGCAGATGGCGAAGGCCGAAGGCGCGGCGGAAGTTATCGGGTTCGATCTGTCGCCGGCCCGCCGCGAGTATGCGCTCTCGATTGGACTCGATGCCGTCTGCGATCCGCGCGGCGACATTAATGAGAAGTTTCCGGCGAGACCGAGTGCGCCCGCCCTTGATTGCGCCGTGGATTGTGTCGGCGCCGGTGCTGCCGCCGACGAGGATGTAGTTGGTGCTGCCGACGGTTTGCAGGGCCAGGGCGTAGCCGGCGTCGGTGGCGCCGAAGTCGGTGGTGAGCTTGCCGCTGGTACCGAAGGTGGAGTCGAGCGAGCCGTCGCTGCTGGAGTAGCGGGCGAGGGCGAAGTTGCCGGCGCTGGAGCCGGCGACCAGGATGT
>JBBRCX010000088.1:0-19651 GCA_038204465.1 Tepidisphaerales bacterium | reverse complement strand
CCCTTCAACTGCTCAACCTGCTCGGATTTGCCAAGCTTCTGGAACTCCTCCTGGCTCTTGCGCAGCCGCTTCCCGTAGGCCGCCACCGCCTCCTCCGCCGTCGTCGGCTTGGGCGCCAGGTCGATGTTCCTCACATCGCTCAGCAGCATGCGGATCACGCTGAGCCGCTGTTTCTGGCCCGACTTCATCGCCACCTTCATGTCCTCCTGCAGCCTCGAAAGCAGATCCATCTGTCACTCCGTTCATGAGTACCTTGGCCCCGACGCCCACTTCGTGTATGTTATGGATTCTACCGACGGCGGAAACCAATCGCATCGGCGGGGCCGAAACAGGTTTTAGAGCGTACGTTCTGCTCGGCCACGCTTCGCGGGTTCATGGAAGGACTCGTACACCGATCAATCCTTCTAATGCCGCGCGGCCCGGTTCGGCCTCGCTGCCGGGCGTCCATGACCGAATTCGAACGGAAGATATGACCAACGGACAAGTCGAAGGCATTTTACAGGTCGCGGACGAGCGCCAGGACGGTGAGCTCCGCGACCCCCTGCACCCCCTCCGCCCCGCTCGCGGCAACTTCATCGTCCCCCGGCAGACCATCCGCGAGCTGCGCCTGCGCCCCGGTCTGCTCCTCCGCGGCGCCCCCCGCGGACGGGTGTTGGGCAGGATCGAAACCATCGAGGGCCGCTCACCCGACGAATATGTGGAGAAGACCGCGCTCTACGATGCCACCGCGCTCGACCCGCAGCCGGTCATGAAGCTGGAGCACAACCCCGCCGAGCTGACCACCCGGGTGATCGACATCCTCGCGCCGGTCGGCTTCGGCCAGCGCGGGCTCATCGTCGCTCCGCCCCGGACCGGCAAGACCATCCTGATGCAGAACATCGCCCGCGGCATCCACGCCAACTATCCGCACGTGCAGCTGATCCTGCTGCTCATCGACGAGCGCCCCGAAGAAGTCACCGACATGAAGCGCAACGTGCCGGGAACGGTCTACGCCTCGTCCAACGACAACACGGTCGAGAAACACCTCGACCTCGCTCAGCTGGTGATCGAGCGCTGCAAGCGGCAGGTGGAATTCGGCGCCGACATCGTCGTGCTCATGGACTCGCTCACGCGCGTCGGCCGCGCCTTCAACACCGGCGGGCCCAGTGGCGGCCGCACGCTTTCCGGCGGCCTCGACAACCGCGCCCTGGAAATCCCCAAACGGCTCTTCGGCGCCGCGCGCAAGATCGAGAATGGCGGCAGCCTTACCATCCTCGCCACCTGCCTGATCGACACCGGCAGCCGGATGGATCAGGTGATCTTTGAAGAGTTCAAAGGGACCGGCAACATGGAGCTGACGCTCGACCGCAATCTGTCGAATCAGCGCATCTTCCCCGCCCTGAACATCGCCGAGTCAGGCACCCGCAAGGAGGAAAAGTTGCTCGACGAACAGCAGATGGCCGCCGCTCGGCGCATCCGCCGCCACCTGATGACCATGTCCCCCATCCCCGCCATGAAGAACCTGCTCGAAGCCCTCGCCAAGCATCCCAACAACCAATCCCTCATGAACTCCATGCGCGCCTGAGTGCTTCCGACCGCACGCCGCGCTACGCGCTCACTCGCAGTCCTTCACCTTCCCCGCCGTCTCGTAGCGCGAGCGGCCTTTCACGTAGTACGGGCGTCTCGCCCGTGTTGTCTTTTCCGAGCCAGGGTTTGGACGCAATCTTGGTAGAGATCCGCGTACGTCCCGTCGCGAAGGCGCAGTTGCCGCGCCAGCTCGAACGTCCCATCCAGCATCTTCATCTCGGGGTCAAACTTGAAGAGCGACCACGGGTGCCACACCAGCGACACAAACGCCAGGTCCTGCTCGGCCGCTCTTTCGAGAAAGATTCGATTAATCGCCGTCTCTTCCTCGGGCGTCTTGATGAAATCCGCTGGCACGGCCTCCGGAATCTCCGGTGGCCAGAGCGTCACCCGCCGCGGCCCCCAGCGGTTGAAGTTCTTCAACAAGTTCTCGTGCCACCCGTGCCCGGGCAATTCCCACACCTCCGGGAAACCCTCTGCCTCGTAACGGAACGGCTGATAGAGCGGGCACGGCATCGACCAGTCCCGGCCCCAGAGCTTCGTGCTGACATACTGATATCCCGCCTCGCGCACGTAACCCAGGACGTCCGGCGCGCCGCGCAGGCCGTCCACAAACCCGCAGCCTGAGCGAATCCCCACGCAGGGCCGCTCGAAAACGTCCTCTACCACCTTCTTCCCGCGCACGATCTCCTCGCGAACCTTCTCCGGCGAAGGCGCGGCGCCGCAGAAAGGATGGTCGCGGAACATCTGGTGTGAATACGAGTGCGACGCGATCTCGAAGAGCGGATCATCGAAAATCTCCCGAAACTCAGCCCGGTGCTCCTCTAAAAACTTCCCCACGACAAAGAACGTTGCAGGCATCGAGTGGCGCCGGTGCGCCTCGACAATCCGCCGGCAGGCCTCGACGCACCCCGGAAGCTCCGTGTCATAAGCGGCGATATAACGAGTCATGGTGTTGTGATGTGCTTGACCAGTCGCCTCCCTCAGTAGCCTGCTCCTCCTCCTCGCGGAATCAAATCCACGCCCGTGCCGACGGGTCTTCAGTGCAATAGGCGCCCAGCACCTTGTCAATTCCCCTGGCGACCGCGTCGCAGTCCTGCGGCGAATACCACTGGTCCAGCCAGACGCTCACGCAGCGGTTGTAAAGGTCGTCGGCCACCGGGCACGCGCCGCGCCGGTAGGTCGCCGCCGCCCTCGGATCGATCGATTTGCCCGCGCCCTGAACCACTGGGAACATGTCGTGATAGATGTGCCAGTCCGGGTCCGCCTTCTCGCCGCGAGCTCCACACAGCACGCCCTCGGCGTTCAATGCCTTGGCAATCCGGGTCCCCAGCTCGTGCGTCTCGGGGTAGAACCGCAGGATATAGCCGACGTCCCCCTCCGGGTCGTTGATCTTCTGCGGCACAATCTCGCGATACGTCTTGAGCTGCCGGAGGATGCGCATCTTGTTGTCATGAAATCGCCGAACGACGTCGTCCAGCTTATCCAGCTGCACGAGGTCGATCGCCGCCTCCATCTCCGACATGCGATAGTTCGTGCCGACGAACAGCTCGCCTTCATATCGCGGCGGGGCGAACCGATTGCTGCGCCACAATCCGCCGCACTCGGCCAGCTGATTCGCCCGCTCGTAAAGCCGCTCGTCGTTGGTCACGACCATGCCGCCCTCCCCGCCGCCGATGATCTTGTACGCGGAGATGCTGAAGCATCCGAGGTCGCCGATCGTGCCGACGTATTTGCCCCTGAACTTTCCCCCGGGCGACTGGGCGCAGTCTTCCACCACCTTCAGCCCGTGCTTGCGCGCCACCGCCATCACGCCGTCCATGTCGGCGATGCCGCTAAAGTGGTGCGTCGGAGCCACCGCGACCGTGTTCTCGTTGATCAGCGGCTCGATCCGGCTCGGGTCGATCTGCATCGATTCGTCGACGTCGCAGAACACCGGCGTCCCCCCTGCCAGCGCGACCGCCGATGCAGTAGCCATGAAACCCAGCGCCGGGAGGATCACCTGTTTGCCCGGCTCAACTCCCGCCGCGACAAAGGCGCTGTGCAATGCGCCCGTTCCCGAGCTGGTGCTCAGCGCGTGTTTCACTCCGAACTTCTTCCGCGCCAGCGCCTCGAACTGAGGCCCCTTGGCGGCGGGACTGGCGCAGAGGTAGCGCGCCAGGTTCGGTCCGCCCGGCGGCAGGTCCGCATTGGACACCGCCTGCTCCAGGCGGCGCAGCGCCTCGGGGCTGAAGCCGAACCGCTCGGCGATCGACATGAACTCCTCCATGCCGATCTTCGGCTCCGCTTTCCCCGTCACGCCCGTGAAGGCCCTGGGGCCGCCATCAACTGCAAGTTGAGTCATCTCCGTCACCGCCATGATCGCTCCTTCATGTCCAGAAATGCACCGGTGTTTGTGGTATCCTTGCCCGGTCTCACGGGCACTCGGGCCTGAAACTATCGACATCTACCCGAAATACTATGGCTAATCCTGCCGCGTCCATGAATAATCCTGCACACACCTTCAATACGACGAAAAGTGCGCCGGGCTCCGCCGTCGCCAACGGACTCTCCCTCTGCTCCGCCGGCGAGTTCCACGCGAAAGCGCCCTCCCTTTCGGGGCGGATCGTCGCGGCAAATTGGACCCTGGAGATCTTCACCAGCGGCGGGATCGAGCTGGAGATCGGCGCTAAGCCGTGGAAGCCCTTCACCGCCGGCGCTGGAGTCCTGTACCCGCCGCGAACCGCGTACCGCGAACGGCTCAGGCGCGAATCGGACTTTCATCGCTGCTCCAGTCTTCACATCATCTTTGAGGATCGCCGCGGCCACCTTCGCGAGAAGGTTGGCGATGTTGCATTCATCCGTCTCCGCGATGCCGAAGGCACAGCCGCCACATTGCTTCAGCGCATTGTCCTTCACCTTGATGGCGGCTCCGCCGCATCGCTGCGGGCGCTCGGCGCTTTCTACGAGCTCATCTCCCTGCTGCTTTCCGCGGAATCCCGGGGCGGCGAGCTCCTGATGTCGCCGCGCGACGTCGCTTCGCCGGATCTGGTCGCCCAAGTCCATGGTTACCTGCGCGAGCACCTCGCGGACTCCGTGCGCCTCGAGCACCTCGCGCGCCGCGTCGGTCTGAGCGAATCAGGACTCTCGCATGCCTACCGCCGGCTCACGGGCCGAAGTCCGATGGCCGCCCTGCGCGCCTTGCGCGTCGAGGCGGCGAAGGTCAGGTTAGTTCGTGGGAACCTGAAGCTGGAGGCGATCGCCAGCGAAACCGGCTTCGCCGATGCGTTCCATCTCTCGCGCACCTTCAAGCAGATCCTTGGCGTTAGCCCTACCCAATACCTCCGCGGGGCCGCCGAGCGCTCTTCGCCCCGTCCGTAGTCTCAACCGATCCGCGCGCACCACTGCTGCCAGATCCGCCGATAGGCGTCCTGAAGGTTCTGCGTAAACCGGCGATGGTCCATGATCGGCGAAGCACGAAGACGCTCCCGCAGCCCCTGGCGCAGCATCGCGAGCCGCGGCAAGTCTCTCGCCAATCCCGCTGCAATCGACACATAATCGTCGGGCTTCCGTGCAAGAAGCTCTTGCAAACCGACGTTCGAGAGCAGGCTCACCCCCTGCCGCGAAACATATGCGTCCCCTTCCAGGCTGATCACCGGGAGCCCCGCCCATAACGCATCGCAGGTGGTCACGCCGCCGTTGTACGGAAACGGATCCAGGGCAATATCCATCTCCGCCAGGTGCTTCAGGTACTGTTCTCGCCCCGTGCGATCCACGATCCGCAGGCGTTGCCGTTCGATGCCATGGGCCGCGAACCGGCTGCGGATCATCTGCTCCAACTCCCCCGGCGGACACGTGAGAAGCAACAGCTGCGACCCGGGAACCGCCGCGAGAATCCTCGACCACGCTGCGATCACCTCCGGCGTCACCTTGTTGATGTTGTTCAACGAGCCGAATGTGATGCGCCCCTTCGACTCAGCGGGCAGCGGGCCAATCGGGGTCTGTTCCTCCGCCCGGTAGCACCAGGCGCAGTCGGGCAGGCGGATCAATTGCTCCGTGTAGTAACGCTCCGTCTCCCCGGGCGGATCGGCATGGGCATCCGTGAAGCGATAGTCGACCGTCGAAAGCCCGGTCGTATTCGGATACGCGAAGTGCGCCGCGGCGATCGGTGCGGGCTTGCGGGCGAAGACGAGCAGCCGGTTGTGCCCCGTGTGGCCGCCCAGATCGATGAGGATATCGATGCCATCCTGCCGGATCAGCTCCGCCACCTGCTCATCGCTGCCCCCGACGATGTTCCTCCATCCGTCCGCGTTGCGGTGGAGACGTTCGCTCATTTCGTCGGTGCTGCGCACGTCCGCGTAGCAGATCATCTCGTAGCGCTCTTTATCGTGGGCCTCGAGCACCGGCAGCAGGAACGAGCTCACCGGGTGACGCCGCAGGTCCGCCGATACGAAGCCGATCTTCAACCGCCGGTTCGGCGTTCTATCGTTCGCGTGCGGCCGCACCGCCGCGGTGAATTCTTCCGCATGCTGCTTCGCCCATCGGAGATGCTCCTCGAAAATCGCTTCGCGCGTGAAGCCCGGGTGGTAATGCATCTCGTACACCAGCGAGCTGTGGGCGCCGATCAGAGCGGGCTTGAGCTCCAGCGCCTTGCGGTACAGCGGCACGGCGTCAGCCAGCCCCGAGAGGACCTGCACGACCTTGGCCAGTCCGAAATAGGCTTCCGCGTAGTCCTGCCGCAGGCGAATCGCCTCCCGAAATTCCGTCTGGGCCTCCGTCAACCGCGTGAGCCCCAGCAGCACGAGCCCCAGGTTGTAGCGCGCTTCGACCAGTTCGGGATGGAGCCGCAGCGCCTGCTGGTAGGAGTAAACCGCTTCATCGGTCCAACCCAGTTGCCCGGCCGCGCGGGCCAGGTTGTACCGGCTGTCCACGCGCTGGGGGTCCAGCTCGATCGAGCGATGAAAGCTGTTGACCGCGTCCTGCAGTTTCCCGAGCGCCGCCAGCGCCTCGCCCAGGTTGTTGTGATAGTCCGCAATCGTGGGCTCGATCGCGATGGCCCGGGTGATCAAGCCGACCGCGTCGGCGCTGCGGCCCGCCTGGTGCGCCAATGCCCCCAGCAGGTGAAGCGCGTCGGGATCATTCGCGTCCCGCGCCAGGATCTGCTGATAGATCTCCCGCGCCTCCTGCAGCCGGCCTGCGAGGTGATGCCCCAGCCCCGTTTCCAGTGCGTCAAGGTTCGTGGAATCACTCATGAGTGCAGTCGGATGCAGTTTGGATCATTGCTGACCGAGCTGGATTTCCTTTCCCGAAAAGGAGCGCTGCCAGTCGAGCAACGCGGCGGCGGTCCGCCTGGGAAGGAACAGATGTGCCAGCGACATCCAGATCGGCCACACGACCGCTGCGCCGAGCGTGACGCAGAGGCACCCGATCAACGCGACAAGATATAGGTCAGTCGCTACCGGCTGCGCGACGGCGCCGCGCCTCGACAGCTCGCTTCGCTGGAACTCAGCGCCCAGCACCACCGCCGCGAACACGAGCAGAGCCAGCACTCCGCCGACCAGCCAGCCGCGCTTCCAACGCAACAGGAACATCCGCGACACCATCCCAAACGGCAGCCCGAAAAGCGCAAAGGCCAAGATCAATTCTGGCGTTAATTCCGCCGGAACCGCGCCCATGCTGAACCAGGCGAACAGCAGCCACCCGAAGAAGTTCAAGCGGAAGAAGATCGACCACGCGAGCCAGGCAGCGCGCAGCCGCCCCAGCACGCGCTGCGCCGCCGGCCGCCAGGTATTGATCGGCTGGTGATGGTTGCACTCCGGGCATGAGAAGTACAAGACCGAGCACTGCCCGCAACGCACCTGCGCCAGCCCGTGAAGCGAATAGCCGCAGCGCTCGCAGAAGACCGGCAGCTCTTCCCCAAGCCGGACTTCATTTCGCGGCGCGGGCTGTCCCGCCGGCGCGTGTGATTGCAGCGAATCTCCGTTGACCCCGGCGAGTTGCGTCACGTTCTCGGCGCGCGACATGGCTCCCGTCCCCTCAAGCGAAGGACGCCGTAGCGGTCTTCACGCCCCGCGCGGCGCGCGACGCGTCGCGCTCCTTCGCGACCCGGGCTTCATAGCCGCTGGCGCGGTACGCCTGCATCGGGTCCGGCTCGATGTTGTGCTTCTTGCGCCAATCGGCCAGCATCGGCTTCACGTCGGTGAAGAACGCCGTCTTCAGGCACTCCTCCGCGTCGACGATGTTCATCCGCGTCTGCGCGTCGCGCAGCTTCTGACGATCCACCAGGCACGCCTTGGCAAAAAGTTCCTGCGCCGTCATCGCCGTCTGGATCATCGCCTCGATCTTGGGCTTGAGGTTGTGACATTGGTCGACCATGTAGGCGATCTTCGACACGTCGCGCTTATGCAACTCCGCGGCGTTGCGAATCTCGTGGAAGATGCGGAACACCGCGTAGGGATCGATGCTTCCCAGCGTCAGGTCATCGTCGGCGTATTTCCGGTCATTGAAGTGAAAACCGCCCAGCATGTCCTCGTCCAGCAGGAACGCAACGATGTGCTCGATGTTCTGCCCCTGCAGGTGGTGACCGGTGTCGACCAGCACCCTGGCGTTGGGCCCCGCGTCCTTCGCGAAGACGTAGCTCATGCCCCAGTCGGCGATATCGGTATGGTAAAACGCCGGCTCGAAAGGCTTGTATTCCACCAGCATGGTCATGCCCTTGGGCATCGCGTCATGCCACTGCCGCAGCGCGCCGTGCATGCGGTGCTTGCGCGTCGTAATGTCGTCCTGCCCCGGGTAATTGGTGCCGTCGGCGAACCACATGCTCAGCATGTTGGACTTCACCGCCTTCGCCAGGCTGATGCTGTCGGTCACGTGCCGGTGGGCGTGCGCCTGGGCGTTCTCATCCGCGCTACACACCGAGCCAAACTTGTAGATCTGGTCCTGGAACAGGTTCGGGTTAACCGCCCCGATCTTCACGCCATTCTTCTCCGCGACCTTCGCCGTCGCGGTCGCATCCACCCCCATGCTGAAGTCCCACAGCACGTGCACCGCCACCGTCGGACAACACGCCGTGTACTTGTGGACCGTGCCCGCGTCGGCGAGTTTCTCTTCCACCGTACTGGCAGCCGCCGGCTGGAAGAACTTGCCGAAACGAGTGCCGGTATCGGCGTAGCCCCACGAGGGCGTTTCGATCTTGAACTCGTCGAGCAGCTTGAACAGTTTTTCGCGGTCCGCCATGGGTGGCCTCTTCGAAAGCGTGAAGAACAAATGGGTTCCGGTCGCCTCGTTACGAAGGCGCACAGCATAAACCGCGGCGGCCCCTTTCGGTAGTGGGCCGCGCCGCGCTCGCGCTCAGCGTGGAGGTGTTGATGGAGCGGAATCCGGGACTCACTTTTTTATCAATCTCGCGATCCGTCGGACAAACAGCCCGCGCAGGATTTGGCAACGCCCCGCCAGACCCACAAAAGCCCTGCCATGGGCGGCTTGGAAGCCGGGGTTGACTCGGTCAAAAAAGAATGTATAATGAATCATATCCCCGGCGTGGTGCTGGGGGCTGTCGTGATAGGCTCTTTGACAAGTGGATAGATGCCGCGGGCGCCCGGGGTCGGGTCTGAGGGATGGCGCCCGCAGGTCGTAAGGATTAGTGTGGTCCACGACAGCCCCACATAAGCCCACCAAAGCCCTGCATGGGGCCGCACCAAAGCCCTCCAAAGCCTGACAAAGTCCGCTGGGACGGGTGCTCTTGGAGAGCGGAGCCGTCATGCCGGGTGGCCGGGCGAACACGGGCTGCGCGGTCGCGGTCGACTCGGGCTGTTTTCAGGTTTCAGGGACTGGGGATGAATCAGAAGCCCCGCCAAGCCCCGGCCGCTTGACAAGCTCAGGAGACGGGCTGAAAACGTCATGCGATGCCTTCCGATTCCTCATTCGACATCGTTTCCGAAATCAACCTCCAGGAGATGGACAACGCTTCGAATCAGGCGATCAAGGAGATCACCACCCGCTACGATTTCAAAGGAACGGCCGCCTCGGTGGCCTTCGATCGAAAGCTGAAGGAGCTCACGCTCACCGCCGACGGCGAGCCGCAGCTCGAAGCGGTGCGGAAGGTCCTCGTCGAGAAGATGATCAAGCGCGGCGTGGACCCCAAGGCGATGGACCCGCAGAAAATCGAGCAGGCCACCCATAACACGGTGCGCCAAAAAGTGAAGCTCAAGAGCGGCATCGACAAGGACACCGCGAAGACGATCCAGAAAGGCATCAAGGACCTGAAGCTGAAGGTGAACGCGTCAATCCAGGGGGAGGCGCTGCGCGTCAGCGGGTCGAAGAAAGACGACCTGCAGGCGGTCATGGCGCATCTTCGCGCCAATCCGCCGGCAATCCCGCTGCAGTTCAACAACTTTCGCTGATCTCGGCCGCCGGCGGAGCGAGCGATGGAACCTGAGATGCCCTGGAACGAAGAGCAGTGGGAGGCATTCATCAAGCAAGGCGACCTGCGCGCGGCGCGGTTCGGCGAGCTGCTCGAGACCATCGGCGATGCGCCCGATCGCGACGCGGTGCTCGCTCGAGAGATGGGGTGGGACCTGGCAGGCGATGACGGCGACGATGATGACCAGCAGGCCGAAGTTGAAGCCGGCGACGAGACGGCAGAGGAGGACGAAGGCGGCGAGGACGACGGGTTCCTTATCGCGGACCCAACGCCGGAAGATCTGGAGGCTGCGGCCGCCGAGCAGCGCGCCAGGAAGCAGGCCCTGCAATCTATTCCGGCGTACACACTCGCGATGGCCGCGGCCCGGAAAATCCACGAGGCGCTGCGGCCATACATGCAGGGCGAGTCGGAGGCCGACGACACCGACGGCAGGCTCGCCGAAGCGTACATCGCCTGTCACATCGCCAGCGCAAAGGTGGCCGGGGGCCACGGCATGGGGTATGACGATGACGTGCTCTGCGGCAACATCGTCAAGTGCAGGACCGGCTGCGACGCCGCGAAGAAATGCCGTCGCTCCCTCATCGATCTTCGCGATGAGAAAGTCCTGCCCGACGCGGTCGTGAACGCGCTCCTGCCGGACATCGACACCGCCGTTGATGCCCTCGAACATCGCATCGCAGAGCTGCGCGGCCGAGTGTGGTGGTAACTCGATCGGAGTTATCAGCCGCCACAACCCATTGTTTCAAGCCGACGCAGCGACGATTCCGATCTCAGATTAGCCGATCTGAGGTGGTTCATATGTCATGTTGGGTAGTTCCCCTCATCGCGGCCGAGTTATGGGGCGTTTCGATCGATCACATCCACGCCCGCGTCAGCGACGGCAGCCTTCCATTTAAGACCGAGCAGGGATTCGTTTTCGTTGACGTCGCGCCGCAAACCGAAGATGCCGCGACGCGACCTCTCACGTACACGCTGGTCACCCGCAGCGAGCAGCAGGCGCTGACGGACAACTTCGATCAGGAACTCGCCGAGACCGATGAGCTGCAGAGCGCTGCCTTCGACGACGGGCCCGAATCGGAGCAGGGAACTTTGCCCCACTGGCGCGAGGTTCGCGGAAAAGTGGGCCTGCAGCGGCGTGCTCCGCGCGCCGCCTGAAGTCCTGCCCCACCGCTTCTATTCAATCTGGATCTTCTCAATACCCGGCGGCGGGGGTGGGAGCTCGAGGTGCAGTTTCTCGAGCGTCCGCACAATCGTGTCGGAGACCACCCAGTTCCGGAACCACTTGTGATCAGCCGGCACCACGTACCACGGCGCGTCCGCGGTCGAGCACTTCCGGATCGCGTCCTGATACGCATCCATGTAGTCATCCCAAAGGGCCCGCCCCTTCAGGTCGTCGGGGTTGAACTTCCATACCTTCTCCGGGTTCTTCAGCCGCGCCTCCAGCCGCTTCTTCTGCTCCTTTTTTGAAATGTGAAGGTAGAACTTCATGATCGTCACGCTCTCATGCGCCAGCAGCTTCTCGAACGAGTTGATTTGCTCATAGCGGCGTGACCACACCTTTTCCGGCACCAGTTTCTTCACCCGCTCCACCAGCACGCTTTCATAGTGCGAGCGATTGAAAATCCCGATCATCCCGCGGGGCGGGACCGCGGCGTGGATGCGCCACAGGAAATCGTGCGCCAACTCCTCCGGCGTGGGCGCCTTAAACGCCGTCACCGAGCAGCCCTGCGGATTGATGCCGCTGAAAACGTGCTCGATCGCGCCGTCCTTCCCCCCAGTGTCCATCGCCTGGAAGACGACCAGGATCGCGCGCGCCGCCCCCGCGTACAGCACCTGCTGCAGTTCACCGAGCTTCTCCAGGTTCTTGCGCACCACAGGGAGCGCGTCAGACTTGCTCTTGAAATCACTGGTGTCGTCGCTCTCCCAGTCCGAAAGCTTGAGGTTCGTTCCGGGCCGGACGAGGTATGGGGAGTCGATCATGAGTCGGATCTTTAGTGCAGCACGATCCGAACGCAACCGCGGAATTCGCGCAACCCGCTACAACGCGGTGGGAAGCTCGACAAACGGCAGCCTGGTGACCGTGCCGCTTCGGATGCTGCCTTCAGCCGGGATGCCCACCGTGGTTCCGATCGTGAAGAACGGCTTCTTCAGATAGCCCAGACAGATCGCCGCGCCGGAGAGCAGGGGCGAAACCGTGCTGCTCGTGACCATGCCGATTCCGGTCGCCGAGTCGCCCGACTCGAAGATCGGCGCCCCGGCGACCGGAAGCGTGTCATCGGGGAATCGGATCCCCGACAACTGCCGTGCGACCTGCCCGCGGGCGTGCATGCGCGCGACGATTTCCTGCCCGAGGTAGCATCCTTTGGTGAAGCTCACGGCTCGATTCATGTCGCCTGCCTCGGCCGGCAGGACCGAGAGATCGGGATTGGCGGAGTTTCCAAAATCGATGTCAAACAGCGGCCGGCCCGCCTCAATCCGCGTGGCGTTGAACGCCGCCCATCCCGCCGGCCGCAGCGGTCGCCGCCCGGGAACGCCTTCAAACTGCCGCAAAAGCTGGCCCCACGCGGCAGGCGCGGCCGAGGCGTCGATCAAAAGGTGATACCCCGGCGCGCCCGTCGGATCGTCACGCCAGACCACCGCATCACCTCCGAGGAGCCGCACCTGCGTTGATTCGAGCGGCCCAAGTTCTGCGATCGACTCGCCGCTCGCCTCACGAAGGACCGTGAGTGCTCCGGGCCCGTGTAACGCGATCTGATGCAACTCGCCCACGCGCGGCGACATTTTCACTTGCTCGGTAAACAGAAACTTCTCCCACGCGGTCCGCAGGGACTCCACCATGCGCACGTCCGTCTCGATCAGGGTGTGATCCCCCCGCTCGAGCACGTTCATGTCGGCGACGATCCGGCCTTTGGTGTTCAGGAAGTACGCGTAGACTCCCTTCCCGGCCGGCATTCCTGACTTGGTGTTTTTGTCCCATGTCTGATTTGTCAGCACATTGTTCAGAAACGGCAGCCGGTCTTTCCCGGTGAGCTGCAGGATGCCCCGCTGCGGCAGATCCACCAGCGCACATCCTTTGCGGATTGCCGCGTACTCCGCCTCCGGCTCGCCGAAGGTGCTCACGATCTCGAGTTCGGCATACGGCTGGAATTCGGCCTCCGGGTGTTCATGCAACTCACGCAACGGGTTGGGAAAAGATCGGGCCACGTTTCGAATAATAGCGTGCGATTTGCCTAAAACGGGCGCAGGGAATAGTTTCGTAGACGGTCACGTCGCCCTGAGCGATCCGCCCTCCGCCAATCCGACCGCGCAGGTGAGCTACGGCGAGTCTTGCAGCATTTAGCAGCGATTCATAATCGAGCGGGAACGCCAGAGCCCGCTCATCCGGCGGACACCCGCAAAGCCGTTCAAGACAGCCCAGTTTCCATAAGCCTGCTGCCAACGGGACCCGAATTTTGTCCTCGCCAAAAACGTGACTAAAATAGGTCGGGCCGTGGGCAGTATCCTACCCGCGGCAGGAGTCGCGAGATCATGCGAGCGCTGCTCGCGGCGAGGATCTGTGGAGTGATCGCCGATGAGTGACGAACTGTCACCGAATTCCGGTCCGAAGAACGAAGGCAAGCTTCCGAGCAAGGACATCACGTCCGTCTTGCGCGGCTGGGACTACGAGCCCGGCACCATCAATGTCCGCAAGATCAATGGCGTTGATGGACACGCCAAGCTCCAGATGCGCCTCGACCTGGGCCTGCTTCAGATGGAAATGAGCGGGCGCCCCGACGGCGTGCGCCCCCATGGGTGCGAGTCGCTGCTCGACTACTTCGAAACCCTGCTCACCGAGCACCGGTCGCGCAACGGGAGCGATGACGGGTTTCAGCTCAACAGTACGCAGTGTCAGTCGCTGCGCGAGGAGGCGGTGATGTATTACCACCGCTATCTCAGCCTCTTCGTGCTGGAGGAGTTTCCCGGCGTCGTGCGCGACACCGCGCGGAACCTGCGCGTGCTTGATTTGTGCGGCAAATTCGCCGCCGACGAGCAGGACCAACTGATCCTCGAGCAGTACCGCCCCTACATCACCATGATGCACGCCAGGGCACAGGCCTCGATCCACTTCAAAGAAAAACGCTACCGGGAATCGATGCGGGCCGTGGAAAAAGGCCTCGCGCAGATCAGGGAATTCTTCGCCCGCTTCGGGCAGCAGGAGGCGTACGGCGAAAGCAACGAAGTTCGCGTGTTGAAGCGCTTCGCCCGAAAGATCCGCCGCGAGCTGCCGGTCAGTCCGATGGACCGCCTCAAGCGGAAGCTTGAGCGCGCCGTGAAGGACGAGAAATACGAAGAGGCAGCCCAGATTCGCGACAAGATGAGCGCCATGCAGCAGGAAAACCCGGCCCAGGGCGCTGCCCCGAAGAAGTCCGACTAGATCGAACGATAGCGGTTCCCGCCCATAGCCCAGCCACGCCATGGTTGGGTTTTTGTGTGCGCAACCCCATTGCTTGGGCAAACATCATTCTCCCGGAATAGAATCCAACTCCTGCGGGAGCACTGATGCGCGCGATCGTTACCGGACAGGTCGGGGTGGACAAGGGCCCGTACCTCGAGGCGGTAAAGGCCGAGGCCTTGCGACATGGGGCCGATCTGGAAGTGTTTCACGTCGGCAAGATGATGTACGCCGAAGCGCCCGATGTGCCTCCAGGCCGCATTCTCAACCTCCCGATCACTCGGCTCAACACGCTTCGCCGCGCCGTCTTCAAAGAGATCCTACGCAACTCTGAGAGCCGCCAGCACGTGCTTGTGAACACTCACGCCACATTCCGCTGGCGGCACGGGCTCTTCGCCGCATTCGACTTCGATCAGATGAAGGCTTTCAACGCCGACCTTTATCTCACGCTGCTCGACAATGTTGAGAACGTTCACCAGCGTCTCGTCCGCGACCACGACATCGACCATACCCTCAAAGACATCATGGTCTGGCGTGAAGAGGAGTTGCTGGCCACCGAGATCATCGCCAACATCACGCGCGGGCATGGCCACTTCTTCATGATCAGCCGGGGCCGCGACGTTCCAACCACGGAAACGATCTACCGGCTGCTGTTCGAGGGCCGGCGCAAGCGCGTTTACCTCTCCTTTCCGATGACTCAAGTCATGGACCTGCCACCGACGCTGGCGGAGATTGCCGCGTTCAAGGTCGCAATGCACCGGCACTTCATCTGTTTCGATCCGGCTGACGTGGACGAATTCCTGCTGCACACCTCCGCCGTCCGCGCGCTACAGGAGGGTCACACCACCATTGACGTCACGGGGGCCCAGGGCAGGCTGACGCTGAAAACGGCCGACGTGGCGCAAATCAGCAGCGACATCCTGGGCCAGATCTACGCGCGCGATTTCAAGATGATTGACCAATCCGACATGATCGTAAGCCTCGTTCCCGAACTGCCAGGTGGGAAACCCGCCCTCTCCAGCGGAGTCGAGCGCGAGCTGCATCACGCTTTTGAAGGCGGGAAAGAGGTTTATGTCGTCTGGGCCTGCGGCGCAACGCCCTCCCCTTTTGTGACCGAGACGGCCACGCGCGTCTTTCGCAGTACGGAAGAAGCCCTCGAAACCTTCCGGCAGCGGGGATACATTCAGCAATAACCCGGGCGACCGGGCCGGGAAGGGCTTTGAATGAAATCACGATGGGCGCTTTGTCTCATCCTCGCTGCGGGGATGCTCGGTTGCGACAAGCCGAAGCCGGCCGCGCCGCGGAGCACGATTGACCTCTCCTCTCCCAAGGCCGCCGCGAAAAGCTTCATGGCCTCGGCCGCCGGGGGAGACATGGTTGCTGCAAGGCAGTGCATCGTCCCCGGGCGGGACCAGCAACCTCTGGTGGAAGGTTTTGTCTCGTTCGCCAGCGGCGCAAAGAAGATGATGGACGCGCTGCACGATCGGTTCGGTCAAACCCTCACCAGCAAGACGGCCGCGCAGTATGGCGGCAGCGTGCTGGATGCGGGGGTGATCGACAGAGGGCGAGTGGTCGAGCTCGAGAACGTCGCGGGGATCGAACTGCCCCCCGTGAAACTCGAATTGCGGAAGGTCGCAGGCAAATGGAAGATCGATTACCTGCAAAGCTTCAAAGTCGATCCAGGTAACGTCACGGCGTTTCGCAACTCGATGTTGGCGGTGGGCAAGGCGGCGGAGCAGATCGCAGACGAGATTCGATCCGGCAAATACGCCACCTACCGCGAGGCAGAAAACGCGATCGAATCGAAGCTGGAGGCTGCCGCGTCAAAGGCCGCCAAAAACAAGCCCGAAGAATAGCACCACTCATAAATTGCACCCCGCTGCTTGCGATGATCGAGCACGGCATCGACAAGGGGCTCATTCGTCCGCGGGCCCGCAGTGCCTATCATGTGGCCGAGACGGTGCAGGAGGCAATTGATTTCCTCGCCCGGCCCATGCCAGCGACGGTTCAGTTAACACTGCCGCCCGTTCCCTCCGCCGCGGTGGAATAAGCGTTCCGTTAGCCGATAGGGGAAAGGGAATGCGCGGCTGCGCAGCCGCAGGATCGTGTTAGAATTGGTCTCTGGGCGTAATCTGGTCGCTTCTGAAAAGGTTGTACGCGTCAGTGAAACGGCACGATCTGAGTCTCACCATCGCGCTATGCGCCTCCCTGGCGGCGCATGCGCTGCTTTTGCGCTTCGCGGCCGACCGCTATGCGCAGGATTTGAATGGAGCCCAATCCAAAGTTTTTCCCGCCCCCAACGGGGCGTCGAAATCCCAATCAGCCCCTCCCGCAGCCAACGAGCCTGCCGTCCCGCTTCAAATACTCAACAGCGACTTTGGCGACTCCGAGGGGCGCGGAATCGGGAGCAATGCTGTCGATGCAGACGGGCCTCGCCGAGCGCTTGAGGGTGATGAGGAGCAGGCGCAGCTCAGCCGCGATCCAGCCCGGCCCCAGGTGAACGCGCAGTTCCGCGCCGTCGCCCCGAACGAAGGCGACGGCGGACACGGCGGTCAACCCGCTGGCTCTCCTACGCAGCCCGGGCCGATCTCGCCATTGAGCCCCCCGCCAAAGCCCGGGGCAACATCCGTGGGCGCCGTCCCGGAACTAGTCGTTTCGCGCGCCGCACCCCACAAGCCCGAGCGCCTCATCGCCATTCAGGCACTTGCAGGCACAATTGCAAACGATGACGAGCCGGGCGCTGGATCCACGACTCCGCCACCGGCGGAATCTGCGTCCGATGACGCGAAGGCACACTCGATTCCACCGACGCTGCTGGCGGATGCCTCCGGCAGCATGGGGCCGCTCGCCAGGCCTCACAAGCCTTCGCCAGCTATGCCGGAGGCGCAACCGAATGATGGAGATGCCCGCATGCCCGGCTCCAGTGGAAAACCGGCACAGCCGGGCCTCCTCAATGAATCCGATTCCGACGCTTTCTCAAAAGTCGGCGGCCTGGAGGTGCGCAACGGCAAGCTGCTTCCGAAATTTGGGCGCAAGGTGAAAACCGTCAAGCCGCACCTCATGTTGTCGGGCCAGCTCGCGGTGTTCCAATCGACCAGGACCGTCATCGTCAGGGCGAGCATCGATCCAACCGGCAAGGTCACTTCGGTGGATGTGTACAAGTCGTGCGGCAGCGCTGACGTGGACCAGCCGACCCGGGCCGCCGTCTACGATTGGTGGTTCGAGCCGTCGCGCGATGGGTCCGGCAAGCCGATCCCCGACGTGCTCATCTTTCCCATCGTCTGGCGGTAACCTCGCGCCAAGCTGAATCACATGCGCCTCGCGGAGCTCTTCTATTCCATCCAGGGCGAAGGCAAGCTCACCGGCGTGCCTTCTGTGTTCGTTCGCGCCAGCGGCTGCAACCTCCGCTGCACCTGGTGCGACACGCCCTACGCCAGCTGGAATCCGGAAGGGGAGGATGTCCCCATCCAGCAGATTATTCGTCGTGTCGCCGAGCACGGCGCCCGGCATGTCGTTCTCACCGGCGGGGAGCCGATGATCATGCCGGACGTGGTTCAACTGTGCGCTGCGCTGAAGACCGCTGGTCACCACATCACCCTCGAGACTGCGGGGACAGTCTTCAAGCCGGTCGCGGTCGATCTGGCATCGATCTCACCCAAGCTGTCCAATTCCACTCCAGTTGATCGCGACGGCGGACGATTCGCCGCCGCTCACGATCGACAGCGGCTCAATCCCGCGGTGGTCCAACGGTTCATCAACCATTCACCCGACTTCCAGCTCAAGTTCGTGATCGCAAACGCAGAGGATTTAAGCGAGGTCGATGCCTTCCTCGCAACGGTCGCAGGCTGGTCGCCCCACGACGTCTTGCTGATGCCCGAAGGGACCGAGCCCGCAACGTTACAGGCCAAGGCAAACTGGCTGCTCGACCTTTGCAAGCAGCGCGGATTCCGCTACTGCCCCAGAATCCATATCGCCCTGTTCGGCAACACACGCGGCACTTGAATCGCGCAGAATCTGCCTATATCCGTCATTTCCATGTTTGACTTATAACATTATTATAGCGTATCTTATGACTCTTACATTAGCACGGAGTGATCGTGGTTGACATCTTTTGAGATATACTGCATACTATTGATAGGATTCTGAGAGGCGAAAACATGGTGGCAGAAGCGTCCAATCGCCTGAGTCGGCCTGAGGTGGAGCGCCTCGTCCGCGAGGTGCTCACGCAGAAGTTGCGGGGGCAGGTCAATCCCCCTCCCGCGACCGAGCGCCACGCGGCGATGCCTGCTCAGGCGGGCGGCCCGCCTCACCCGCTCGTCGTCAACGTTTCCGCGCGCCACATGCACGTGACGCCCGCCGACCTGGAAACACTCTTCGGTCCCGGCGCGATGCTGACGAAACTCAAAGACCTGTATCAACAGGGCGAGTTCGCCTCCGAGCAACTCGTCACCGTGATCGGTCCGAGGCAGCGCATCATTCCCAACGTGCGCATCCTTGGCCCCGTCCGCAACTACACGCAGATCGAACTGAGTTACACCGACGGGATCTATCTCGGCATCGACCTGCCGTTGCGAATCAGCGGCAACCACGAACAGACTCCCGGTGCCACCGTCATGGGGCCCAAAGGCGCCATCACGCTCAAGCAGGGTGTCATTCGCGCCGAACGGCACGTGCACATGTCCACCCAGGACATGAGCTATTACGCCGTGAAGGACGCCGACTATATGAAGCTCAAGATCGAAGGCCCGTGCGGCGTCACCTTCGATCGCTTAAAGGTGCGCTACCACCCGAAAGTCATCCTCGAGGTGCACATCGACACCGACGAAGGCAACGCCTGCGATCTCGACTCCGCCACTCACATGGAACTTTTCAAGTAGAAGACGCAACAGCTATTTCGACTGTAGAGAAAGGAACGATTTATGCCAAGTGAAGCCCTGGGCATGCTGGAATGCAAAGGCCTCGTCGCCCTGATGGAGGGCAGCGACGCGATGCTGAAGGCGGCCAACGTGGAAATGATCGGCTGGGACAAGGCCGGCAGCGGCATGGTGACCGCGTTCGTCAAGGGCGACGTCGCCGCCGTCAAGGCCGCCGTCGATGCCGGCGCCGAAGCCGCTGGTCGCGTCGGCACGGTCATCAGCGTGCACGTGATCGCGCGTCCCCATGATGAGCTGATCGCCATGATGCCCAAGCCGAAGAGATCGGCTGCGACGATGGTCGCCGACCGCGGCGTCGCGACCCCGGCGCGAAAGTAACAA
>JBBRCX010000087.1:0-19674 GCA_038204465.1 Tepidisphaerales bacterium | reverse complement strand
CGGCCAATTCCTCATCCCCATGTTCCAGTGCATGGCCGATCGCGGCGCCGACTCGGCGGGGCTCGCGGTCTTCACCGATCCGCTCGACCGCGCCGTTCGCCGCTTCAGCCTCTATTCGCCGCACCGCGACTTCAAATGGAACGAGATGGGCGAGGCCCTGCAGAAACAGACAAAGACGCCGGTGAAGGTCGAGGCCGTTGAAAACCATGCCGCGCTGGTGACGGCGGTGCACCCGCAGAGCTTCGCGGCCTGGATCGTTCAATACGACCCGACGCTGCACGTGCTCTCTGTCGGCCGAAGCATCGACGTCTACAAAGACATCGGTCACGCGTGCGACATCGCGAAACGCTATGGGTTCGCGCAGCTCAACGGCACGCATTGCGTTGGCCATACGCGGATGGCGACCGAGTCCGCCGTCACTCCCGCGCACTCGCACCCCTTCACTGCCGGCGAAGATTTTTGCCTGGTCCACAACGGCTCACTCTCCAACCCCTACAGCCTGCGCCGCCGGCTCGAGAAACAGGGCATTCGCTTCGAGACTGACAACGACACGGAAGCAGCCTGCCGCTTCCTCGAGTGGCGAATGCGCCAGGGCGACGATCTGCGCCAGGCGCTCACCACCGCCTTCGTCGAGCTGGACGGGTTCTACACGCTGCTGATGGGAACGACCGATGAACTGGTGTTGGTCCGCGACGCGTTCGCCTGCAAGCCCGCGGTCGTCGCCGAGCACGATGATTACGTCGCGGTTTCCTCCGAATTCCGCTCTCTCGCTCATCTCCCCGACATCTCCAACGCACGCATCTTTGAGCCGCAACCCGAGGAAATCCACGCATGGAAAGTGTAGTTGCCAAGGACGCCGTGACGCGGTTCGACCTGGCGAAGACCAGCGTGCGCGAGCTCAATGAATACCTGCACCGCGAGATGCGCGACGCTGCACCGCGGCGCATCCAGGTCCTCCACCCCGACGGGCTGCACAACATCGCTGTCGGCGTGAACGCCCCGGTTTCGATCGACATCATGGGTCACGCCGGCTATTTCACCGCGGGAATGAATCGCCTGGCCGACGTGACGGTCCACGGCAACGTCGGATGGAGCGTCGCGGAAAACATCATGTCGGGAACGGTCCGCGTGAAAGGCTTCGCCTCCGAGTGCGCCGCCGCCTCCGGGCATGGCGGGCTCGTCGTCATCGAAGGCGACGCCTCCTCGCGCTGCGGCATCTCCATGAAAGGGTGCGACATCGTCGTCGGCGGGAGCGTCGGGCATATGTCCGCGTTCATGGCGCAGGCCGGCCGGCTGGTTGTCTGCGGCGACGCCGGGTCGGCGCTCGGCGATTCCCTTTATGAAGCGGTGATCTACATCGGCGGCAAGATCTCCAGCCTCGGCGCCGATGCGCGCGAGGAGCCCATGACCGACGCGGATCGCTCGGCGCTGAGCGATCTGCTGAACCGCGCCGGCATCAGCCGCGAGGTAAACGACTTCAAACGCGTCGCCTCCGCCAGGACGCTCTATCACTGGAACGTCGAGGCGGATCAGGAGTACTGATCGAGCGCGAGCTGCATCGCGCCGCGATCGTAAGGGACAAGCGTTCGGGGCGTTCGGCGAATGGGTTGGAAGTGACAGGGAGAAATTGAACATGGATCGAGCCGAGCATCCGACATCGCCCGCGAGCGAGCATGACGTTCCGGACGGACAGCAACCGGCGCACGCTCGCCCCCACGAGCCGGGACCGCGGCATCTGCGCCTCGAGGAAAGCCACTCGTTCAATAACGAGGTCATCTCCTACATCCAGCACGCCGCCGAGTATGGCCTCTACGAGATTCGCGGGCTGGGCGCGAAGCGCAAGCTGCCGAGCTTCGATGACCTGGTCTTCCTGACCGCCTCCCTCTCGCGCTATCCGCTGGAAGGCTACCGCGAGCGCTGCGAGACCACCACGGTGCTCGGCACGCGCTTCGCGAAAAAGCCGATCGAGCTGAAGATCCCGATCACCGTCGCGGGGATGAGCTTCGGCGCGCTCTCGGCCAACGTGAAGGAAGCGCTAGGCCGTGCCGCATCCGACCTTGGAACGTCCACGACGACCGGCGACGGAGGAATGACGCCCGAAGAGCGGCTCTCGTCAAAGACGCTCATCTACCAGTGCCTGCCGTCGCGCTATGGCTTCAATCCTGAGGACGTGCTGAAGGCCGACGCGCTCGAGGTCGTCATCGGGCAGGGCGCCAAGCCGGGCGGCGGGGGCATGCTGCTCGGTCAGAAGATCAGTCCGCGCGTCGCGAAGATGCGCACGCTCCCCGAAGGCATCGATCAGCGCTCCGCCTGCCGTCATCCGGATTGGGTCGGCCCCGATGACCTGGCGATCAAGATGGCCGAGCTGCGCGAGATGACCGACTGGCGGGTCCCGATCTTCGTCAAGTTCGGCGCCACCCGCGTGCGCGAAGACGTCAAGCTCGCGATCAAGAGCGGCGCCGATGTCGTTGTCATCGACGGCATGCAGGGCGGCACCGCCGCGACGCAGCAGGTCTTCATCGAGCACGCCGGCATCCCCACCCTTCCCGCGGTCCGGCTCGCGGTCGAGGCGCTGGAAGAAATGGACATGTACGGCAAGGTCCAGCTCGTCGTCTCCGGCGGAATCCGCACCGGCGCCGACGCCGCCAAGGCATTGGCCCTCGGGGCGGACGCTGTCTCGATCGGCCAGGGCGTGCTGATCGCGCTCGGATGCAACAGCCACTATTGGGTGCGCGGGCAGGAACGCGTCGATGCCACCGACGACTACCACAAGCTCGGCACCGCGCCCGGATTCTGCCACCACTGCCACACCGGCCGCTGCCCGGTCGGAATCACCACGCAGGATCCCATTCTCGAGCAGCGGCTCCAGCCCGAGGAGGGAGCGCGCCGCCTGCGCAATTACCTCAAGACCCTCACGATGGAACTCACCACGCTCGCCCGCGCCTGCGGAAAGTCCAACGTACATCACCTGGAGAAGGAAGATCTCGTCGCGCTGACGATTGAGGCCGCTGCAATGGCAAAGGTCCCGCTCGCAGGCACCAATTGGATCCCGGGGCAGACCTCCCTTTAAGCCGTCGTGCGCCAGTTGCTCGCGGAGCACTACTCTGGTTCGCAAGCGGCCTGGGATGTTCCTTCACATGGTAGGTCGCCTGTTTCGCGGGATGCGCCAGCCACATTCAGGGCAGCGGTCGGTGCTGCACCGCAGGTCATAGGCACAGTAGATGCACAAGCCTTGCGCCCAGCGTTCGCGCTGCTGAGTCATGCGCCAGGCGCCCAGCGCCGTCGGGTATCCGACCAGAAGACCGCTCGCCAGCACAACCGGCAGAACCACCCATGCCGAATAGCCGGGCGACAGGATGCAGGAGAGGAACGAAAGGGCGATGGTAAATCCGAGCAGCGCGCCATAAGAGCCGTTCACGATCGCCGCGCGCAGCGGCGAGCGCGGCGGCCGGGCGGTTCGCCGCGGTCCGGCTTTCACATCTCCTCCAGGCGTTTCCATTGCTGGCTGCCGTCGCCGAGACCGGAGAAATCCGGTGGTGTTTGAGGATCGCTCAGCAAAGAGCGCCGCAGTTCCTGGTGGAACTGGCTCGCGCCGCGAAAGAAAAGAAACGCGGCCCACGCCGCCGCCGCGGCGCCCAGAAGGTCGCCGATCGGCCGAGCGCTCCATCCCTTGGTTCTCACCAACTGCAGGGCCATCAGCACCAGCTTGATCGAGACGACCGCGCACGCGATGAGGCCGACGAGGCAATAAGACCGGCTGCGCGCCGCGCCGCGCCGCAGCGCCGACAATTGCCGCACCCGTACGACGTCGATCTCGTGCCCGGCGCCGGTGGGTCGAGCTTCCTCGTCGTCAGCCTCCATGTAATCGACGACAAAGGGATGAGCTTCCGCTGTGCTGGGCGGCGCGCCGCAGAATGGGCAACTCGACGGAAGATCGCCTGCGCCATCAGGGTTGAGCGGTTGGCCGCAACCGGGGCATACCGGCGCCGCGTCATCGGAGGCCGGCGGGGGCGTCTGCATCGGTTATCACCGTACCGCGCCTGTTGCCACCCGGCTACGTGAAGGTGTATCGTCGGTTCCACCCATGAAAAACTCTGACGAATCGAAAAACACCGTTGGCCGGGCGATGGGCCGCATCCCCAGCGGCGTCTTCATCCTCTGTGCCCGCGAAGGGCGCACGTCCGACGCGATGATGGCGAGTTGGGTGCAGCAGGTGGCATTCGAGCCGCTCGCGATCTGCGTCGCCATCGCAAAAGAGAGGCCCATCCGCGAACTGATCAGCGATAGTCAGCGCCTCGCCCTGTCGGTGCTCGGCGAGCAGGACAGCGCGCTGATGAAACGGTATGCGCGCCGGCTGCCGGTGGGCGCTGATCCGTTTGACGGCGTCGACGTGCTCGAGACTCCCAGTGGCATCCCCGTGCTGGCCGACGGTCTCGCCTGGCTCGACTGCAAGCTGCTCCAGACCGTCGACTTCGGCGCGGATCATGATTTGTTCATCGCCGCCGTCACCGACGGCGCGGTGCTGAAGGAAGGCCAGTCGTTCACCCACGTCCGGGGAAACGGGTTTCATTACTGATCGATTCGCCTTGCACATGACTCCACACGCCCATGCGGCAACCGTATCGACCCACGCCCGTCGAGCTTCGCGCGGCGCGTTGCAAGAAAGTGCCGGACCTGATTCGCCCCGGATTGAGGGTGCTCTTTTGCGGAATCAATCCGGGGTTGTATTCCGCGGCGGTGGGCCATCATTTCGCTCGGCCCGGGAACCGGTTCTGGCCCGCGCTGCACGCGGCGGGTTTCACGGATCGACTGCTCTCGCCATTTGAAGAGCGCGAACTGCTGAATCGCGGATATGGGATCACCAACGTCGTCGATCGCACGACAGCGACCGCCGATGAGCTGACGCACGAGGAGTATGCCCAGGGCGCGAAGCGACTCGCGCGAAAGATCCGGCGTTATCGACCCGCCTATCTCGCCGTCCTCGGCCTCGGCGCATATCGCACCGCGTTAGGCCGGCCGGATGCGCTGGTCGGGCCGCAGCAGGAAACGATCGGAGAGACGCTCCTGTGGGTCCTGCCGAATCCGAGCGGACTGAACGCGCATTATCAACCGAAGGATCTGGCGCGGCTCTTCCGGACGCTGCGCGATGCGTCGGACCGCCGCTTGGCGGAGTAGTTATGGCCGGCGCGCCTCGCGGTATTCGCACAGCTCCAGCAGGTTCTGTTCCGGATCGTGGAAGTAAACGAGGCGCTTCCGCACACCCCCGGCGTATGTCACCTGCGTGTCGGGCACCCGCTGCACTTCACCAATGAAGCGCACGCCCAGCCGGCGGAACTTCGCCACCGCCGCGTCAATGTCGTCCACTCGAAAAGCGAGATGCCGCAACCCCCGCATGTGCGGCCTCCCCATTCCCTCCGCATGTTCCGCTGCCGGGCTTTCATACCGCAGCAGTTCGATCCGCGGCCCGTCCGGCAACTCCAGGTAAACCACATCGGCAACGACATCGTCGATTCCAACCACTCGCCCGATCCAGTCCCCGTTGATCGTGACGCGCCGCGTCTCGTGCAGACCGAGCACGTCACAATAAAAGCGCACCATGGCCGCAAGATCGTGCACGACCAGGTTGACGTGATCGATTTGTTGCAGCATCGGCGGTGATGGGGCGTCAAGAATGCCGGGTGCGATGCGCCGGCGGGTGCAGGAGTCCTTCAAGGCCGCGCGTTTTGGTCTTCGCGCATTGCGCTCGTGTCGAGGCCGTTTCTTTTACACCACGCTTCATATTCCAGCGGCGAGATCTCACTCGGTTTAATTTCACTGCGGCCGCCCCAGAAGACGTTGGTGTAGCTGACCGGAATGCCCATTTCGCCCAGGTGGGCGTCGATCGCGCGCTTATGCGAAAGGACCACTTCCTTTTCGGTGCCGTGGGCGACGCCCATGACGTTGACATTGCCGAACTCCGGACCTCCCTCGCGCCAATAGGCGTGCGTCATGATGTGGAAGCGCCCGACCTGCCGGCCCGCTTCGATCTCCCGGCCGGGCGGTACCGCCCAGTGAAACAAGGCGTTGAATTTGGTCACGCGCTCGCCGCTCGCCAATGGCTTCACGTGCTCGAGGAACGTCGAGAACCGCCCGACAACGCCGCGGGCGTTGAGCGCTTCGGCGACTTCGTAAAACGTCTCCAGCTCCACGCCTGCCTCGTCGGCGCGAACCTGCCACAGGTTGTCGCAAATCTCCTCCGGTGCGAACTCGCGCTTGAGCGACATCAGCACACGCCACTCCCGATCGTTCAGTTCGACGATCTCGGTATCCATGACCTCCGCCAGCTCGTCCGACTTGCTGCCCGGCTCCATCCCGCGGCGCCGGACGTGGCCGACGCCCAGCGCAAAGAGGCGCTTGGCGGGCATCATCCGATAGCTCTGCGCACCGGTGCGGTTGCAGAGAAAATCGCAGTGCCTGCTCATGGAATAGCCCTGCGGGACCTTGAGCGTGGTCCACAGGCGGTATTTCGCGCCGCTGATTGCGGCGTCGGTCGAGCGGATCACGACATGGCCCGAAAAGGGATCGTCGCGAAACATGGTGTCGAACGCGCTGCTCAACTTCTCCTCCGGCACCTGCCATGCGACCAGGGCGCCGCGGGCAAGATTGGTGGCCATCATGGTCTGTCGCATCCGCCGAATGGTTCCGGCGCGGAGCATGGCGCCGATCCGCTCGGCAACCACTTCGCGGTCCATGCCCGCGTCGCGCGCGATCGCGCCGATGGGATCGCGGACGAACCCCTGAATCTTGTCCTCGGAAACAGCGAGGATTCGTGCGTTGATCGGATCGTCGATGTTGACCGGGATGGTGAGATCGCTCATGAGGAGAGATCCAGGAGAACCGGCTTGAGTTTAGCCGCCCGCGTTGAAATGTCACGGTCAACGGTGCAGGGCGGCGATGGCGATCACCAACGCCGTGAAGCCCAGGCCAAGGACGTTCGAGATCAGGCAGACAGCGACATACCAAAGCGTCCGCTTGCGCCAGTAATAGAACAGGGAGCACAAAGCGGTAATCACCGCGATGCCCCACAGGCACAAGACAGTAATCAGAAGGGTCTGGAGTGAGATCCTCCGCAGCAAGGAGGGCCGAACCAATACCGGGCTGGAGAACAGTAGCGCCCAGCAGAACATCCCAGGCGCCGCAAAGAGCGCGGCGGTGCGGAGGCGCGTGTCCGGTTTCGCGCCCCTGGCGTAGGACAAGACGTTCTTTGGCGGGTGATCGGGCATCGACAGCTCGGTGCAAGCTACATGCGCGTCTGCGGTGCGGGGTTTCACTTCGCCATGCGTGAGGCACAGCGGCCTGCGTTACAATCCAACCCCATGACGCGAGTCCGCCTCGAGCATATCACAAAACGTTTCGGGGATACCGCCGCGCTTTCGGATATCAACCTGGAGATTGCGGCGGGGGAATTGTTTTTCCTGCTGGGGCCCAGTGGGTGCGGCAAAAGCACGCTGCTGCGATTGGTCGCGGGACTGCATGAACCGACCGAGGGACGCATCCTTTTTAATGAACGCGACGTCACGCGGCTGGGGACGGAGAAGCGCAATGCGGTGATGTGCTTCCAAAGCTATGCGCTGTGGCCGCATATGAGCGTGAAGGAGAACGTCCGATTTGGATTGAAGGTGCACGGATCGAGCCGTCAGGAGCAGGAGCAGCGGATCGACGAGGTGCTTCGCCTCGTGCAGATGGAGGCGTTCGCTCACCGCAAGCCGAACCAACTCTCGGGCGGACAGCAGCAGCGCGTTGCGCTGGCGCGGGCGCTGGCGGTGCAGCCGGACTGCCTGCTGCTGGATGAGCCGCTCTCAAACCTCGACGCCAAGCTGCGGCAGGAGATGCGCACGGAAATTCGCCGGATCTGCAAGGCCGCCGGCTCCACGACGCTCTACGTCACGCACGATCAGAAGGAAGCGCTCAGCGTCGCGGACCGGATCGCGGTCTTGAAGGACGGGAAGCTCGCACAGGTCGGCACTCCGGCAGACTTGTATCACCGCCCAGGCAGCGCCTTCGTCGCCGACTTCATCGGCCAGACAAACCTCATGTCCGGCAGCGTGATCGGGCGCGAGGACGGATTCGTTCGCGTTACAACGCCCGCCGGTGAGCTCAGAGCGGTGGCCCGCGAGGGGCTGGGCGAGCGCGTCCTCGTTAGCATCCGGCCCGAGCAGATGAGGCTTGGGCGCATGCAGGGGCCGACCGATGGAAGCAATCGGCTCGTGGGGAAGACCCTCCAGAGCACGTTCCTCGGCGAGGCAAGCGAACACGTGCTCTTGGTGAACGATCAACGGCTCAAGGTAATCAGCGCGCCGCCACTGTTCGATCCGCCGCAACAGATGACGGTGGAATTCGCGCCAGAAGATGTCGTGTTGCTGGCGGAGTGAGCGCCTGCCAGCGCCCGCAGCTACTTTGTTCGGCTGCGATTGAGTGCGGCGCACGCCCACTTCATCCCGATTTGTCGTCGCTGGATTCAATGATCTCGCGGGTGACCGATTGCGGGAGCGCAGACGGCGTCGTAAGCATCGTCACCACTTCATCAACGATCTTCTGCGGGTCGGTGAGGCGGCCGGCGCCGGTGTTGCGGCAGGCGAGCCAGCCGGATTCGGGGCCGATGAACCGGTATCCAAGCGAAGCGAGTTTCGCGATATTCTCCTGGGCGATGGGATGGTCCCACATGCGGCTGTTCATCGCCGGCGCAAAGACGACGGGACAGGCGGCGGCGCACACCATCAGGCTCACCAGATCGTCGCACAATCCATGGGCGACTTTGGCGATCATGTTGTTCGTCGCGGGCGCAACCAGCATCAGATCGGCCCGCTCAGTCAGGGCAATGTGCTGCGGGTCGGAGCTCTCAACGAGCTCGAACGTGCTCACTCGGACAGGCCGCGCGCTCAGCGCCTGAAACGTCAAGCTGGTGACGAACTTCTGCGCTTCCGGCGTCATGCACACCGTTACGCCGGCGCCGAGCTGCACCAGCTTGCTGACCACCTCCGCGACCTTGTAAGCCGCGATTCCGCCGCAAACCCCAACGACGATCTCCCGGCCCTTCAGCACGGGCGCCGCGTCAGGTCGATTTACGTCGCTCATGTCGCGCTCCGGCAATTGCTTCACCGCGGGGACGCAGCGTGGGCAGCTACTGACCCGCTGCCTTTCAGGCGGGCCTGTCAAGGCCGCTCTGTTCGTAGTCGATGGCGATTTTGTCCTGCAGGATTTCCTGGATCACCAACTCCAGGTCCGTCATGTTGCCGCGCTCGACGAGCGGGCGCGCGCCGTCCATCAGCTCCAGCATGCGCTTCTGGATCAGGGCGGTCAGCTTGAAGCGGCCGCCAACTTTGTTCACGATTTCGTCGCTCTTCAGGGCTTCGATCATTGTTCTAGAATCCTCCCGATCGTTTGTGGTTGATGATTGAGACCATTTCCTGGACAGCATGGTCGAGGCTGTCGTTGATCACCATGTGGTCGAATGCCCGGCTCCCCTTGGCCATGTGTATTTCACGCTTGGCGGCGCGGAAGCGCCGGCGCATCTCTTCGTCGCTGTCGCGCCCACGCGAGCGAAGCCGCTGCTCAAGTGTAGGCTCATCGGGCGGCAGAATGAAAATCAGCAGGGCCGCGGGGTGCTGATAGCGCACCTGCAATGCCCCCTGCACGTCAATTTCGAGCAATACATCGCAGCCGGCCGCAAGATGGTCCAGCGCCGGGCGCTTCGGTGTGCCGTAGTAGTCACCGTAGACCTGGGCATATTCGAGAAACTCGTCGTTATCGAGCCGCTTGAAGAATTCGCCGGCACCGATGTGCTCGTAGGTCTTTCCCTGGTCGTCGGCCGGGCGCTTGGGCCGTGTAGTGGCGCTGATGGTGTACGAGACGTTGAGCAACTCGCTCAGGCGGCGCGAGATGGTGCTCTTGCCCACGCCCGAAGGGCCGCAGAGTACGACGAGCAGGCCGGTATGATCGTGTCGTTCGCGCATTCAATCCGTCTGGGTGCGAGGCGAAGCATACGGCTGCGCGGTCCTACTCGACGTTCTGCACCTGCTCCTTGAGCCGGTCGATCGCTCCCTTGATCTCGACGATGTGCTTCGCGATCTGCGCGTCGTTGGCTTTGCTGGCGATCGTGTTGGCCTCGCGGAGCATTTCCTGGGTGATGAAGTCGAGCTTGCGCCCGGCGTGTTCGCCCTCGCGGCAGGAATGCTCGAACGCGTCGAGGTGGCTTGTCAGCCGCTGAATCTCCTCGCAGATATCCGCGCGCTCCGCGAAAACCGCGACCTCTTTGATCAGTTCCACCTGGCTCACCTGAAGCTCCGCCTTGCTGAGCAGCTGCGCGACCCGCTGTGACAGCCGGCGGTGATAGTCTTCGACGACAAACGGCGCACGCTTGGAGATCTCCGCCAGGTTCGCCGCGATCTGCTCGGCGTGCTTCATCAGCTCCTTGAAGAGCGACTGCCCCTCGCGATGGCGCATCGCGTCGAGCTTGATGATGGCTTTGTCGCTGAGCTCGCGCACGACGGGCCCATGGCGCTCGATCTCGTCGGTATCGTCGCGCGGCTCCTGGCAGACGCCGGGCAGCTGCACCAGGCTCGCCAGGTCGATCTGCACAAGCCGGTCGAGGCCCTTCACGCCCTGGAGCTGCTCGAGGTAGCTCTTGAGCGCGTGTGTGTTGATGTGATAAGCCGCCTCGGCGCTGTCGCTGCGCATCTTCAGGATATAGGTGATCGAGCCGCGCCCCAGCTTCTCGCGGAGCATCGTCTCCAGCTCCGGCTCCAGCCCGCTGATCGTTTCCGGAAGCTTGATGATCGGCTTGAAGAAGCGGTTGTTCAGCGATCGGATTTCGACGGCGTAGTGCGTGCCGTCGCGCTCCGCGGTGGCGTCCCCGAATCCGGTCATGCTGACGATCATGCGACGCCCTTGAATGGTGTTATTGGCCGGCAGGCGCGCTGCTGTCAGACGGGCCGGACAGGGTCATGTCGGAATGTTCCTGGCGGTAGTTGGCCAGCAGGTTGAGTGCGACCGCGAGCAGCAGGAAAACGCCGAAGACAATGCTGGTGGCCCAGGTGAGCACGTCACCCGTCTTGGAGCCGAAAGCGGTGCTTCCGCCGCCGCCGCCTCCGAACGCCCCGGCAAGGCCGCCGCCCCGGCCCTTCTGGATCAGCACCAGCAGGATGAGGAACAGGCAGACGACGATGAACAGCACGATCGTAAGGTAGAAGAGAAAGTTCATGACATCTCCATTCTCTCGTCTGCGGCATCCGCGGCGGAGCGGCACCGCCGCGGCATGTGACATCAGGCTTTCGCGCTGGCCGCGTTGACGATCGCCAGAAAACTCTCGGGCTTGAGCGAGGCGCCTCCGATCAGGCCTCCATCCACGTCAGGCTGCGCCATCAGCGCTTTCGCATTGTCGGGCTTCATGCTGCCGCCGTACTGAATCCTCACCCGATCCGCGAAATCCCGATTCCACTTTCGCGCCAGCCGATCACGGATAAACACGTGCACTTCCTGTGCCTGAGCATCGGTCGCATTGTGCCCCGTGCCGATCGCCCATACCGGCTCATAGGCCAGCACCAGACGATCCGGGTCCTCGATGCCGCTCTTGAGTTCATCAAGCTGCGCCTGCACGACCGGCAGTGTGTTGCCGGCCTGGCGCTCGTCCAGCTTCTCCCCCACACAATGAATGAGCGTGAGGCCGGCGGCATGGATGGCATTGCACTTCCTGCTCACAAGCTCGGGTGTCTCGCCGAGGATGTGGCGCCGTTCGCTGTGGCCGGCAAGGCAGAACTGTACGCTCAGGTCTTTCAGCATCTCCAGTGAGATTTCGCCGGTGAACGCGCCGTTGGGTTCATAGTAAACGTCCTGTGCGCCGAGCTTCACGCTCGAACCCGCGAGCACGCCCGCAACGGCATCGAGATAGACGAACGGAGGCGCGACGCCAACCTGCATCTGGCGCGGCGCACCGGCCGCCACCGCCTTTGCCAGCGCCACCGCCGTTGACTTGGTGGTGTTCATCTTCCAGTTGCCGGCGACGAAGGGGATTCGATGCATAAGAAAATTGTGTGCGGGTTCTGAACGAAGAGCTTACGCCGTTGCCGGCTCGCGCGCGTCGGCAAACTCCTTGTTCGTCACCGAGGCGATCTGCCGCAGCCGAGTCATCAAACCCTTGAACGTTTCCGGCAGCAGCGCCTGCGGGCCGTCGCACTGCGCTTCGCTGGGACAATAGTGCACTTCAACAATGATGCCGTGGGCGCCGGCGGCCATCCCTGCCATCGCAAGCGGCGGCACCAGATCACGCTTGCCTGCCGCGTGGCTTGGATCGACGATGATCGGCAGGTGGGTCCACTGCAGCGCAACCGGGATCGAGCTGATGTCCATCGTATAGCGGATGCTGTCTTCGAACGTCTTGATGCCGCGCTCGCAGAGAATCACGCTGCGGTTGCCCTGGCTGAGCACGTACTCCGCCGACAGGAGCCAGTCCTTCACCGTTGCCGCGAGGCCGCGCTTGAGCAGGACGGCCTTGCGCGTCTTTCCGACCTCGCGCAGGAGGTCGAAGTTCTGCATGTTGCGCGCGCCGATCTGGAACATGTCGGTATAGCGCTCGATCAGCTCGACCTGCCGCGTGTCCATCACCTCGGTGCAGATCGGCATGCCCAGCTCGTCGCCGCAGGCGCGCATCCACTTCAAGGCCTGTTCGCCGTGGCCCTGGAAAGAGTAGGGGCTCGTGCGCGGCTTGAAGGCGCCCCCGCGGAGGATGGTCGCCCCGCCCTCGCGCACCTGGCGGGCGATCGTGTTGAGCATCTGCTCGTTTTCAACCGCGCAGGGGCCCGCGATGCACGCCGCGTGCGAGCCGCCGATCTTCACCGCCGGCACGTTGCCGCTGCCGACTTCGATGATGCTGTCATCCTCATGAAACTCGCGGCTGGCGAGCTTGTACGGCTTCATGATCGGGACGACCTTCTCCACGCCGTCCAATGATGCCAGGTGGGTCTGGTCGAGCGTCCCTTCCTCCCCGATCGCGCCGATGACGGTGCGGAACTGGCCTCGGGAGAGGTGCGCCTTGCTGCCCATGCGTTCGATCTCCGCCGTCACGCGGTCGATCGACGCCTGCGGCGCGTTGGGATTCATGACGATGATCAACGGCGGGACTCCTCTGAACCCGTTCGTGCAGCGGCGTGCGGGCCTCGGCTGTTTCGGCGGAAACTCAAAGCGATAAAGCCCCGCAATTTAGTGCGTTGCGTGGCCAGAAGCAAGCAACGCGGTCCTCGTGCGCTGGCCATGTGACGCTGGCCAGACGCCGTTTGACATTGAATTGGTGTGACTTATACTTTCCGCCCTTCTACGCTCCCGGTGCGCCCCGACGTTGAGGGTTAGCAGGGCGGCCGTCCCCCGTGGATCCCCGCACCGGTTTGTCTGGTGATGTTCGCAGCGGCGGCAACGCGTGTCGCTGGCATAGCTCAGCGGTAGAGCGCCACCTTGGTAAGGTGGAGGTCCAGGGTTCAAGCCCCTGTGCCAGCTTCGGTACATTCATGAAACGGGATCTCGCTCGCGAGACCAGCTTTTGGAGGTTCGGTCATGGCAAAAGGAGTATTCGAACGCAAGAAGCCGCACGTCAATGTCGGAACCATCGGTCACATTGACCACGGCAAGACCACGCTGACCGCGGCGTTGAGCGCGCGCTCTGCAAAGAAGTTCCCCAACACCGTGACGGCCAAAAACTACAAGGACATCGCCAAGGGCGGTACCGAGCGTGACGCCACCAAGACGGTCACGATCGCGGCTGCGCACGTCGAATACGAGTCCGACGCGCGGCACTACGCCCACGTCGACTGTCCGGGCCACGCCGACTACATCAAGAACATGATCACCGGCGCCGCTCAGATGGATGGCGCGATCCTGGTGGTTTCAGCGGCTGACGGACCCATGCCGCAGACGCGCGAGCACATCCTGCTCGCCCGGCAGGTCGGCGTCCCCAAGATCGTCGTCTTCCTCAACAAGATCGACCTGGTGGACGATCCCGAGCTGCTCGAGCTGGTCGAGATGGAAATCCGCGAGCTGCTCACCAAGTATCAGTTCCCCGGCGATGACACGCCGATCATCCGCGGCTCGTCGCTGCCGGCGCTGCAGAACCCCAATGACGATGCGGCCAACAAGCCGATCGACGAGCTGGTGAAAGCGCTCGACGACTTCGTGCCGATCCCGCAGCGCGAGATCGACAAGCCGTTCCTCATGCCCATCGAAGACGTCTTCAGCATCAAGGGCCGCGGCACGGTCGGCACCGGGCGTATCGAGCGCGGCCGCTGCAAGATCGGCGACACGATCGAGATCGTCGGCCTGAAGGCGACGCGCAACTCGGTCGTCACCGGCATCGAGGCGTTCAACAAGACGCTTGACGAAGGCCAGGCGGGCGAGAACGTCGGAGTGCTGCTCCGCGGCGTGGAAAAAGAAGAGCTGGAGCGCGGCCAGGTCCTGGCGGCGCCCAAGTCGATCACGCCGCACACCAAGTTTGAGGCGGAGGTCTACATCCTGACCAAGGAAGAGGGCGGCCGGCACACGCCGTTCTTCACCGGCTACCGTCCGCAGTTCTACTTCCGCACGACGGACGTAACCGGCGCCGCCAAACTTCTCGGCGGCGCCGAGATGGTGATGCCGGGCGACAACGTCACCATGGAGGTCGAACTCCAGGCCCCCATCGCGATGGAGGAGAAGCTGCGCTTCGCCGTCCGCGAAGGCGGCAAGACGGTCGGGTCCGGCGTGGTCACGAAGATCCTCGCCTGAGCGCGACCCTCAGTAGACAACGAGCCAGTAGGCAGAAGGGCATGACCCCTTTCTTTCTACTGGCTTCTGCCTACTTGCGGCCGTCTAATGTGCGTCTACCGATTGTGAAGGTGTTGCGATGGCTAAAGAGAACCGCGAGATGGTATGGCTGCAGTGCACCGAAACCGGCGACCTGAACTATCGTACGGAGATCAAGGTGGCTGGCGGACCGCAGAAGGTGGAAGTGAAGAAGTACTGTCCGAGGCTCAGGCGGCATACCCTGCATAAAGTAAAGCGCAAGTGACCGCCTCCTGGTTGACTGAGCGGGTCATACCCGGGGCGGGAGACTCCAGCGCGGGTTTCGCTTACGCCAGTAGCTCAATTGGCAGAGCAGCCGTCTCCAAAGCGGCAGGTTAGAGGTTCGATTCCTCTCTGGCGTGTTTCGGACAGACCGAAGTTCCGAAGGCCGGATGGCGGAATCGTTCCGGCAGAATTGGTGCGGTATGGCTTTGATCACCAAGAGCAACCAAGAGAGCAAGGCGATGGCCGAAGACGAAGACGCAGCGGCCGATCAGCCCGCGCGGCGCGACGACCAGAAGCAGGTGCCCGACTACGCGGTGCCATCAGCCAGCAAAGGCGGCGGCGGCGCGCGGCCCGGAGGCGGCTTCTTCACCATCTATAAGAAGGGCCAGGGATACTGGACCCGAATGGGCACCGCGATCGGCGCCGGCATCCTCGGCGCCGTGACGGCGTACAGTCTCTACATCTACGTCCCGGTGTTCTTCACCAATCCGGGATTGCCCGTGGCGCGGCGCGCGGCGACGATCGTCTCCCTCAGTTTCCTGGCGATTTATAGCGCCTTCGCGTTCTGGTACATGAACCGGCCCAAAAGCGTCGAGTTCCTGATCGCCACCGACAGCGAGATGAAGAAGGTGAACTGGACGACCAAGGGCGAGCTGATCGGCTCGACCAAGATCGTCATCATCTTCATGTTCCTGATTGCGACATTCCTTTTCCTCATCGACCAGATGTTCTGGTTCCTGTTCTGGTTGATCGGGGTGCTAAAGGCCAGCCCCTTCGGCCACGGTACGGCCAGTTAGACCGAGCGAATATGCAATTTTTCGTCCTGCGGGTTGCGAGCAATAAAGAAGACCGGGTGCGCGAGGCGTTGGCGCGGAAGGTCAAGATCGAAGGCCTGGAAGCGGTGGTCGCGCGCATCCTCGTCCCCACCGAACGCGTGCGCTCGGTGAAAGGCGGAGTGCGGCGCGAGAGCGACCGGAAGCTTTATCCCGGCTATGTCTTCATCGAGCTGGAGCTCGACAAGAACGGAACCATTCCGGAAAAGGTCTGGTTCATGATCAAGGAGACCGAAGGAGTCGGCGACTTCATCGGATCAAATGGAAAGCCGACGCCCATGTCGCCCAAGGACCAAGGCAAGATGCTGGAGGAAGCCGAGCGCCCGGACGACGAGGTCTCGCTGAAGACGGAGTACAAAAAGGGCGACAAGATCAAGGTCAACAACGGCGCGTTCCAGAACTTCGAAGGCGAGGTCGACGAGATCATCCCCGACAAGGGAATGGTTCGCATCATCACCACGATCTTCGGCCGCCCGACTCCGCTGGAACTTGAATACTGGCAGATCGAGAAGATGTAGGACGATCGCCACCGGGGCAGGCCGCTACCCCATTGAGGCGTCACGGCCATGATCCGCATCATTGAATACTTTGGCCGGGTGCAGGCGCTGCGGAGCCGGTTGATCGTGCTGCCCGCATGGGCGCGAGTGCTGCTGTTCATCGCGGCGCTGCCGGGGATTGTGCTGATCGGCTTGTCAATTTTCGCGCTGCTTGTTAGTCTGTCGGCCCTTTTGCTCCTCACGGTCCCTCTGTATCGGCTTCTGCGAGCGGTATGCGGCGTAAGGGAGCAGCCGCCGGCTGGAGCGCGGTTTGGCGACGAGGCCAGCGGGCGAAAAAGAGTCGAAGCTACGATTGTAGAGTGAGTTATGGCTAAGAAAGAGATTACCCATCAGTTCAAGATCCAGGCCCCGGGAGGCTCCGCCACACCCGCGCCGCCAATCGGCCCCGCGCTGGGTCAATATGGCGTGAACCCGGGTCAGTTCATTCAGCAGTTCAATGCCGCCTCGGCACATTTAAAGGGCAAGGTGGTTGGCGTCGTCATCACCGTCTTCAAGGACCGCACCTTCAACTTCGAGATCAAGAGTTCTCCCGCCAGCGTCCTTCTAAAGGACCTGGTGAAGGCGGAAAAGGGAAGCGGTGAGCCGAACAAGAACAAGATCGGCAAGGTCACGATGGCCCAGTGCCGGAAGATTGCCGAGGAAAAAGTCAAGGACCTCAACGCCTTCGATTTGGATCACGGGGCGCGGATTATCGCCGGTACCGCGCGGTCGATGGGAATAACCGTTGAGGGGTGAGATGAGTCCCGACCGAATCCGGGCGCTGTTGGACGCGGAGCCGTTTGAGCCGTTCACTATCCACACGGGGGATGGCAGCACGGTGAACGTTCTCTCAAAGGAGTTCACGTTGCTGTATCCTGGCGGTCGGACGCTGAGAGTGGTGAGCCCGAAGTTTCGCGGCGCTTCCGAAGAGGCGGACTTTGAAGAGCAGACAATCGACGTGTTTCTGATCACGAAAGTAACGACGCCCCCGCATCGCAGCTCGCGAGGCCGGCGAAAGGCGTCTTAAACCAAATGGCCGCACCACGGGCCGTAACAGTGGGAGCTTCGGCGGGAAGCTTTTGATTCCGCCAGTGGAGCGACAATCGCATGCCTGTTGTCATTGAACGATCCAAGCGCTACCAGGAAGCCGCCAAGAAGGCGACGCCCGATCCGATGTCGATTGACCAGGGGGTCGACACGCTGAAGGGCTTCAAGCCGACTAAGTTCGACCAATCGGTCGAGCTGATTTTCTCCTTGGGCATCGATCCCAAGCAGGCCGACCAGATGATTCGCGGCTCCCTGTCGCTGCCGCACGGAATCGGCAAGGCCAAGCGCGTGGTCGCGTTCTGCCCGGAGCACCTGGTCGCGGCCGCGACGGAGGCCGGTGCGGTGCGGGCCGGCGGACAGGAACTGGTCGCGGCCATCGAGAAGGAGAATTTCACCGACTTCGACGTCGCGATCGCAACACCGGACATGATGCGTTTCGTCGGCCGGCTCGGAAAGGTGCTCGGCCCCAAAGGGCTCATGCCCTCGCCCAAGGCCGGCACGGTCACTCCCGACATCGCTTCGGCGGTGCGGGAATATGCCGCCGGCAAGGTTGAGTTCCGCAACGACGCCGGTGGAAACATCCACAGCGTCGTCGGCAAGGTGAGCTTCCCCAGGGAAAAACTGGTCGAGAACATCAAGGCCATGGTCAACCAGATTCACAAGATGAAGCCGCAGACCAGCAAGGGCGCGTACGTCAAAAAGGTCGTGCTGAAGTCGACCATGAGCCCGGCGGTTTATCTGAACGTGCAATAGAAAACGGGCGGTCGACTCCGCCACCCCATTCAGAGGTTTGTCATGAGCAAGTACGTCAAGGACCTGATCACCAAAGAGATGACGACGCGGTTCAAGGATTTGGACGGCGTCGCGGTGATCAATCCGCGCGGGATCGACGCCATCAAGAACAACGGCATCCGCCGCCGCCTCCGCGAAAAGGGCGTGCGGATGACCGTGGTGAAGAACACGCTTGCCAAGCGCGCCATCACCGAAGGGAAGCTGAAAGGCTTCGATCAGCTGCTCGACGGGCCCAGCGCCGTCATCTATGGCGAGGCGAGCATCTCGGCCATCGCGCGGATGATCCTGGCGGAGAAAAAAACTGACGAGAAGATCGAGCTGCGCGGCATCTTTTTCGCCGGAGAAATCTACGCCGGCGATGCGGGCATCGAGCAGGTGAGCAAGCTGCCCACGCGTGAGGAAGCGATCAGCAACCTGCTGGCGGCCATCCTCTCCCCCGGCCGCAAGCTCGGCGGAATTCTGAAAGGTCAGGCCGGCATCATTGCCTCGATCCTCAAGACCGTGGAGGAAAGGGCGAAGGAAAAGGAAGGCGCCGCACCTGCCACCGGCGGCGATGCCGCGCCTGCTGCGGCGGCAGGCGAGAGCGCCCCGGCGCCGGCAGCGTAAGCGAGATCTTTTGCCGCAGCAAAGGCTGCGATTTGAATTGTGATCCGACAGTCTCGACTGTCCCTAACGGGTTAAACCGCCTCGATGTGAGGCGGGCTCTTGAGCGGGATCAACCCCGGTTGAATCATCGGGAGACTCGACACGTTTGAGACACGACACGTCTCGGAGATGAAGTCATGGCAGAGTTCGCAACCGAAATCAAAGAACTGGGCGACCGCATCGTCGGCCTCACGCTCAAGCAGGCCGTCGACCTCGCCGGCTACCTTAAGGAAGCCCACAACATCGAACCCGCGGCCGGTGGCGCCGTGATGATGGCCGGCCCGGGCGCTGGCGGCGGTGGTGGTGGGCCCGCCCCGGCCGCTGAGGAGGCCAAGACGACGTTCGATGTGGTGCTCAAAACCGCCGGTGACAAGAAAATCCAGGTCATTAAGGTCGTCCGTGCAGCGACCAGCCTCGGGCTCAAGGAAGCCAAGGACCTGGTCGAGGCCGCGCCCAAGACCGTGAAGGAAGCGCTCAGCAAGGAAGACGCCGAGAAACTCAAGAAGGAACTCGAAGAGCAGGGCGCGACCGTCGAACTGAAGTAAGCATCTGGCGGCCGCGGTCCCGGCCTGAATTGGCGGATGATGCATGGGTGGCCCTATCCAGGGCCGCCTTTTTGTGCGCCAGGCATGTCACATGTTCAGGAGGTGCAAGTCCTCTGCGGACCGAGGTGATCGGAACCGTCCGTCCAGGCAAGGGTGTCCATCGTGAGGTGGAATCTGAAGGAAGCTGACGACGACAAACCCGGACCCGAC
>JBBRCX010000086.1:0-19772 GCA_038204465.1 Tepidisphaerales bacterium | reverse complement strand
CCAGTTCAGATAGGAGGCTGCAACTCGCCTCCTTGAAGTTGGAATCGCTAGTAATCGCGGATCAGCTACGCCGCGGTGAATGTGTTCCTGAGCCTTGTACACACCGCCCGTCAAGTCATGGGAGCCGGAAATAGCCGAAGTTGTCTCGTTTCAGAGATACCTACGCTAGGTTCGGTGACTGGGACTAAGTCGTAACAAGGTAGCCGTAGGGGAACCTGCGGCTGGATCACCTCCTTTCTAAGGGATTACTTAGAATGTCCGTCAGAGCGATCTGCCGGATTAACTTGTCAGCACAGCCTCGTCGGTCTGTTCACTCAGACCGCAAACCCCCGTGGCAACACGCGGGAATGGCCATCCGACTATCACTTGATTTTGAGAAAGCCCGGGGTCGCAAGACTCCGGGCTTTTTTATGCGCCCACCTGTATAATCATTTCCGAGGGATTCATGCACGACCACATCGAGATAAACCCGAAAATCCACCACGGCCAGCCGGTCATCAAGGGCACGCGCGTGCCGGTGACGCGCATCCTCGCCGAGGTTGCCGCCGGGACAAGTTTCGAGAAGATTCAACAGCAGTACGATGTGACTCCGCAAGACATTCGCGCGGCCGTCTCGTTCGCCAACGAATTGGTGGAGCAGCAGGCGTTTATTCCGACATCGGCAGCCCGCCAAGATTCATAAATGCGATTCCTGATTGACGCCGACCTGCCGCGCGAAACCGCTGCCTTACTTGCATCCTACGGACACGTCGCAGTCGATGTCCGCGACATCGGCATGCGCAGCGCCGAGGACCCGGACATCGCCAACTACGCCAAACAACATGGACTGTGCATTCTGACCGCCGATTGGGGATTCTCCGACATCCGCATCTTTCCTCCGCCGGATTACGCCGGAATCGTCGTACTCGGCCTTCCCGCCCACGCCACCGGCGCCCAATTGCTGGATGTCTTGCGTGTGTTGCTTGAGCGGCCAGATCTCGTTGCGCTTCTTCCCGGCCGACTGGCGGTCGTGGAAACGAGCCGCGTGCGCCTGCGCCCACGCCCGTAGATCAGCGTCTCCGCCGACGACGAATTGAACGCCGCCGCAGCGGCGGAGGGGTTGCAGGTGGAGAATCCGAACCTGCATCCGTAGCCCGTCGCCCAAGGGCGTCTCACGCCATCGCCTCGTGATGGCCCTATTGACTCCTGGCCCTGTTGCGTTTCCCGACTCTTCACTTGTCAAAGATCAAATGACAAAAGCCCGGAGTCGAATGACTCCGGAAACCGCCGGATACGATGAGTACGTCCGGTGGTGTGGGAGGACGAGGGCCGAAAGGCCCCCTCCTACCCGATTCATTGGCTAACCGCACAGACGTGTTGCGTGGTTCAATTGCCGGGTGCGACGTGATAGATCACTCCTGCGTGATCGTCAGAGAAGAAGAACGCGCCGTCGCCAATCCGCAGGACGTCACAAGGCCGCCCCTGGATCTTCTCGCTATTGAGGAAGCCGCTCACGAAATCCACGGGCGCTTCGCCCTGCCGGATGCGCACGATTCGATACCCCCGGCCCAGCCCGACCTTTGATGAGCCGTGAAGCGCCACGAGGAAACAGTGGTGTAGCGAAGGTTCGCTCTGCTCCCCCCCAAAATATTCCAATCCCAACGGCGCGCTATGGGCGGCAAAGGTTGCCCAGGCGAGGGGCACGCTGCCGCGCTTCAGTTCCCGGGCGTTCAGATTCGGATCTGCCCACACTTTCCCTTCGGCCTGGAAATAATATGGCCACCCGTAGTCCGCTCCTTCGCGCACCTGATAAATGGTGTCGTCAGGTCGGTCATCACCAAGGTGGTCGGCGCCCATGTTGGTTGCGAAGAGCTGCTGGCCGACCCATTTCAATCCCACAGCATTGCGGAGTCCCCAGGCGTATCGGCGCTGGTTGTTTCCATTGGGGTCCATCACGAGGATGCATGCTCTGAGCGGTTCCTTTTCCTCGCATGCGTTGCAACTGCTTCCTAACTGAGACGAACAGTGTCCCGTCGGGACCAAATGCAATCGTGCGCGTCAGGTGCCAGCCGCCGTGCTTGTATCCCAAGCCGTAGTCTGGGAATTGCGCAACCGCTTCCGGGGGAGCGGAGGGCGCCGCATCGCCAGCGCGGTAGTGGTATCGGACCAATCGATCAGTCAGAGCCAGATAGAGCCACGTGATACCGCTGGCGTCAACATGAAACGCGACGCTGTTTGGATTCCGCAGATGCCGCAGGAACACGCGGACTGTGCGGAAGCGCCCCGAAACCTCGTCGAAGTTTTCCAGCACATGCAGCTTCCCGTCGTGGTTGTCAGACAGGTTCACCATGTCGGGCGCGAAAAGGCGGCCGTCGGGGGACTTCGCGAGGAATCGGACACGGCCCAACCCCTCCGCCGCTGCTCGAATACGAAAGCCTTGCGGCACGTTGAGCGTGACCTCGCCGCGAGTCAGGCTAATGCGACATGCCTTCAGATGAAGGTCTGCGGCAGCGCTGAAGGAACTTTCGCTGCCGGCATTTGGCGCTGTCCGTAGCAGTGCTGCTCTTCTCGTTGGGCGGTTGCAGGTGCTCGCGAGCCAGCAGGCTGCAACCACCATCGCGATTACTGCAGCGATGCCGAGCCGCCTTTTCATCTTTTCGAAGTTCCGTGTATGAACGACCGATCGGTGGGCGCAGTGGTCGTGGCAAGAGCATGGGTCGGCGAATGGACGTTCAGCGGTGAAATATGCTGACCTGCTGACCCCTTTGCATCTATGCCGCGCGTCGGCATAATTGGAAGCGCGCCTGCCAGGGTGGTCCACGCACCGTCCGCGGCGATAGTTCCGTTATGGAGTACTGAATGGGTCCGACCAACGTCGACTTGGTCAAGCTTTATCAGGCAGATCAGCAGCTCCGCGAAGCTCAGGAGCACCTCGAGGCAGCGAATAAAAACGTGCGCGTCCAGGAGCGGCGCACCAACGACCTTGCCGACAAACTGAAGTTTGCCCAGCAGAAACTGCGCGAGCAGCAATCGCAAGCGCACCAGATGGATCTCGAGCTCAAGACTCGAGATACCCACATCGAGAAGCTGCGCACTCAGCAGCAGACCGCGCACAACAACAAGGAGTATCAGGCCTTCCTGACCGAGATCAACACTGCCAAGGTCGATCGCAACAAGATCGAAGACGAGGCGGTGAAGCGGCTCGAGGAGATTGAGAAGCTCCAGGCGGAGGCGGCGGCGCTGAGCACCCAGCTCGAAGCCGAGCGGACAAAGCTTGCGACGATGTCCGCCGCAATCGGCGATACCCTCGCCCGCCTCAAGTCGCAGGTGGACGCGCTTCGACCGGCGCGCGACGCCTCGGCCGCTTCGTTGCCGCCGCGGGCGCGCGAGGCGTTCGAGCGCCTCGCCGAGCATCACGACGGCGATGCCATGTCTGCCGTCGCCAAGCCCGACCGCCGCCGCGAGGAATACCTGTGCTCGGCGTGCAATATGAATCTGGTCACCGACGTTTACAACAAGCTGCACACCCGCGACGAGCTGGTCTTCTGTCCGAGTTGTCGCAGGCTTTTGTACATCCCGGACGATCTGCCGCCGGAGTTGGCCATTCACTCGCGCGGCACGAGGCCCGCCGGGGAGGAAGCCGAGGCGGCTCCGCCAAAAGCCGGTCGACCCAGGACGAACAGAGTCAAAGAGGCCGACTCTCGTGTGAGAGGCCGCATCGGCGGCCTGTTGGCCAAAGCTCAGGGGGAGAGTGTCAAGGGGGCTATCGACGCCGATGCAAGTCCGGTCGTGTGTGAGGTGTGGATCGACGGCAAATCAATGGGCGACTATAAGGGCAAGAGCCGGGAGCACCTCGAGCGCGTCATTCGGTTCCGGCTCGACGAAGCGGGCGTGAAATCATCTGTCGAGGTGAACGAGAAATCGAAGCCCGAGTCGGCCGCGGAAGAAGCGGAGCGAGCTCAATCAAATTCGGCCGTTCCCGCCGAGCCGGAACCCGAACGGTCAGGCAACTCTGCTACGCCGAGCACTTGAGACACCGCATCAGCGACCTGTCTCAACGTCACCCGAACCTATCGCGCTTGAGCGACCTGCTTCTTTCCAGTGGCGCGCTGTATCGCAGCCCTGAGGTCCTCGGTCCCATACACACCTGAAAGCCGGATTGGCTCGTCGGACTCTGACGAATACACCGCTGTGAACGGGATGCCACCCGCGGGGTTCAGCGTCTTTAGCAGTGGCTTGCCAATAGCGTCTTCATCCGTCAGGTCCGCGCGCAGCATCAGCACCCGGCTGCGGCCCACTTCCTCGACGACGCGCTTGTCGTGCAGAACGAATGATTCGAGGTACTGGCAGTTGAAACACCACGTCGCGGTGAATTCGACCAGCACCGGCCGCCCTTTCGCACGAGCGTCGGCCAACGCCTGTGGTGTGTAGGGCTGCCACTCGTACGGTCGGTTCGTTAGAGATCGGACGGCGACGAAGGAGCCCGCGATGATGAGGACCGCGATGGAGACCGCGATCCACCGAGGCATCACTGTTTTCGAGAAGCGGATGGTTCGCGTCACGAGAAAGATGGCCGCAACGACCGCTACTGCGAAGATTGCCCACCACGTCGCGTCCTCGCCGCTGAATCGGTCGATCCAGCGCCGCGCGAAGTAGATGGCGGAACCCAGAAGCAGGAACCCCATCATCTGCTTTACCAACTCCGCCCATGGACCGGTGCGCGGGAAACGGCGCGCCAACTCCGGCGCCGCGCTGAGAAGCAGGTACGGCAGAGCCATTCCCACGCCGACGTTGATCACCAACGCGAGCCCGATGGCGGGTGGCTGCGTCAGCGCCCAGGTCAGCAGACCCAGGAACATTCCGAACGTGCATGGCGTGGAGAGAATCGCCGTGAGAATCCCAAAGAGAAAGTTGCCGCTGAACGTGTCATGCCTTGGAGCGAAACGGTAGATACCGGTGGGGAGGTTGACGGAAAACGTACCGAACATGCTCAGCGCCATCACTGCAAGAATGACCACGATCGCGGCCGAGAACCACGCGTTGCTGTACAACTCCCCCCAAGCCAGTTTCTTCAACACAACCACGAACAGCCCCAGCACAGCGAAAGTCACCACGATGCCAAGGCTGAACACCGCCCCGAGCGCGACGCTCCGGCCGCGGTTATGCTGTGACACTTCGTAAAACCCGATCGCTTTCAGCGGGACCACCGGAAGAACGCATGGCATGACGTTGAACAGTGCTCCGATGACGATTGCGGCCAGGAAAGCGAACAAGTAAGAACCCGTCGCCTTCATGCCGAACAGATCGAATGTCGCGGGTGCATTGGTCGAGCCTGATCCCCCCGAGGCCGACGATGGCGCAGTGGAGGGCGCGGTCGATGGTGTTGCGGTCGGATCATAGCCGCTGAATATCTCAGGATTGGCGGGCTTCACCGCTTCTCCCGTCGGCACGACCTTCGTCTGCAGCGAGAACGGGAGATCCTCAGGCGGATAGCACGACTTCTCGTCGCAAATCTGGAGTCGCACCTTCCCGGAAATCTTCGTTTCGCCGGGGCGTACATCGGGCCTCGTCTCGAGCGGCACGTAAACGATCACGCGCCCGGTATAGATGTTGAGCTTCCCCAGGTCTTTGTATTGCTCATCCTTTCCAGCCGGGTAGAGCGGTTCTCCGGCGGTCAACGGTTCATTGGGATCGAGCTTCAATTTGAACTTGATGTAGTAGCTCTCGCTCGGCGAGTGGGATTGAGCGTGAAAACCTTCCTGGATGTCCACCACCACTGCAAGCACCGCCTTTTCCCCGGGAGCGAGCGCCGAAGCATTCAGCACCGCAGTTGCCTTCGCACGCGCGGGCCCTTCGGCCGCGCGAACTGCTCGGCCGACGAACAGCGAAGACAGCACCAGTGCCAGCCAGAGCGGATGAAGGCTTGCGCGTGTCATTGCTCTAAGTATATCCTTCAACATCGCGCCTTTATTCCGCTGCCGTGCGTCGATCGCGTTGATTGACGCTCCGCAGCGCCACCCTTAGCATCGCGACACCTGACGGGAGACGATTTTGCGGTTGTCGAAGCGCACGGAGTATGGCCTGCGGGCGGTCGTGCAACTGGCACGGTTGTGGCCGCGAAACTTCGTCCAGTCGCGCGACCTTGCCCGTGAGGAGGGCTTGCCAAACAAGTTCCTCGAAGCAATTCTGCTCGCGCTTCGCCGCGGGGGCTTCCTGGAAAGCAAAGTGGGCAGCGGCGGAGGCTACCGACTGGCACGCGCACCTCGCGACATCCGCGTCGGCGATCTCATTCGGAGGCTCGAAGGCCGGCTGAGCTTGAAGGAAGGAAAGCTGGCGGACGAGCTTTCGCCGGGCGAGGTCGCGGTGCACCTGGTGAATGGCAGGCTCACCGATGCGACCGACGAAGTGCTCGACAACATAACCCTCGACCAGTTGATGGAGCACGTCAACCGCGCCGCCAGCGTGCAGCAGCAGATGTACTACATCTGATTCAGCGCAGACCCAGCGGCGTGCTCGAGCCAATAAGACTTCACAGCTTCCCTGCTGTCCCTTTCGATAACCGCACGCGCAACCCATAATGCGGCGACGCCGCACGCGTGGCGGCATTGATTCGACTCGCGCTGACGGGTGAGTGCATGGACGTACTGGCGTTATTCAACTTATTCAATCCTCAACAGGTCCAGGGCTGGTTCGAGTGGGGCGGATACTTCATCCTCTTCGGACTGCTCTTCGCGTGCGGCTTGGGCCTGCCGCTGCCGGAGGACATACCCCTGCTCGTCGCAGGTTTCTTTGTCGCACAGCCGGAAGGGGCGCCTGGGAAGATGCACTTGCTGCCGGCGGCCATCATCGCCTGGTGTGGAATCATTGGCGGCGACTGCGTGCTCTACTCCCTGGGCCGTCGCTTCGGCCTCGAGATCACGCGGGTGCCATTCGTGGGCAAGCATGTGACGCGAAACCGCATCCTGAAGGCTGAAAGCCTCTTCGAAAAGTACGGCATCTGGGTCGTCGCATTCGGCAGGATGCTTGCGGGAATTCGCGGCGCGATGGTCGTGGCGGCCGGCGCAATCCGGTTCAACTTCGTGCGCTTCGTAATTGCCGACGGCCTCGCCGCGATCGTCAGCGGCGGGCTGTTCCTGTTTCTCGGACACCTGGCAGGAAAGAAACTCGGGACCATCGAGCAGATGCGCGCCAAAGTCCAACACTACGAGTACTGGGTCTTCGCAGCGCTGGGAGTTGTGGTAGCGCTGACCATCGCCTTCACGTGGTGGCGAAAGCGTCACTCACCTGCGGACGAAGTTGGCTCGACTGAACCGCAGGTTGCGGCCTCGGCGGAGCCCGATGCCAAGGGATGAAAGTTGCCGAAAGCGCGTTTCAACTCGGCTGTTCAACGCGGCCCGCCGCCCGAACCAACTCCCTGACATAGTTGTTCAACCCCTCCTGCCCGGTGAAGCGGAAACCCAGCTCGATGATCTTCGCGCTGGACATCTCGTGCTGCGGGCCGCTCTGCGGCGTTCCAACTACGTTTGCTCCCGAACCCAGGATCTTTGCGGCCATCTGCGCGACGTCCTGCTGGCGAACCCATCCGCCGCACAAGTTATAGACCTGACCCTTCACATCCTCCCGGCCAATGACGAATGCCACCGCCCGGGCAACGTCCTCGACCATCACCGCCTTCTGACCCGAGCCGACTTCAATGCGCTCGCCGGCAATGACGCGTCGCACGAGATCGAAGTAGGGTGACTCCTCCGCATTCGAATGGGCGCCGATGACCGCCACCGGCCGCAGCACGCACGCGTTGAAATCAAATTGGCGGGCGTAGCTCTGGCAGAACATCTCGACCGAAGCCTTGTACGCGCCATACGCAGTGTCGGGATCGCGCGGCGAGTCCTCGGCGAGCGGAGCATTTCCCGCCGGGTTTCCGTACACGCTGCCGCTGGAAATGAAAATGAACTGGTCGCAATTGGTGCGGGCGAACTCGAGCAGCTTCAGGCTGCCATCCACGTTCTTCTCGATGTGCTCGAAAGGTTGCTCGCGGCCGATCTGCTGGAACGCGCCGTCGTGCCAGGCCGCTGCATGCACGACAACCGCGGCGCCGTCGCTCAGCCGGTCGAGAGATTCCGATTCGTCCAGATCGCCGTAGATCAATTCGATTGCCGGCGAGCGCAGATGTGAGACGTCGCTGTCCTCCCGAACGAGGCAGCGCAGCCGATGGTTGACGAGCCGGAGTTGCTGAACGATCCGCTGGCCCACGAAACCGGTCGCACCGGTGAGCGCAATGACCATGAATTCCTCCGCTGGCATTATATGCATCGGACAGCGGCGGGGCGGAGGCCCAGTTTTGAGCTCAGAGGCGGCGTTCGAGGGGCAGGGCCTGCTCGCGGCGGCGCATCTTTGCCCGCAAGCGAGCGCCCCACCATGCGCCGAGGATGGAAGCGAGTTGCATGGTGAGGAAGAGGAACAGGAGCGTGGGAAGGGGCGGCTTGCTATACCAATAGAGCGCGGCGCAGACGCCGAAAATGAAGAGTTGCGTCGGGAGGAGGGTCTTTCGGTAGTGCTGCCACATGACGGTTCTACGCGCCGGGCGGCAACGGTAACAGTGTTGGACCCGCGAGCAAAGAACTTCTGCGTCGCAGCAACTCTATCCGGTTGACCCTCCCAAACCGCAGGGCTACCCTTGGCATCGCGAACCACGCAATTCACCAAGAAGGAGTGAGCCATGCCTCTTACCGCTAAACCATTGCCGTATCCCTCGGACGCCCTCGAACCGCACATCGACAAGCAAACGATGGAGATCCATCACGGCAAGCACTACGCCGCCTACGTCACCAACTACAACAAGGCGCTGGAGCAGGCCAAAGACCTCGACGGCAAGCCTCTGCACGAAGTGCTGAAAGACAACATGAAGATGGTTCCGGAAGCCGTCAAAACGGTCGTGCGGAACAATGGCGGCGGAGCGCACAACCACGCGCTGTTCTGGGAGATCCTTGGTCCGCGGGCGGGCGGGAAGCCGGTTGGTAACCTTGCGCGGGCGATCGACAGCACCTTCGGCAGCTTCGACACTTTCAAGGAGAAGTTCGCTCAGGCCGGGATTACCCGCTTCGGCTCGGGGTGGGCGTGGCTTCTGAAGAATGGCGACAAGCTGGAGGTCAGTTCCACCGCCAATCAGGACAGCCCGCTCATGGAGAACAAGTTCCCGGTCATCGGTCTCGACGTCTGGGAGCACGCTTATTACCTCAAATACCAGAATCGCAGGCCTGACTATGTCGCAGCCTGGTGGAACGTCGTGAACTGGCAGGCCGCCGAAGAGCGGTTCAATCGGGCGCAGGAGAAATAGGCCGCGCCCCGCAGCGATTCCTCCATGGGGCACGCAATGCGTGCCCTTTGTTGTTCTATGGCGTCGCGAACAGCAGGAAATCTTGCTTCGCCCGGTCGGCGGCGTCAGAATCAACACAACAGTCCAGGCCGTGGCAGCTTGGCCGGCGCCTGATGGGGAGAGGAAATGCGGCGAATTTATCTGAGGGATTGCCAGGCGGGGGATGTGATCGAAGACGTCTACGTCGTCAGCGGCAAGCAACTCGCCTCCGGTTCAAACTCGAAGCACTACATCAAGGCGTTCGTTTCCGACCGCAGCGCGCAATTGAATGCGCGGATGTGGAACGCCACCCGCGAGATCTTCAGCGAGATGCCTGACAGCGGGTTCCTCCGCATTCGCGGCCGCGTCGAGAATTATCAGAACAACCTGCAGTGCATCATCGAGCAGATGTGGCCCGTTAAGGACGGCACGTTCGATATCGGCGATCTGCTGCCGCAGACGACCAAGGACATCGGCGCCATGTGCTCGAAGCTGTCGGAAATGCTCGGCAGCATTCAGAACCGCCATCTGGCCGCGCTCGTGCAGACCTACCTCGATGACGAGAAGCTGATGAAGGACTTCTGCCGCGCGCCTGCGGCGATGACGTTCCATCATGCTTTCATCGGCGGGCTGCTCGAGCACACTCTCAACGCCATCGAGGTTGCCGACGCGATCACGCGATTCTATCCGGGGCTCAATCGAGACCTGGTGATCGCGGGCATCTTCCTTCATGACATCGCCAAGACCTGGGAACTGTGCTACGACTGTGCGTTCGGCTACAGCGATGGCGGCCAGCTGGTGGGACACATCGTCAAGTCGGCGATGTGGGTGGAACACAAGGCGGTGGCGGCCGAGGCGATGCTTGGCGAGAAGATCCCGCAGGAACTGATCGACGTGCTGCAGCACATCATCATCAGCCATCACGGCCAGGCAGAGTTCGGCGCAATCAAGCCTCCGAGCACGCCCGAAGCGATCGCAGTGCACTACATTGAGAACCTGGACGCGAAGCTGATGATGTCGCTGGCGGCGACCCGCGGGTCGGCCCACTTCGGGGGCGAAGCCAACTGGACGGAATACATGAAGGCGTTTGGCGGACGATTGTATCGTCCGGACGTCGCGCCGGCCGACGCGGACGCGTCAGCGCCCCAAAGCGCGGATCGGGTGTCTGAGCCTGCAATGGTGCGCGAGTCCACTGAAGCGGTGGCCGTGGGGAAGATCGAAATCACCAATCCGCTCTTTGAGCCAGCAAAAAGGCGGTAAACGCCGGGGGCATGGCGGTCTTGTCGGGCCGCGTGGCTGGATAGAGTTGCAAAACGTATTTCAGGCTATTTTCAACGGAAGGAGCAGCCCTGTGAAACTGTCTCGATTTGTCTTGTGTGCGGCGGTCGTGGTCTTGTCGGGTTCGATGCTGGTCATTGCCGATGAGGGCAAGCCGACGACCAGGCCTCACCGCCGCGGCGGTCCCGCGAAGCTCATCCAGCCCTGGGACCACATGAGCTCACTCAGCGATGAGCAGAAGCGGCAGATCATCAAGCTGCACGAGGAGGCAAACGAGAAGGTGAGAGCCATCCGCGACCAGGAGCGGAAGGACGAAACCGCGCTGCTCAAGCCCGAGCAGCAGGCGGAAATGAGGAAGGTGGAAGCCGACCTGAAGCAGGCCGCGGCAGAGCGGGCGGCCCAAAATCGCGAGCGCATGGGAAAGGAGAAGGGTCGTAAGGATAACGATGACAAAGGGCTTTGATTCTCGATGCGGTGATTCAGGAGCGCAATGGAAACGCGGTTGCGAAACGGCTCGCATGACCGCAGGGCCCTGACGCGGTGAGACCCGATTCCCGTCGAGAACGTCGGGGAGAACGCGACGGTTGACGTAAATGCTTTCTGTTGGCTGAATGTGAATCAGGAAAAAGAGAACCGCCGGCCTTTTCGGGGCCGGCGGTTTCGTATTGTTCGGATGGTTTTTTAGACCGCGTCGAGCGCCGCCTTGAAGTCTTTTTCCTGGCGCAGGCCGACGAACTTCTGCGCGACCTGTCCGCCCTTGAAGAGGATGACGGTGGGGATCGCGCTGATGCTGTACTTGACTGAGATATCCCGATTCGCGTCGGTGTCGATCTTGCCGACCTTCACCTTTCCCACGTAGTCCTTGGCGATCTTCTCGATGGTCGGCGCAAGCATCCGGCAGGGCATGCACCACTCCGCCCAGAAATCAACCAGCACCGGTTCGGCGGACTTCAGGACCTCCGCGTCGAAATTCTGATCGGTAAACTCCTTTACGTTCTCACTCGCCATCATGCTCTCCGTTGGGTTCGACTCGATGTACAGCTGGATAATAGAAGTGCCAAAATTGAGTGTCAACGCCCCGAGCCCCGCCCGGGCTTCCTGCGCGGCATCAGGCGCTTCGCGTCATTGCGCCGGCGGCTGCGCCGCTGCCAACTCGCCGCGGACCTGCAGCATGTTCATCACCCCCAGCCCGAGCAAGAACAACCCGGACGCGATGAGCAACAGCGCCAGCCAGCCCGGCAGCACCGCCAGGGGCGCGTCACGGCTGACGAGGTAGTGCAGCGCGCCGAAGGCCGCTACCAGCACCCCCATCGTGAGCAGCACGGGAATGATCGTTTGCCGAAAGCGGAGCGACTTGAGGTACGAAGGGCGCTTCGCATGGGGCGCGCTGGGGCCACGGTATTCGATCGGCATGGCCGGGACGATGACCAGGTCATCCTCATCCACCGCTTCGGCGGCGGCCGCGTCGGTCCGCTCGACGAATGGCGCCGAGGAACGTGAACGCTCACGCGAGGGCGCCGCCGACTCACTTTGCTTCGATGCGCCCGCCGCAGGGCGAGCGGGCTTTGCACTGCGATTCGGCGCCGATGAAGGCTTTGCCGGACGCACGGCACGCTGCGGGTTTTGCTCGGATGCTTCAGGCCGCTTCGCGCTCGCAGGGGGCGTCGTGGGACGCCTCGGCGCCGGGGCAGGCTGCTGGTCTTCGGGCTGTGTCATGCCGCTCACCTGCCCTTCGATTCTTTACGACCGGTCCATCTTACGCCGTTTAGCCCGCGGGCCGCAGAAAAACTGCTTGTCGCAAGATCATTGCGGATTGCTCCGCATTCAAAGCGGTCATTATAGTGAGCGATGTGGCCAGGCCAATGCTGGCGAGGGTTCGTCCGCCCGTAGTCGCGGGGATGTTTTACCCCGAGGACCCGGATGAGTGCCGCGCGGCGGCCCGCGCCCTTCTGGGTGAGCCGGTAGCGGGGCGTGAAGGCGATTCCGCGGTTCGAGCAGTGGGTGGAATCGTTCCACACGCGGGTTGGGTATGCAGCGGCGCCATCGCCGGACTGACCATCCGGACCCTCGCGCAACAGCATCCCGCGGAACTGGTGGTCGTCTTCGGCGCCGTGCACACTCCGCTCGAAACATCAGTGGCGGCACTGGACACGCATGAGGCCTGGGCGGTTCCGGGCGCGGAAACCCAGCTTGATAAGAATGTGACGCGCCAGCTCACGAACGCCTCGAGGCTCTTCGAGGTGGACGAGCGGCTTCATCGGCGGGAGCACGCGATAGAGGTGGAACTTCCGCTGATTCAGGCGGCATGGCCCCAGGCCAGCCTTCTGCCGATCGAAGTGCCGCTGGTAGAGGACGCCGTGCGCATCGGGAAAGAGACCGCCGAGGCGGTCGGGGCCAGCGGCAAGCGCGCCGTCTTTCTGGCCAGCAGTGATCTGACGCATTATGGCCCCGCTTACCGTTTCACGCCTGCGGGACTCGGACGCGAAGCGCTGCAATGGGCCCGCGCGAACGATCGACGCCTGCTGGAGAAGGTGACGGATTTAGCGGCTGAGCAGATCGTGCCGGAAGTGAAGGCGCACCTCAACGCGTGCGGCGGCGGAGCGATCGCGGCGATGTTATCGGCCTGCCGGGAAATGGGCGCGACCAGGGCGAACGTGCTTCGCCATGCGAACAGCTCGGAAATTCTGGCCGGCCTGCTGCCCCGCGCGAGCGTGGACGCGGTGGGATATGCGGCTGTTGTGGTGACGTGAAGAAGTACGGCGGCGTTGCGTGGATGAAACAGGGTGGCGCCGATGCGGCGTTGAAGCACGCCCTTAGCCCGCTTTTGATGCGTAGGAACCACAAGCCGCGCATCGTGCCTGAACGTTAGGGCCTCGAGGCCTCTCGGGCCGCTTGCAAAGCGACGCGCGCTGCACTGCACCGAAGGATTGGACCTGGCGCAAGGACGTGGAACGGCGTTTGCCTTAGTAGTGTGTCGACACAGGAGTCTTGCGATGAACGAGCAGGAGTTCCAATCCAAATTGGCGGAACTGATGGGCGAAATCAGCACCCTTCCGCCAACCGAGCGGCAGAAGCTCGAGAGGCTCGCCGACGAAACGCGCCAGCGCCACGAGCGATTGCGGCAGACGGTCAGCGGGCTTCAGGAAAGCCTCGACTACCTCCGCCTCAGCATCAAGTATCTCGTGTTCGACCTGGAGGCGACCCGCCGTGAGAACGGCTATCTCCGCAAGATGCTGGAGGAGACCAGCGGCAACGAATAACGGGACCGTGCATCACCCAAAGGGCCAGGCGCCACACGGCCTCGACGGGAATGCAAACGGGCAGGCGATTCAGGTCGTCTTCCCGTCGTCATTTCATGCAAAAGGCGAGCGCCGCCCCAACTTCATTTATGCCTGGCGGGGTCCTGGCCCGGCTCGGCCAGGAGCTGCGGGATCATCTTCTCGAAATCCTCCCGGGCGGTGACCGAGCGCACGATGCCTCTTTTGTCGATCAGGAACATGCGGGGGATGCTGTCGATCCCATACTCGGTCGCCAGCGGGTGCCACCCTTCTCCCGATTCGAAAAGCTGGGGCCACGCCACATCTTTGTTCTGATTGAGAAAGCCTTTGAGGTCATCCACGTCCCGGTCACACGAAATCCCGACAATCTCCAGGCCCTTTTCGTGATAGTCCTGGTATGCCTTCTTGACCCGCGGCAACGCCTCGCGGCAAGGCCCGCACCAGGTTGCCCAGAAATCGACGAGAATCACTTTCCCTTTCCAGTCGGCGGTGGTGAATTTCGTACCGTCCACCTTGGCCCCCGCGAGTGTCAATGGCTTGCCTTCCATCGCGCGCAGCTTCTTCACACCGGCCAGCCGCTCCTTGATCGTCTCAGCACTCTTGCTCTTCATGTTCAGCGCAAGATCTTCCATCAGGAGCTTTGCCGGTTTCGACTTTCCGATCTGACTCATTTGGAACAGCGTCTGGGTGAGGTCATCGCTGGTCGGATCCGCTCGAGCGAGTTGTTTGGCTTCGAAGACCGCTCTATCCAGGGCCCCGCGGTCATTCTGTGCCGTCATCCACCGCGCAAACAGGCGCCCGGTCTTGGCAGCGGAGGCGTCGGGGCCGGCGGCTGAGGCGGCGTTCTCCAACTCGGACGTCGCTTGCGCGTCCCCCAGCACGCAAAGAAGAGTGAGCAAATGGACCCGTACGCTGGGCGCCATCATTTTTGCGCCCGGAGCGCCGGACTCGGCCAACTCCTCGGAAAGCGCGAGCATCTTGCGCAGAGTGGGCACCGTCGTTTTCGCGACCTCCGCGCGCTTCGTCTCTTCCAGCAGATCTGCCGGATCATTCAGGGCCACCTTCAGCTGCCGGCCAAGTTTCTCCAGTTCATCCCCGATTTCGTTGGCGGTCCTGGCCGCGGCAGTCGCCGGGCGGGTCGAAGGCATCGTCGCGGGGGATGCCGCGCTGTCAGAGGGTTTGGCTCCAGTCGTGTCGATTCCAAACACGATCGATGCGCAGGCGAGCATCGCTGACAGAAACGGTATGCGCAGCTGTGGCAATCGTGAGCGGCGGATCATGCGGCCTTCCTGTTAGAGCACGAATCTTAGGCGCACGATGTCGCTCTGGACACTTCTCGCCGAAGCGCGAGCTATTCCCTACCTTGTGGAAAGGATGCAGACGGTGGCCGGCTTCACTTTAGACGCGACCTGCTCGGCCGAAAGGGTGTCGCCACCGCTGGCCGCGGGGGTGATCGTGATCTTGTTCTTCTCGAGGAACTTGCGGATGTGACCCGCGCTGATTCCCAGGCCGTAGCTGTCCTCGGTTGTCGAGGAGAGACTCTTCATGCTGACGATGGCCATCACGTTCCCATACTTGTCCAGGATCGGACCGCCGCTGTTGCCGGGATTGACCTTGGCATCGATGACCACGTCAGCGCCGGCGGTGGAGTTCACCGCGCTGCTGACGATGCCGCGCGTGATCTTGATCGAGGCGCCGAGGCGGTCGATGAGCGGGAACCCCATGACGGTGCATTCCGCGCCGTCCTTCGGCGCATCGGGCCCCGCGAGGTTGACGAAGGGCATTTCCGCCCCATCGGCTTTCACGCGAATGATTGCCAGGTCCTGCTCGTCGTCGATCTTCACGACTTCGCCCGTCTTCTGAACGTTGCCGTTCAAGACCACCATCAGCGTCTTGGCCCCGTCGACGACGTGGCGGTTGGTGAGGATCAAACCGTCGGCGCTGACGATGAAGCCGGTTCCGCTCCACATGCCCGCGACCGGGGCGCCGTCGCCACCTTCTTTGGACGTCTCGCGCAGCCCGATGAGCCGAAAGTTCTTCTCCGGGCCGGTGATTCGGTACTTCGACGAGAGCAGGTTTGCGGTCTCCATCGCCTGCTTCGCCTTGGTGCTTTTGCGGACCGTCTCGGGCACAGAGGCGAGCGCGGTCACCAGGTTTTGCACGAGCTCCGGCGAATCACCCGCTTCGATCGCCTGCTGCATCAGCACGATGGCGCGCTGGTATTGCTTCTTGCCTATCAGCGCCAAGGCGATGTTGCCGGTCGCTTCAGGACAATTCGGTTTCTGCTTCAAAGACTGTTCGAAATACTTGATCGCCTTGTCTTCGTCGTGCTGCAGCATCATCACGTAGCCGAGCCAGAAGTTGATCCGGAATGAGTTGGGATAGACCGCCTGGGCTTCTTCGAATTTCTTGATGGACTGCAGCGTCTGGTCCTTGCGCATGAGCGTTTCAGCTTCGGCGGAGAGGGCGTTGGCCTTGTCGAGAATCGCCTTGCGCTCTTCCCCGCCGACCCACTTGCCCTTGATCTTCTCCGCGCCCTGTTCGCTGAGCTTCTTCCACCTGGCCATTTCTTCAGTGGCGACCTTCAGATCATCCGGTGACGGCTTGGTCTCGATGTATTCCTGCCAGATGGCGACGGCCGCCATGGGAGCTTCAACGACGTCCGCGCGGTGCTTCGCACTGGCGAGGTTCCCAGCGACCTTCGGCTTGGCAGCGTCCGCGGCGCCGGGCGCAGCAGTGGGCTCCGGCGTTGCGGGCGCGGCGGGCGGCGTGCCCTTTTCGAACTTCTCAATCTCGGTGTTGGGGATGGTTCGGGTGCTGCCGTCGGGGGTGCGGATCCAGTAGCCGTCGCCGCGCTTGATCGCGGTGCCTTCGATGACCGAGCCGTCTTTCAGGGTGATGCGGTCAGCCGCAGCCGCAGCCGTCAGAACGGATGCGAACAGCCAAACGAGGCAGCCGAAGCGCAAGCGATGAAACAGGGTAGCCCCTTGTGACACGCACTTTGCCGTGCGATGGCGTCGAGATGAGAACAACATCCGTTTCGAGCAAACGAAAGACCCGAGCCCGGATGCCAGCCTGCGGTTCAGGATACCGGAAGGCGTCCGATTCGCAAAACTCAGTGGTTTTGGAGAAGCTGGGCGGGCGCCATGTGCTCGTCCGATTCGGCATTTGCCAGCCTCTCCCGCAGGATTCGCCAGTAGCTCTGATCCACCTCGTGCAGGAAGCTCGGTGATCCCCCGGGCGCCGCCATAGCGGCCGTATTGCGCCTTTCCTGCAGGCGTAACGGGATTCCGCAGAGGACAGCCAGAGCGACCGCGCTCAAGAGGATCGCGGGCGCGACGGACAACCCATAGCTGAAACGAGGCTGCTCGGTCCTCCCGCCAGAGCGCCAACGCCGCCGGACTGTGATGGCGAGCGCGGCCAGCAGCGTCGCGAAAAAGAGGATGAGGCAGACGAAGGCGATCTGGTCGTCAAGCCGTGTGCCTGGCCGCATGTTCGCGAACATCCAGGACCCGCCAAAAACGACCGCGAGCACACCCGCGAAGTTCACCCACCACGGGATGCGGCCCCACCATCCCCTGGAGACTGCCCTCACAGCGGAGTGGCTTCCCGTCCAACTGAGCGCATACGCCATAACGATAAATGCCAGGGCGTAGCCGGCGCCGCGCGTCGGAAATGCTTCCGGAAACGTTGTCCGTTGTACCGACCAGTGCCAAACGATCAGGTAGACGACAACCAGGACGGCAAGCAGAATGCCGGTCGCAGACTTTGCGCGCGAAATGCGCCGGGGTGCGAGTTCATCCAGTTCAAGCTCATTCGCGCGTCGCTTCATTTCGGCGCCGATCGAAAGTCGAAGGAGCACAAGAATCGCGCACGCGACGGCGGCATATTCGACGCAGATCCTCTCCAGTGAAGCGGTGGTGCCGTAGTTGCGCCCGCCCAGGGGTGTGAGATAGGCGTAAAACGCAAAGACCGCGACCGGCAATATCACCGAAATCGATATAACCTTTGCCAGCACGCGCCACTTCATGAGCGTCACTACCGGCCATCGGCCCGCGCGCAGCCGCGCGGCCAAGGCGCGCGTCGCGGGCAATGCCGCAGCGGCAATAAGCGAGAGCAGCATCAACACCAGAGCCAATTGATCGAGCACGGCGTACTCGGCTTTGCGCCCTGGGGCCGGATTCACCTGTCCGGGGTCAGTTCCGGCGCGAGCAAAAATCCGGTCGCTCATCCCAAGCTGCCGAAACCAGCCGTTCAGCGCAGGATCATTGTTGGCGCGCTCACGCACGGCACGGCGAAAGTTCTCGAACCTCTCCATCCGCTGGAACGCCTCGGCGGCTTGCGGCTCGGAGCCCACTTCTTTCCAGATGAGCACCTCCTGGGCCGTCGTAGCGCCGTACATCGAGCTTGCCACCATGAGTTCGATCACACTCCTTGAACGCTGCGCCGCCAGCACCGCGATCGTTCGCGCGTCGCGCACCAGCTGCAATCCCTCGTCGCGGCGTCCTGCTGCCGCCCGTTGAATGGCTTCAGCGCCGGCGATGTGGATGGCCTCCCGATAAACGTTGAAATGTGGCAGCAGCACGCTCATCTGAAGCTGGACAGCAAGCAGATGATCACTCAGCCGCGTCGGTGGCGGCAACCGGTTTAACTGGTGCTCGGCGAAGGCCATCGCGTAGGCATCGAGGTAGGGCTTGCGCGCCGCCTCCCTCAATTCGGCCAGGGCCTGTTCGTACATCGCGCGATCAAGCACCTCAAAGCGATCCTGCTGCCATCTGTCATTCTTCCCGTGCGCATCCACATAGGAGAATCCCAGAGGCGCCTTGTCTGTTGGCTGTAGAAGCGGCTTCGTTGAATGGTGGAAAAGTATGGTTGCTTTCATCCAGGGGTAGAACGCGTTGTCCGGCTCCAACTCCTTGCCGCGGTCGAGGATCTGCAGCACCTGCTGCATCGCCGCGGGCCGGGTTTGAGGCGCGGGTTGGGATAATGCCGTGGGGCTTACTAGCGTAAGCGTCTCGAGGACGCCCCTTTGGAGCAGGCTCTTCACGGCATAGTTGGCCCAGTACAATGGGTCGCGCGGGTGCAACTCGGCGAGCGTGCGGGCGCGCTCGATCCGCGCTTCGGGTGTGTCCCGATCCCACGGAGAGGCGAGCCGCTCGGCGGGCGGGACCGAGGCGAAAAGCTTGTGGCGCGCATATCGGTCCACGCCGCGAATGAGGTCGCCCTGTCCGAAGACGGTCGGCAGTCCAGTGAACGACAGGCTCCCCAACGTCGCGACGAAGACCGCCAGCGAGACGATTGCGCCCCAGGCGATTGCGACAGAAGCCACCACCGCGGCCGGGCCGAGGGTTGCCCCGATCGCCCACCGCGCCGCCTTGCGGAGGCGCACCCGGCGGCGGTTGGCGCTCCAGAGCTGCTCGGACACTTCGGCCTCGTTGCCCAGCGCTTTGACTGCCGCGGCGCGAGCTTCGCCGTCGCCCATGCCCGCCGCGAGGAACTCGTGGGTCGATGCTTCCAGGTGCGTGCGCAGCTCGGCTGACACCTCGCGCTGCAACTCCGGGTCGATTCGCAGGCGGTGGGTAAGGCGCTGCAGCAGATCGTCGAAGGCGCTCATGCCGCACCCCCTGTGTTCAGCACGGAGCTGACGGCCGTGGAGAACTCGTGCCACTCGTTCGCACGCCGCCGCAGTTCCTTGCGCCCGCGCCGCGTGATCGTGTAGTACTTGCGCGGGCGCGTGCCGTCGTGCGACTCGCGCCACCGCGAGCTGATGATCTTCTCGAACTCGAGCTTGTGCAGCGCCGGATAGAGCGTCCCTTCGCGCCACTCGAGCTTTCCGCCCGTGCGGGCGTTGACCAGTTTGACCATCTCGTAGCCGTACATCGGCC